>JAZSEM010000102.1:0-58312 GCA_045531695.1 Akkermansia sp.
CCTTCTCGAACGTAGGTCTCGGTGTCGTACACGGCATGGCTCACCCCCTGAGCGCATTCTACAACACCCCCCACGGTGTGGCCAACGCTGTGCTGCTCCCCTACGTCATGGAGTACAATGCCCCCTACACCGGCGAGAAGTTCCGTGAGATTGCCCGCGCCATGGGTGTGCAGGGCGTAGACGCCATGAGCCAGGAGGAGTACCGCAAGGCCGCTATCGATGCCGTCAAGCAGCTCTCCCTCGATGTTAAGATTCCCCAGACTCTGGCCGAAATCGGCGTGAAGGAGGAAGACCTGGAGGCTCTGACCGATGCCGCCATGGCTGACGTCTGCACCGGCGGCAACCCCCGCCCCTGCACTCGCGAAGAGGTTCTGCAGGTTTACAAGACCGCTTTTAACGGTTAATTCCGATAAATCAGAAACTATTTCAGGCAAGCCGTTTCGTGAATATGCGAAACGGCTTGCTTTTTTGCTTGCATTAGCTGAGCCGATAGCACAGAATATGGACGTGATGAAAGCGCTCACTCTCTTTGCAGCCAGTGCCGCCATTGTCATGCCGGCAGCTCTGGCAACAGATACATGGCTGACAGATTTCGCTGCAGCCCGTGAACAGGCTCAGGCAGAGCAGAAACCAATTGTTCTGGATTTCACCGGTTCTGACTGGTGCGGCTGGTGCATGACCATGAGACGCATGGTGCTCGACACCCCCGAATTCTACGCCTATGCTCGCGACAAGTTTGTACTGATGGAAGTGGATTTGCCCCGCAATACTTCCAAAATGACGAAAGCCCAAATTCAGCAAAATCAGGCTTTGGTCGCTCAATACAAGGTCAACACCTTCCCGACCGTACTTGTTATCACGGCGGATGGGCAGTTTATCGGCGGATTTACCGGCGGTCGTACGGATTTGGCATCGGTCACGCAATCTCTCGATTTGGCTTTCACCAATGCCACACTTCTGAAACAGGCTGCAACTCAGTCAGGCGTGGCAAAGGCCCATTCTCTCAAAACGTTCTATTGGAACATGCCGGGTGTTTTCCGCCGCGACATGCATGAACTCCGCCAAGAAATTGCAGAATTGGACCCGATGAACGAAACCGGCATACACACCGAGCTGCAGGATTTGAATCTCATTGATAACATAAGAACTGCCACCCGGCGGATGAATGACGATGAGGCCATCGAACACGTCATTCAATCGCTACCGAAAGTATCGGCCGCACACAGGGGCGATTTACTGCAATTACTGGCCGGGCTGCTCAATAACCGCATACGGCGCACCCGCGAAAATGCCGATAGCCTGTCGGATATCGAGAGTATGCGCCGTGACAACCTCATGATTATAGAGCTCTGTTCACCGCCGGAAAGTAGAAAGCGAGCGACAGATAGGCTACAGGCTGAATATGCAGACCCTCAAGCCATGCTCAGAGAACTGCGTAAAGAGCGAGAATATCGGCTCAAACACAAAAAATAATTACTCACAGCCCCCTCAGGATGAACGGAATAAAAACAAACAGGCACTTTCCTGCTTGTCATCCTGCAAAAAACTGCTAGAATATCAAACATAGAAAGTCTCCCCATTGTCATGAACAAGAAGCTCACTCCTTACCTTTTCGGCATATCAGCCGCAGCCGTCACCATTGGCGTAGCCGGTGTATTCTCAGCCATTCTGCTACCCGGTGGCGAGCACGATAGCGACCTTCCCGTACCCGCTAATCCTCAGCAGGCAAAAAACATGGCAGCCGCCATCATGCAGAGCAAGTGTGCAGATTGTCACGGTGCAGTTCCTGCATTCAACGGGCTTTCCAACATGCTCTCACTCGGTCAGGTTAAGCGCGACATCATCGGCGCACAGCGAGCCTTCTGCATGGAACCCGATGGCTCAGTGCGCTCCTCAAACATTGATTTTCTGAAGATGGATCATGTGCTGAAAACCCGCAGCATGCCCCCTGCACTCTACACCATGGTTCACCTCGGCACCGGCCTTACGGCAGATGACGTGACCATCATGCGCTACCACTTTGATGCAGCGGAGGCTGTTAAGCGCGCGTTCGCCCCGATTCGCCCGGCTGACATGAGCCCTGAGGACTTCGCTGCCTATCTGAGCGGCCAGGCTGACGGAGCCACACCGGATTTAGCCAAAGCCAAAGTTTATCTTGGCCACCGCCTGTACTTCGATACGCGACTTTCGACCACCAACGAGGTATCCTGCGCCAGCTGTCATGACCTCACCAAGGGTGGTACTGACAATCTGCCCAAGTCTGAGGGCGTACCCGGCCCGGACGGCAAACCTCAACTCGGCGGTGTAAACGCCCCCACCGTGTACAATGCAGAGGGTAACATTCGCCAATTCTGGGATGGCCGTGCTGCCGACCTGCAGGAACAGGCCGGGGGGCCGCCCCTCAACCCCGTGGAAATGGGGTACAGCCACCCCGATGACTGGAAAGATATCGCAAAGAAACTCTCCAGAGACAAGGAGTACCGCATTCTCTTCCCGCTCATCTACGGCAGTAAAGGGATTACGGCAGATACCATTACCGATGCTATCGCCGCCTTTGAGCGTACTCTGGCCACGCCGGACAGCGCTTTCGATCGCTACCTGACCGGTGACGACAAGGCCATGACCGAACAGCAGGTAAACGGCATGTACGCCTTCCTGAACTATGGTTGTGCCACCTGCCATGCCGGCCCCACCCTCGGTGGTCAGAGCTTTGAGTACATCAATACTCATGCGGATTTCCGCTCTCGTGCAACAAGCAATTACACAGAAGGAGCGTTCGGCCTGAGGGACTTTACAAAGAAGGAGCAGCACAAGGACATGTTCCGCGTACCTAACCTGCGCAACATCGCCCTTACCGCTCCCTACTTCCACACCGGAACGGTCGACAAGCTCGAGGACGCAGTGCGCATCATGTTCCAGACGCAAACCCGAAAAACGCCGACAGAGGCTCTGGTGGCAGATGTGACAGCCTTCCTGCAGGCTCAGACCGGTTGCTACAACGGTAAACCGCTGGATCAACTGACCCCGGCAGATGTAGAGCCCAGGTTTATCAGCGAGCCGCAAGCACCTGCCACAGCGGAATAATGATACGGATTTCACCACTGGCCAGCAGCAGCAAGGGCAATGCCACCGTTATTTCCGGCGGTGGCACCCACCTGCTGGTCGATACCGGCATAAGTGCCACACGCATACGCAAAGGCCTGGCCGAGTGTGGACTGAGTGTGAGTGAGCTTAGCGGGGTGCTTTTTACTCATGAGCATACCGACCACACCTGCGGGCTGGGCATCCTTTCCAAAAAAGACAGCCTGCGTATCTACTGTACGCGCTATCTCGGGCAGGATTTACGCGGTATGGCTGCGCCCTCAACCTGTTTCACCTATCTGGAGCCCGGTAGTCCGGTGAAGATAGGCGCCTTTACCGTAACGGCCTTTGCCGTGAGCCACGATGCGACTGACCCCGTGGGGTACCTCTTTGAATGCAATGGGGCAAAGCTCGGTTATATAACCGACACCGGGCGCATTATGCGAGGCATGGACACCCTGCTCTCCGGTGTTCATGGGCTCTACCTCGAATCTAACTACGACAACGAAATGCTCTACAACTCAGGGCGTCCCATGGCTCTCATCGAACGAATCGAGAGCAACTGGGGGCACCTGTCCAATGAGCAGGCCGGTGAGTTCGTGCGACAGATAGCCCACCCCGGCCTGCAGCATATCGTGCTGGCCCACATCAGTCAGGACTGCAATACCCCGGAAAAGGCCCACAAGGCCATGCAGCAGACCCTCAACGAACTTCAACTCCCCACTCAGCTGGTATGCGCACCTGCAGCTTACCGGCTTCCCTGGATAGAAATAACAGCAAACTGATATTTATTTGAACAATTTCCACCAAAATAGTATCAAATATAAACCATGACTACGAAATCCGTATTACTGATGTTAGCAGCCATGACTGTAAACACTCTCTCAGCGCAGGATGCCAAGCAGATTGCCGACACCCTGACCGTACCCACCACACTGACTGCCGGGCAGTCACTGCCCATCCCCACCGTTGACGGAGCTCAGGTCGAGTTCCTCGGTGCCGATTATGAGCAGATTATCGCCTCGAACGGACAGGTTCAGAGCGTCCTCAGCGACACTCCGGTCAAAGTCAACTTCCGCGTAACCAAAGACGGCAAGGAGGCTTTCAGTAAGGACTATGAGGTTCTTGTAAAAAGCGGAGATGCCGCCATTGTTTCCGGCAATGCCAAACCGCAGACCATTCCGTCCATGCTGCAGTGGCAGGGGGGCAAGGGGGATTTCCGCCTCGGCAGCACAGTGAAGCTGTACAGCGATGCCGCACCGGAGCTCCGCGACCTGATTGCCGCCGACCTGAAAGCCGTATGCGGTTGCGAGGTACAGATTGTCAGCGACAGCGCTCAGGCCGATATCGTGCTGAGCAAAACAAAGGGCTGCCAGAGCGAGGAAAACAGCGAGGCTTACCGTATGACGGTCACGAACAAACAGGTGACCATTTCCTCCGCTGCAGCCAAGGGGCTGATGTGGGGCTCCCGCACTCTGCTGCAGATTCTTAAGCAGACAGGCGGCACCGTCCCCTGCGGCGCAGCCTATGACGTACCCCGCTATCAGGTGCGCGGCGTACTTTTCGATATTGCTCGTACCCCCTACACCCTCGAAGACCTGCGCAAGGTTGTCGATACCATGGCCTGGTACAAGATGAATGACCTGCACCTCGTCATCAACAACAACTACATCTTCCTCGAGGAATATGTGAAGGATGGTCACGACCCGCTGAAGGAGGCCTACACAGCCTTCCGTCTGGAAAGCAAGATGGTGGGCGAGAACGGCCAACCGCTCACTGCTCAGGACGTATTCTTCACCAAGAAGGAGTTCCGCGAGCTGATTGACTACGCCAAACTGCGCGGCGTGAACATCGTACCCGAGTTCGACACGCCCGGCCATGCCCTCTCCTTCACCAAGGTTCGCCCCGACCTCATTTATCAGGGCAAGATGGGCAACCCCGGTCGCCGCTCCGACCACATCGATGCCGGCAACCCCGAGACCCTCAAGTTCGTAGCCGAAGTGCTCGATGAATACCTGCTGCCCGATGCCGAGACCGGCAAAGCCCCGCTCGACGGCTGCGTGATTCACGTAGGTGCCGACGAGTTCTACGGCGATGCCGAGGCATACCGCAAGTACTCTGACGGCCTGCTCAAGTATGTGAAGAGCCGTGGCTTCACCCCGCGTATCTGGGGCAGCCTGACCCACAAACCCGGCAAAACCCCGGTGGAGTCTGAAGGCGTGGAAATGAACCTGTGGAGCACCCACTGGCAGGACCCGGTGGAGGCCATGAATGCCGGCTTCAAGCTCATCAACACTAATGACGGTCACCTGTACATCGTTCCCTTTGCCGGTTACTACTGGCCCACACTCAACAACGCCTTCCAGTATGAGAAATGGCGCCCGAACTATGTGGGCGGCTCCCACATTCCGGCCGGTCACCCGAACCTCATCGGGTCCACCTTCGCCATCTGGAACGACATGATTGACCTCAAGCACTCCGGCTACGGCATGTATGATATCTGGGATATCTTCCGCACCTCCACCGATGTGCTCAGCCAGCGCATGTGGGGTACAGAGAAGAACCCCGATACCTTCAAGGAACACCGCGTACTTGCTGACAAGATTGGCGAGGCCCCCGGCCTGAACCCACTCTACGTCCGCGCCGGCGATGCCCCTGTGCAGGTAACACCGACCACCCTGCCCCTGCAGCTCAATGAGAAGGCCGCGGGGCCGAACTACCACCTGACCGCTGAAATTGAACTTGCAGCAGCCCCCGAGGGTACCGAGCAGGTGCTGCTCAGCGGCCCCGAGGGTCAGCTCGTGGCAGTCATGAAAGACGGCACCATCGGCTTCCGCCGTAACGATGCCATGGTGTTCTCCTTCGGCGGCAAGCTGCCTGTGGGCAAGAAGGTTAAGCTGGAACTCATCGGCAAGCCGCAGCACACACAGCTGCTGGTGGACGGTCAGGAAATCGGCACACTCACGCTCATGAACTTCCGCGACCGTGAGGATGGCTGGAAACTGCGCACCAAGGGCCTGCGTTCCACCTTCATTCTGCCGCTGCAAACTGTTGGCGAGAGCTTCAACGGCAAGGTTCACAACCTTAAGGTCGAATTCTCAGCACCGCAGAAGTGATGGACGCAGAACAGGAATATCAGCTCGGAGCCCTCGCCTTCAAGGCAGGTAATGCCCAGGAGGGTGCCGAGCACCTGCGCAACGCCGCTTTCGCCGGGCATGCCGAGGCTCAGAACCAACTGGCACGCGTGTACTTTGCTCAGGTGAAGACCCGTGAGGACGTAGCCAATCTGGAATCGGCTGCTCAGGGTGGCGATCATGTGGCACTCTTCGTGCTGGCCATGTGTCTTATTCAGGGTACTCTGCTGCCCAAGGATACAGACAAGGCGCTCTCAGCCCTGCGCATTGCCGCCCGCGGCGGTAACGTCATGGCCGCCGCCATGCTGGCACAGCAATCTGAATAATCAACACTCAATCAATTTTCCACAGGCAGTACTCCGCAAGGAGCTACTGCCTGTTTTGTTGCAAGAGAAAGGGCTGTCACCTTTAACCGTGACATCCTTTCCTTATAATCTTGTTTCAGGCTCCTTTAATCCCACTGGTTGTTGAGGGATTTGGTCTCCTTGTGCACCTCCATATTGCGCTCTTTCTTGCCGGTAATGGCGGGCGGGGTATCTGTCACCATGTGCATATCGAGGATTTCAACCACATTCTTCCCCTGTTTCAGGAACTCACCCGGGCAGTACAGGCGCTCCTGCGGGCCGATGTGCCAGTAGCGCCCCAGCAGGTGACCGTTCACCCACACGTAGCCCTTCTGCCAACCGGTCATGTCGAGGAAAGTATCCTGAGGCTCGCCGTCAATCTGCACCTGTGCGCGGTAGAGAGCACCCTGCTCCCGATAGCGCATGTGCCCGGTCTTCTTCGCTACGGCAGGAAGTTCCGTGAGCGGCATACGCTGTACATTCCAGTTCTGCACTTCGGCATCGCCGAGCACCACCTTGCCCACAAGCCCTTTGCGGTCCTTCTCCATAAAGGAGCAGAAGTTGACGTGACCAAAAGTATCCACCACAATCTTCAGCAGTTCAGATTCATCGCGAGCCGGCAGCTGAATAGAGTTCTGACCCAATCGTCTATCAATAGTACCGATATACTTATCCCCCACATAAACAAGGGCATAGTCGTGAGCATGGCAGGTTAATGTAACAGCCGGACCGGCCGGTATAACGGCGGAATAAATGCCAATGCCCTGATTCTGCCCCAGGCTCTCCAATGTCGGCGGAGTTACAAACTTATGAGGTTCTCTGATGGCAAGCAGCGCATGGAAATCAGCCACACGCACCGGGCGGAATGCCGGCAGCTCCATGGCGACAGGATGTACCGGCTCGGGCAGCACCACTTCGGCAGGCAACGCAGCGCGAATGATATCGCGGTACTCAAAATATTCCTTCGTCAGGTTGCCATTCTCTCCCACGGGCGAACCATAATCATAGCTGGTCAAGTCAGGCTGAAAATTACCGCCAAGTTCATTGCTGTTGGCACCGGCGGTCAGCCCGAAACTTGTACCGCCATGATAGACGAAAAGATTGAACGACACGCCGTCTTTCATATACCAGCGTACTGAGTTAAGCGCATTGCGGCTGGGTGTCCAATTTCCCTCGCCCCAGTGGCGTAACCAACCGGGGTACGTCTCGCTCGAGAACACGGGAACACCGGGGGCAATTCGCAGGGCATTCTGCATCTGCCGGGCATTATCGGCCGGGTCCAACCCCACAGCCACGCCCTTGGGCACAAAGCGCAGGTGGTGATTGGAGGAGCCCTCTGACAGATAGAAGGGGCCGGCACCCTTCGCGGTCCAGAAATCTTTCAGCCACTCGATATAAGCCATCTCATCGTGCGGGCTCTTGTAGCTGCCATACTCATTCTCGAGCTGAACCATGAGAATCGGACCACCATTCTTGCTCAAACGCGGAATAGCAACCTCGGAAATCTTTTCCAGATAACGCGTCTGAGCCTCCATAAACTGAGGATTGCCGGTGTAACGCAGCGGGGTTACATCATCCTTTAACAGGTATGTCGGCAGACCGCCCAAATCCCACTCACCGCAAACATAGGGGCCGGGGCGGAAGAGAACCCACATGCCCTCCTCGGCACACATATCAATGAATGCCCCAATGTCATTGCGACCGCTGAAATCCCAGCTGCCGTCTTCCTGCTCGAGAGCATTCCAGAACACATAGAAGGCTATAGTATTAAGCCCCATAGCCTTGGCCGCACGAATGCGGTGGCGCCAGTGACTACGAGGGACGCGCTGCGGGTGAATCTCGCCCGAACGAATCTGAAAAGGCACCCCATCCAGCAGGAACTCGCGTCCGCCCTCACCGCCGAAGGATAGAACAGCAGGCTTACCCACCTGCGGTTGCTGCAGATTTTTCATGGCCTCTGGCCCCGCCCAGACACTCGCCACAGCAAGTGCCGCCATTGCGATAACAGCGTTCAGCAATCTCATGCTCTCCCCTATAGCAAATTCCGCTCACGCTGTCGAGCAGAATTTGCCGGGGAGAGTTTATTTTTTACAATTGTTGGGGAGCAGAAGAGCTATTTCTTTCACGAACACTCTTTCTGTACTTGTCTTCGAGGAATGTCTTCATTCTCT
Source organism: Akkermansia sp. (assembly GCA_045531695.1). GTDB lineage: Bacteria > Verrucomicrobiota > Verrucomicrobiia > Verrucomicrobiales > Akkermansiaceae > Akkermansia. The sequence goes on from JAZSEM010000102.1 coordinate 8,731, forward strand.
GCAAGCCGTGAGTTTCCGCATGCTGTTTCGCCACATCCAAATCATATTCATCGCGAATAATGTGATTGAGCATGGCTGTTTTACTATCGCGCAATGCAACCTCGATGGCAGGTGCTCGGTCAAGCATGGGATTATTGGCGATAATATCAAGAGCCCTATCGGGATTACCATCACGCACAGCTTCTACCAAAGCAGAACCAGGCACCACCGGCAAACGGTGAGTGTACACATACCCTCCGTAAAGAGCTCCGGCCACACAGAGGACGTTCAGAATAGCCAACAGATAACCGTTCGCTGAAGAAACCGGTTCGCGTGTTGTCGTACGTATGGAGCCCCATATCAGGTTGAATAACCAAACAAAGGCAAATGTACAGCCCAATCGCCCCATAAAAGACACCTTCTCACCATTCTGCTTGCGCCCCCCGAAAATAACCCACAATCCGCAAAGAATAATCAATACAGAGAACAGCTGGCTGAGAGTATCTACAAAAATTCGCCCGAACGTTGCGAAGATTAATCCAAAAACACCGGATTGGGGATTACAACGCTTAACCAATACGAACGACAGGAGCAAAGACAACGCCAGTAGTCCGCCGGCCATCCACAGCATGTCATGGAGATAGGGCAACAAATCATCCCCTCGGCTGAACATGAACATCAAACCGCCCAGTCCCAGCCAACACCCCAGAGCTATGGGGACTGAAAGATAGACATCGCCCATGCCATAGTGCAAATCTACCTTCTGAGCACTGGCGACCAGCAGTCCTATAAAGCCGACAACAGCTATAACAATCGTCAAAGTCATAGCAATCGTTGACCAGCTATCCAGAGCGACCTCAGGCAGCGGAGTCGCTATATCAGCTGCACACACCTGACCGGCTGCTGCCAATGACAACAGAGGAATTAGTTTTTTTTCTGCAATCATCTTATTTTTCAGATTTATCGCTCTTTCCGAACCAGCTCATGATTTTACTGAAGCTGAAGGACTTTCCTATACTAAACCCTCCAATGCTCTTGTTAAGTCGCACACCGCTCTTGCTGACTGTAGCGCGCCCCACCGAACTTTTACCGAAACTGAGAGAAAGCCCGGAGCGACTGATGTTGAGATAAAGAATACCGGGAATAATCGGTATTCTGTGATACAGAGGAGCCGAGCGATTGTATGAAGTACGTCTTCTTCTAGCCATGATACTGTTGTATGAACCGACAGAAGTATATAGATATAGCACCTTACTGTCAAGCTGAGAAATGACTAATCGGGCATCTCTAAAAAACTCGCCAAAGAGTAATTTGCCGAGCTGTATGGCGAACCGAAGGTGAGCGGAGTTCAAAAGCCCGCACTTGTGCGGGCGATAGAGTATTAGCCCGGTGCAAGCGAGTGCCCTGTCTCGGCGTATCGCAGAGAAGCCGGAAGCTCGCGCAGCTCCGGGTAATGAGAAAAAAATAATCAGAGCCCCGCAGACGTGCGGGGCGACGAGTCACTGAAAGGAATGTCTGGTTTTTAGAGATTCCCTAATCAATATATGAACGAGATGTCATTACATCGTGTCAGTACATAGCATGCGCTACCACCTTCGGTCGCGTTTCTGAGGGGGAGTAGGACGCATTTTAGACTTGCCCACGAGCCCAATCACCGCTAGAATACCCTTTCCAAGCTGATGAGTTTTGAAGATAACAGCTATGCCGCTCCGCAGCAGGAGCAGCCCAAAACCTGGCCTACCCGAACCATCGGGGCGGTCATCGTTACCTTTTGCATTTTTTTGATACTGAGCCTGTTGACCTACAACATCAACGAGATGGGCTGGTCTGCTCTCAACCCACAGGGACATGAAACGGCGGCCGAAGCCCCCTGCACAAACATGATGGGCAATGTAGGGTTGTACCTTGCCGGCATTACATACTCACTGTTCGGGGCAGCATCCGTATATTCGCTCATATTACTGGGCACCATGGGGGTCAGCATGATAGCTCATCCCCTTCGCACGCGAACGAGCAGATGGATTGCCCTCATCGTGATGATTATCTGCGCCTGCGCCTTCCTTTCCATGCAACCCTGGATTTGGACAACCTGGGCTGCGGAAATGCAGCTCGAGAGCCCGGGAGGTCTGCTGGGACATTTTGACGGCACCTGCATAACAGAGAAACTCCTCGGTGCCCGTTGGGGCATGGTTCTCATGGTTGTGGGACACGCCGTTGCGCTGATTTTCTTTGCCAGAGAAACCCCCAAAAGCATTGGCTCCAGCCTGTGGGATGATATTCAGCTGTTAAGCCGGAATATACAAGAGCGTCGCCGTCGCAAGCAGGAAGAGCGCCAGCAGCAGGAAGAAGACTGGAAAAACAGAGCAGATAACAACCGACAACAACCTCAGGATTCTCAACTCCACGGCTTCGACGATGAGCGCTCGCTCATTAACAATCAGCCGCAGCCAACCCCGCAGCCGACACCGGTACAAAACCCTGCCGTTCAGCCGACTCCGCTCCCCCCTCGCGTACGCCCGAGCATACAGATAGCACCTCCGCCCGTGCCTCAGCACAGAACGGAGCCGGAGAAACCGGCAGAGATGCCGGCCCCCCCTCGTCGTGCGACTAAGAGAGATCCCTTCGATCCTGAAAATCGGGAAGACGAAGAGCGTGTGCCTGACTTTACACCGGTTCCTGCGCCTCCGCGAACCGCCCTGCCTGCCCCCACAGTGCGCACGCGTACCCCTCGCCCGGACAACCGTACACCCAAGCACATGAGTGCCGGCGATAATCTGCTCGACCTCATGACTGAGGTTGAGGATGAAATCGAGCGTCGCGCGTCGGGTGAAAGCATCGGCAATAATATGCCCATACCTCGTTCCAGCATGCCACTCAGCCCGGCTGCTGAAGAAGCATTCCGTCGCTTCAGAGGCCTCAAGGACAACGAAGATGGGCCGGAACCGACACCCACGCCGGTCCCTGAACCTCAGCCTGAGTTGATTCCGGTAGACGCTCCGATAGACATACCGCCGACTCGCCCGGTTGTTACCCCGCTGCAGCCCGCTCGCCCGGTCGTCCCCCCGACACCGGTTACCCCGCGTCCGCAGAACACACCTCGTCTGCAGAATACTCCGCGCCCGCCCCGCGAACTGCCGGAAGACACCCGAGCCATGTACGACGACTACCCCCTGCCGCCGTACGACATGCTCTTCTACAAACCGCAGGCTGAGGAAGATACCGCAGCCGCCCGCGAGGAGATGTTTGCCACACAGCAGAACATTATCGAGACCCTGTCCTCCTTCCGCATTGATGTGGAGGCCGGTGACATTACCCGCGGTCCGTCCATTACACGCTACGAGTTTTACCCGCCCAAGGGTCTCAAGCTCAACCGCATCACCAACTTGGCCGACAACCTTAAGCTGGCCACGCAGAGCAAGTCCATCAACATTCTTGCCCCTATTCCCGGCAAGAACACCGTCGGCATTGAGCTGGAGAACGACATCAAAGCACCTGTATACCTGCGCGAGCTGCTGCAGAGCGAGGCCTTCCACTCCCCCAAACTGCGAATTCCCGTGGCTCTGGGTAAGGATGTGTATGGCAACCCCGTCATCGGCGATTTGGCAGCCATGCCCCACACACTCGTAGCCGGTACCACCGGTTCCGGTAAGTCCGTGTGTGTGAACAGCATGATTCTGTCCATGCTCTACAAGTTCCGCCCCGACGAGCTGCGACTCATCCTCGTTGACCCCAAGGTGGTGGAAATGCAGCCCTACAAAAAGCTCCCGCACCTGGCCTGCCCCGTTGTGACGAATGCCGCCCGAGTCATCGGCGCACTGCGCTGGGCCGTCAACGAAATGGAGCACCGCTACAAGCTCTTCAGTAAGATTGGCGTGCGCAACTTCGAGGACTTCAACAATCGCCCCGAAGATTTCGAACCTGAGCCTGAGGAGGAAGAAATCGCCCCGCAGTACAATGCGCTCCCCGATGGTTTCGATGCGGCGGATGCGATTGTACGCGACATCGAGGATTCTCAGGGTAATGAATACCTGCCAGAGGAAGAAGAACAGGGTGAATTCGACTTCGATGCCGATGAGCAAATTCCTGCCAAGCTGCCTTACATTGTTATCATTATCGATGAGTTGGCCGACCTCATGATGCAGGTGAAGGAGGATTTGGAGAACTACATCGCCCGCCTTACCCAGAAGGCCCGTGCCGCCGGCATTCACCTGGTAGCGGCCACTCAGACTCCGCGTGCCAACGTTATCACGGGTATCATCAAGGCCAACATCCCCAGCCGTCTGGCATTCAAGGTAGCCAGCCCGCTGGATAGCCGCGTGATTCTCGACACGAACGGCGCCGAAAACCTGCTCGGTAAGGGTGACTTCCTCTTCCTGCCTCCCGGCGGTGTTACTAAGATGACCCGTGCTCAGGGCGCTTTCGTCAGCGACCCGGAGATTGCCTCCATCGTCAAATTCTGCGCCGCACATGCCAAGCAGAACTTCGTGCAGGGCGTCACAGCCGAAATGAACAACGCCGAGAACAGCTCCGGCGGCGGTATGGGTGACGGTGGCGGCCGCTTGGGCGGTAACGGCATGAGCGATGAAGACGCCGAACTTTACACCCACTGCGTCAACCTCGTCATTGCCGAACGCAAGGCCAGTACCTCCATGCTGCAGCGCCGTTTCTCCATCGGCTACGGTCGTGCCGCCAAGATGATGGATATGATGGAAGCCCGCGGTGTCATCGGACCGGCCTCCGGCAATACCTCACGTCCCCGCGAGGTGCTCATCGATGCCCCGGAATAGCCCCCTTCTCTCCCCCTATGAAAAAGCTCATCCTCCCGCTGTTTTTTCTGATCACCGTCCCCGCGTTGATTATACCGATGGCACAAGGCCTGCCGCGCTATAGATACATCGAAACCACGCCACGGGACATCATCAGTATGACCGCGAGGTATATCTCCCCCACACAATTGGAGATTACCCTGAGTAATAACAGCCGAACCGGCATACGGCTGTTCACGGCAGGACGGCAGATTCGGTCGATTGCACCGGATAGCATCATTCTGCACAAAGGCCGCAAAACATACCTGCACTTCCCAGACGAAGTCTGCATTTCCGCCGGAAAATCCACTACATTCAGCCTATCCATCCCGAAAGGTTCTGCCCGGCCCGGAGATACCATCATCTACAAAACCATCAGCCTGCTGACCACAAACAACGGCTTGCATGAGGGCGACTTCAGTCTGAGCGCAACCATCACACGCTGATGAAACACACCCTTACACTCCTGCTGCCTTTACTATTCAGCAACTGCGTGAGTACAGTAAACCAATACGCCGCCAGACGTGCACTCGTCGTAGAGAGAGCTGCACTTGTACAACGCCCCCCTGCATACGATATGGCAGGTTGGTGATAAATACTATGCTCAGGGAATCCTGTGCCGGGCACGAGGGGTACAGAAAGGCGCGCCCGTCCGCAGCGTGCTCTACCAGCAGCCTTCACATACATTCACCCCCATCAGCGATTCCGGGGAGACCGTCTACGTAGAAATCACATGTCACGACAGCGGCAATATCACCAGAGCGCCGGAATATCACTTGCAACTGTCGCATAACTCCTACCTCACCGCCCTCCCCCCGGGAGCACATCGCATCAATCGTACCCAGCTTATCGCAACACCTGCTGAAACAATCGTTCCCCTTTCTGAACCAACGACCGATGCTCACGGCTACTATGCCTATCCACTGGCAGGACTCACGGCAGTTGCCATTGACCTGCCGGCTACTGTCGTAATGACAGCAGCCCTCATACCGACTGCCATCGTATATGGCACCTATGCCAAACTCCACCATATTTTCAGACAGGAGCAGAACAACTGAACAGACAGATGGATGGAAGTCTGATGTAGCGCCTTTACAGTTAGTCATCACTAACCGTTAAAAAGAAGTAAATAATAAGGAAAGCTTACACTTTAGGCTTGAAATTTGGGGCGATTGGGTGTTTAATAACTAGGCACCAATGTGGCCTGAGGTGGCCATAAATCTCGAGATTATGAACACGACCAAATTTATACAAGTGCCTGATGCTTTGAGCGCTGCATCGGATTATCTAAAGAATGATGCCGACGACCACGGCGAGCTGATGACACTGAATGTAGGCCCCTCACACCCGGCCACGCACGGCGTACTTCGTCTGAAGTTGGTAATTGATGGTGAGGTAATTGTGTCCTGCGATCCTGTGATTGGCTACCTGCACCGCGGCATGGAAAAGATAGCGGAAAACTGCCACTACAACCAGTATGTGGCCTACACAGACCGCTTTGACTACCTTGCACCGATGAGCAACAACATCGCCTACGCCTGCGCTGTTGAAAAGCTGCTGGGCTGGGAACTGCCGGAGCGAGGCCAGGCCATCCGCGTGCTCTGCTGCGAGCTTTCCCGTATTTCCTCCTGCTTCCTGGGTACAGGTGTGTATGCCATGGACACCGGCGCTATGACCGCCTTCCTTTACGCCTTCGAGGAGAAGGAAAGAGTGCACAACCTCTATGAGCAGATTTGCGGTGCCCGCTTCACCTCGAGCTACACCCGCATTGGCGGCATGACCCGCGACCTGCCCAAGGGCATCGATAAGCAGATACTCGAGTTCTGCGACAGCGCCCTTCGCACAGTCGACGAGATGGAGAAGCTGCTGCTGCACAACAAGATTTTCATCGACCGACTTGTCGGCGTCGGCGTCATCAGCAAGGAAATGGCACTGAACTGCGGCATGACCGGCAACAACCTGCGCGCCAGCGGTGTACAGCGCGACCTGCGTAAGACCAACCCCTATCTGGGTTACGAGAAGTACGAGTTCGACGTACCGGTGGCCTACGAGGGTGACTGCTACGCCCGATTCCAGGTTCGTATGGAGGAAATCCGCCAGTCTGTGCGCATCATCCGTCAGGTGCTGGCCACCATGCCCGGCGGCCCCATCTGCGTACAGCTCGACAAGGGCATTCTTCCCAACAAGAAGGACGCCATGCAGGGCATCGAAGAACTGATTCGCCAGTTCATGGTGAGCACCGAGTGCGTGAACGCCCCTGCCGGTCAGGTATACTTTGCCGCTGAGAACCCGAAGGGTGAGCTTGGCTTCTTCCTCGACTCGAAGGGTGGCGGCATTGCCAACCGACTGAAGATGCGCAGCCCCTCCTTCTGCACCCTTTCCATCCTGCCCGAACTGATGCCGGGCCACCTGGTGAGTGACGTAGGCGCCATTCTGGGCTCCTTCGACTTCGTACAGGGCGAATGTGACCGCTAAACCTTTAACAGATTAAAGAGAAGTTATACCATGTCCGAAACACCGAACGCGATAGATGCCATCACGGCCCCCGTTTCCTCCCCCGGTGAGAAGTTCTTCCCCAAGTTCGAGGTAACACCGGAGCTTGTGGCAAAGGCTCAGGAGCTCGTAGCCCTCTACCCCGAGGGTAAAGAGCAGTCCGCCGTGCTGCCCATCATTCACCACGTGCAGGAAGAGTTTGGCTACATCAGCCCCGAGGCTATGCCCTGGATTGCTGAGATGTGCAAGAGCACACCCATCCATGTAGCCGGTATTGTAACTTTCTACCCCGGCATTCATCGCAAGTGCCCCGGTAAGTTCCATTTCCGCGTATGTCGCACCATCGCCTGCGCCCTTTCCGGCGGCGAGGAGCTGCTGCCCTACATCTGCAGCAAGATGGGTGTAGACCCGGCTGAGATGACCGACGAGGAGCCCATGGTCGTGAGCCCCGATGGTCTGTGGAGCCTTGAGGCTGTGGAGTGCTTGGCCAACTGTGGCTTCGGCCCCAATGTCATGGTGAATGACACTCTGCACTCTCAGGTCACCCGTGGCAAGATTGACGAGATTATGGCTGCCTGCAAGAAGGAGCTTGCCGCCGAGCGCAAGGAAGCCGCCGCCGCCAAGAAGGAGGCCGCTGCTGCCCGCAAGGAGGCAAAAGCCGCAGCCGCTGCTGCCGCCGAGACAGCTGCAGAAGTAGCAGAGGCTCCCGCCGAGGAACCGGCCGAGGAGACTGCCCCCAAGAAGACCGCAGCCAAGAAGCCTGCAACCAAGAAGGCTGCAACCAAGAAGAAATAACCCCTTAGCGAATCATGAGCGACATCACTTACAAACCCGGCAAGGAACCGCATCCGCGGGAAACTCGCCGCATTTTCCGAAATATTGATCGCGAGGGTTATGACCCCTCCATCAAATGCTTCATGAAGGATGGTGGTTACCAGACCCTCAAGAAGTGCCTTAAAATGGAGCCCGCCGACATCACCAACGAGGTGAAGAAGAGCGGCCTGCGTGGTCGTGGCGGCGCAGGTTTCCCCACCGGTGTGAAGTGGACCTTCATCCCCAAGGGCAACACCAAGCCTGTTTATCTGGTATGTAACTGCGACGAATCCGAACCCGGCACATTCAAGGATCGCTTCATCGTACATCAGGACCCGCACCAGCTCATCGAGGGTATGATTATTGCCTGCTACGCCGTGCAGGCTCACTACGCTGTTATCTACATGCGTGAGGAGTTCCCCGAGGCTGCAAAAATCATGCAGAACGCCCTGAAAGAGGCCGAAGCCAAGAACTTCCTCGGCAAGAACATTCAGGGCAGCGGCTTCGACCTGCAGATTGTGCTGCACCGCGGTGCCGGTGCTTATATCTGCGGTGAGGAAACCGGCCTTATCAACTCCATTGAGGGTGTACGTCCCTATCCCCGCATTAAGCCCCCCTTCTTCCCCGCTGCCATCGGTCTGTATGGCTGCCCCACGATTGTGAACAACGTGGAGTCCCTCTGCCAGGTGCGTCAGGTCATGATGATGGGTGGCGAGGCCTATGCCGCCGAAGGAGCCCAGCGCAGCCCCGGTACCCGCATCATTGGTGTGTCCGGTGACGTGAAGCGCCCGGGCGTGTACGAAATCATCTCCGGTTCCATCACCTACGGCGAGCTGCTGTACGATATCTGCGGCGGTCCCCGCATCGGTCGCAAGTTCAAGGCTATCATCCCCGGTGGTGCATCCGCCAAGGTGATGCGCTGCGATGAAATCCTGAAGGATCGCAATCCCGATGGCACCGTGCGCGAAATGACCATTTTCGACGTACCGATGGATTTGGACAGCATTGCCAAGTTCGGCTCCATGAGCGGTTCCGGCGGTGTTATCGTGATGGACGACACCCGCAGCATGCCCAAGGTGCTCAACAATCTCAACCGATTCTTTGCCTGGGAATCCTGCGGTCAGTGCTCCCCCTGCCGCGAGGGCAACCCCTGGATGTACAAGCTCTCCACCCGCATTTGCGAGGGCAAGGGTTCCCCCGAGGACGTAGACCTGCTGAAGGATGTGGCCGACAACATCTGCGGTCGTACCGTCTGTGCCTTTGGCGAGGCCTGCTCCTGGCCCACTCAGGCATTCACCACCAAGTTCCGTGAGGAGTTCCTGGCGCTTACCAAGCCCATCAACGCCCTCAAGCCGCACTCTGCCGAGACCGCCGAGGCTCGCAAGTTCCTGACTCGTGAAGACTAAAACCTTTTGAACCCAGCATGAGTAATAATCCTACAATACTGCCGAAAGACGCCGCCGCCGCCGAGGGCAAGGTGAACGTCCAGATTAATGGCAAATGGTACCGCTTCCCCAAGGGAACCCGCATTGCCGACGCCTGCAACTCCGTCGGTGTGCACGTACCGTGCTTCTGCTACCACCCCAAGCTCTCCGTAGCCGGCTCCTGCCGTATGTGCCTGGTGGAACAGGGTATGCCGCCCCGTCTGGCCCCCGGTGCCACCCCCACCTATGGCGAGGACGGCTACCAGCCCATTCAGTGGATGCCCCGTGCCGTCATTGCCTGCGCCAACACCGTGGCCGAGAACATGGGTATTCGCACCGATGCCAAGCTCTGCAACGAAGCCCGTCGCGGCGTGCTCGAGTTCCTGCTGACCAACCACCCGCTTGACTGCCCCATCTGCGACCAGGCCGGTGAGTGCAAACTGCAGGAGTACACTACCGACTACGGCAGCGGTACCCACCGTTTCACCGAAGATAAGACCAAGAAGGGCAAGAATATTTCCATCGGGCCGCGCGTGAACCTCGACCAGGAGCGCTGCGTGCTCTGCCGTCGCTGCGTACGCTTCATGAAGGAAATCGTGGGCGAGGAAGTACTGGGCGTAGTAGGCCGCGGTACACACAACGCCATTGCCTGCTATCCCGGCACCAGCCTGGACAGCAACTACTCCATGAACGTTGTGGATATCTGCCCCGTGGGTGCTATGACCAGCAAGGACTTCCGCTTCAAGATGCGCGTGTGGTTCCTGAAGAGCACACCCACCATCGACGTGAACTGCGGCACCGGCACCAACATCAATATCTGGACCCGCGAACAGCAGGTATACCGCATTACCCCGCGCCAGAATGACGAGGTGAACAGCTGCTGGATGCCCGACAGCCACCGTCTGAACTACAAGTATATCAATGCCCCCGAGCGTCTGCTCACCCCGCTGGTGAAGACTGACCACGGCGCCCCCCAGCGCCCCAGCACCTGGGATGCCACCCTCAACATGGTGGTTGAGCAGCTGCACTCCTGCGCTCCGACCGAGACGGCCATCATCTGCTCCGCCCGCATGACCAATGAAGAGCTCTACATGGTACGCGCTCTTGCCCGTCAGCTTGGCGTAACCAAGATTGACATCGTTCCCCGCAAGGGCGAAAACGACGGCATGCTGGTAAGCGATGACCGCAACCCCAACACCAACGGCGCTAAGCTCATCCTCGGCAAGAACGGCAGCGGCCTGGCTGCTATCCGCCGCGGCATCAAGAACAACAGCATCCGCTTCCTCATTGCTCTGGGTGAAGACGTGACCGAGGAGGCCGGCATCGAAGCCGAAGACCTCGAGTCCCTCGACTACATTCTGGCCATGAGCCACAGCGAAAACGCCACCACCAAGGCTGCCGACGTCGTGCTGCCCGGTGTGACCTTCGCCGAGAAGTACGGCACCATGATTAACGTAGCCGGTCGTATTCAGCGCCTGAACAAGGCCATTGAACCGCAGGGCGAGGCACGCCCCGACTGGGACATTCTGCGCCAGCTCACCGAGCTGCTGGGCTGCGACTGCCCCCGCGTGATTGCCTGCCCCAGCCCCATGATTATCCTCGAGGAAATGGCTCAGGAGTTCGAGGCCATGAAGGGCCTTACCTGGGGCAACATCGGCAATGGCGGCGTTGTTATCATGGACACCGGCGTAACCATACCGCTGATTGAACGCGAGAAAGGCAAGAAATAACTTAACACAATAACACATCATGTCCTTAATTGATACCATCTGGAACTGGTGCGTGGACCTGCTGAGCAACGAAATCTGGTTCTACCTGATTACGACGGTTGTGAAGCTGGTGCTCATGTTTGCCGTGATTCTGGCCTTTGTGGTTCTCTCCGTGTGGATTGAGCGCCGCGTGGCCGGCTGGATTCAGGACCGCCCCGGCCCCAACCGTGCCGGTATTCCGCTGCAGCTCTTCCAGCGCTTCGGCAGCAAGGAGAAACAGCCGCTGAAGGAGTGGCTGCACTTCTTCGGCATACCCGAGACCTGCTGGATAGCCAAGCTCTGCACCTGGCTGCGTCTGGATCGTGAAATCCCCACCTTCGGTCTCATGCAGCCCTGTCTTGACGGCGGTAAGCTCTTCCTCAAGCAGGAACTGACCCCCAGCTATGTGCGCAAGGTGTACTTCACCATCGCCCCCATGCTGGTACTTGGCCCGCCCATGGTTGCAGCCGCAGTTATTCCCTTTGCCTCAAGCGTCACGACCGACTTCGGCACCATCAACATGGTGGTAGCCAACATCGGCATCGGCCCGCTGTGGATTTTCGCCATCTCCGGTCTTTCCGTCTACGGTCTGACTCTGGCCGGCTGGTCCTCCAACTCCAAGTACCCCTTCCTGGGCGGTCTGCGAGCCACGGCTCAACTCATTTCCTACGAGGTGGCCATGGGTCTTTCCATCATTCCCCTGCTCATGGTGTTCAGCACCCTCAACATGCAGGATATCGTACAGTACCAGGCCGACAACGGCTGGACCCTGCTGCCCCTGTGGGGCGAGGGCCTGAGCTGGCAGCGATGGGCGCTCATGGCTCCGCTGGGTCTGAGCTTCATCATCTTCGTTACCTGCGTGTTTGCAGAGGCTAACCGTACTCCCTTCGATATGGCTGAGTGTGAAACCGACCTCGTTGGCGGTTACCACTCCGAGTACTCCTCGATGAAGTTCGCCTCCTTCTTCATGGGCGAATATGCCGCCATGGTTATTGGCTCTGCGCTGGTGGTCACCCTGTTCCTGGGTGGTTGGTCCATCGGTTTCGGGGCAGACGAAGCCCTGCACTCCGTGTGCAGCTGGTTGGCTGTGTTCTGCCAGTTCATCATGTTCCTTGTTAAGCTTGTCGCCTTCATCTTCTTCTTCGTGTGGGTGCGCTGGACTCTGCCGCGCTTCCGCTGGGATCAGGTGATGAAACTGGGCTGGCTGGTATTCCTGGAGCTCGCCGTTGCCAACATCTTCCTGACGGCAGCTGTACTCTATTTCGTAAAGTAAGTAACACCTGAGAATTTCACGCTATGTCATACATTCCTGTAAAGCGACCCAAGTTCAGCTTACTCGACAAAGTTTACGTTGTTGAGCTGGTGAAGGGACTCGCCATCACACTGAAGCACCTCGTGCTCTCCCTGCTGGGTAAGAGCCGCAGCAAGAAAGACTTCAACGGCAAGGGTGTGGGCGCCTGTATGCCCTTCCCTGAGCAGAGATGGGATGCCCACATGCCCGAATACTACCGCGGCGCCCCCACGCTGGTGCGCGGTGAGGACGGCCGTGAGCGCTGCGTAAGCTGCCAGCTCTGCGAGTTCATCTGCCCGGCACGAGCTATCAAGATTACCCCCGGAGCCGTCAGCCCCGACGCGGCCTGCCAGAAGCAGGAGAAAGCCCCGGCCGAGTTCGAAATCGACATGCTGCGCTGTATCTACTGCGGTATGTGCCAGGAGGTCTGCCCCGAGCAGGCTATCTTCCTCTCCAAGGAGTACCTTATCACCGTGACCGACCGCAAGAAGGCCGTGCGCGACAAGGCTACGCTCTATAAACTCGGCGGTACCCGCAAGGGCCTCGTCAACAAGTGGAATCAATACAAATAAATCACGACTATGGATTTCGCCATTTCTTCCATTTTATTCTACGTCTTTGCGGCGATGACCCTCATCTGCGCCTGCGCAGTGATTTTCGCCCGCAACCCCGTGACCTCTGCCATGAACATGGCTCTGTGCTTTGCGGGTACAGCAGCTCTGCTGTTCGGCATGGGCGCCCAGTTCCTGGGTATTGTACAGATTATCGTGTACGCCGGTGCTATTCTGGTGCTGTTCCTCTTCGTGGTGATGATGCTTGACATCCGCACCGAGGAGGAGGACAACAGCTTCTCGGTCTTCCGCAGCCTGGTGCGTATGGCTCCCGGTGCACTGGTCGCCGGTGTATTCGGCTCCATGATTTGCATCGCCGCCCTTAAGCTGCCCGGTGCCACAGAGTGGAACAACCCGCTCTGCACAGCCTGGGAGGCTCGCGGTGAGCTCTGCGTCGGCAAGCAGGAAGGAGCAGAGAGCAAGAGCAACGGCCTGTATGGCGGTGCCCTGCCCGCTCTGAACCCCGCTGCTGCAGCCAAGACCCTGAATCCCGCCATCAGCAATGAAGAGGCTGCCAAGGCCACCGGCATGCCCGATGTGAAGCTGCTGGGCCAGAACCTCTTCTCCCGCTATAATATCGCTTTCGTCATCCTCAGCTTTGCGCTGCTGGCCGGCACCGTGGGTGCCGTAGCCCTGAGCCGCAAGATCAGCAAAGACTAACCCCGGTACATTACACCATGGATATTCCTTTAGCTCATTACCTCATACTCTCCGGCCTGCTTTTCTCGATTGGTCTGGCCGGCGTACTGATTCGCAAGAACATCATCGTGGTCTTTATGTGCCTGGAGATGATGCTCAGTGCCGCCAACCTGTCACTGGTTGCCTTCTCTCGCGCTAACGGCGTGAACGGCGTACCGGTGTACGATGCGCAGGTACTTGCTCTGTTTGTCGTAGCCATTGCCGCAGCAGAAGTTGCCATCGGCCTGGCTCTCATCGTTGCCATGTTCCGTGCCCGTCGCACGGTATCGACCGCAGCCCTCAACACACTTAAAGAAGACTAACCCCACGGCTCACGATTATGATTCAGAATCTTCCCTGGTTATTCCTGTTGCTGCCGCTGGCCATAGCCGCCATTAACTGGCTGTGCTTCAGCAAGTGCCCGCGTACGGCTGCTACATTCTCCACCCTTTCGGCCATTGCCACATTTGTGATGTGCGTGGCTTACCTGATGGGCTGGCAGACCGGCACCCCCGATACCTACACATGGATGCCCGCCATCACTGAGGGTATGCCCTCACTGAGCGTGGGTCTGCTCATGGACCCGCTGGCCATGCGCATGATGCTCGTGGTGACCGGTATCGGCATGCTGGTTCACATCTTCTCCATCGGCTACATGAAGGGCGACGACTCCAACCTGAGCCGCTACTTCGCCGGCCTGAGCATCTTCATGTTCAGCATGACCACGATTGTGCTGGCCGATAACCTGGCCATGACCTTCATCGGTTGGGAAATGGTGGGCTTCTCCTCTTACCTGCTCATCGGTCACTGGTTCCACAAAGACAGTGCTGCCGATGCTGCTAAGAAGGCCTTCATCACCAACCGCGTGGGTGACTTCGGTTTCCTCATCGGTATTCTGCTCACCCTCGCCGTCTTCGGCACTCTGAGCTTCGGCGAGATGGGGGGCAAGGCCGCTGCGATTGCTCCGGCTGTGCTTACGGCTACCGTCATCGCCCTCTTCTGCGGTGCTGTCGGTAAGTCCGCCCAGTTCCCGCTGCACGTGTGGCTGCCCGACGCCATGGAAGGCCCCACCCCCGTATCCGCCCTCATCCACGCCGCTACCATGGTGGCCGCCGGTGTATACATGATGGTTCGCCTGCAGGTGAGCATGGGTGAAGCCGCCTTCACCGACACTGCCTGCACCGTGATTGCCACCGTGGGTGGCATCACCGCCGTACTGGCCGCTCTCATGGCTGTACAGCAGGACGACATCAAGCGCGTACTGGCCTACTCCACCCTTTCCCAGCTCGGCTACATGATTATGGCCGTTGGTCTGCTGGCCGGCGAGGCTGCCATGTACCACCTCTACACACACGCTTGGTTTAAGGCTCTGCTCTTCCTGGGTGCCGGTGCCATCATCGTGCGCTGTCACCACGAGCAGGATATCTGGAAGATGGGCGGTCTGAGCAAGCGCATGCCCCTCACGGTTATCTGCTTCCTCATGGGTACAGCTGCCCTGATTGCCATTCCCGGTTTCTCCGGCTTCTTCTCGAAGGAAGCTATCCTCGATGCCGCTCTGGCCAAGAACCCGACCTTCTTCTGGGTGGGCGCCGGTGTGGCCGCTCTGACGACCTTCTACATGGCTCGTCTGTGTCTGGTAGCCTTCTGGGGTCCTGCCCGCGCTCACGGCGCTGCCGAGGCCAAGGAGGCCGGTCCGACCATGCTGCTGCCCCTGCTGATTCTGGCAGTCATGGCCATCATCTCCGGCTACGGTTTTGTGGCTGAGAGTCTGGTACCGTACGAGGGCTTCCATGCTCATGAGTTCGCTCTGGGTCTGCCCTTCTATGTGAGCATGGGCTCACTGTTCATCGGCCTGCTGCTTGCCTACCTTATCTACGGCTTCGGCAAGCGCACTCAGGATCCCCTTGCCGGCAATGCTCTGAGCACCGCCCTGCGCAAGCGCCTGTACATCGACGACCTCTACGACAAGGGCCTCATCGGTGGCATTCAGGGTAGTCTGGCTCGTGCCATCGAGCTGACCGACAACGCAGGTGTGCGCGGTATCGGCACGCTGGGTACCGCCTGGCTCATCGGTAAGTTCGGCAAGCTGCTCACCTGGTTCCAGGGTGGTGTACTTCGCCGCTATGCCGTTGTGGCAGCGCTGGGTGCCCTTATCTTCCTGTTCCTCATTGCAACCACCACATTCACCCACTAAATAGAAATCTCTACCATGCTTATCTGGCTTATTATCGTACCTGTGATAGCAGCTGCCCTCATCGGGCTGCTGAAGACGCCTGGCCGAGCAACGGCGCTGGTAAGTGCCACGTTCTCGCTGGTTCTGGGTGTGTGGGCCTTCATCAGCACCACATTCTGCCCCGACTGCTGCATTGACTGCTGGTCCACCATCGGTGGCAGAGAGCTGTGGTTCTCCCTCGAGAACCCGCTCAGCCCCATCATGCTGCTGTTGGCTGTCATTGTAACCTTTGCCGCCATTCTCGGTCTGAAGGCTCCTGACAAGGACGCCGAGCGCAGCTGGGCCGTATCTGCCCTGCTGCTTTCCACCGGTGCCATCGGTGCATTCGTCTCCGACAACATCATCTCCTTCTACGCCTTCCACGAGCTGGCTCTCATCCCCACCTTTGTCATGATTGGCTTCTACGGTCGCGGTGATCGCCGCACGGTTGCCTGGACTGCAACGGTGTATCTGGGCCTTGCCTCGATGGTTCTGCTGGTAGGTATCCTGATGCTCTGCAACGAAATGCGCGCCTACACCTTCACCGGCATGCGCATGGCTATTGAGAGCGGCATCACCCCCTCCACCGGCCTGATTCCCGGCCTGCTGCTGGCAGGTTTCGGCACACTGGTGTCACTCTTCCCCTTCCACGCATGGGCAGCTCCCGCCTATGCCAGTGCTCCCACACCGATTGCTATGCTGCACGCCGGTGTGCTCAAGAAGTTCGGTCTGTACGGCCTGTTCACGCTGGCTTGGCTGATGGGTCCCGTCTGCAAGGACTTCTTCGGCTACTGGAACAACCTTCTGCTGCTCCTGCTGCTGGGTAACGTGCTGTGGGTAGGCTTTGTGACAATTGCCCAGACTCGTCTGGACGACATGCTGGGTAACTCCTCAGTCATGCACATGGGCTACATCTTCCTCGCCTTCGCCGTGTACGTCAACAGCGCCGGCGCCAATGAGCTCGCTATCAAGGGTGCAGCCGCACTCATGCTGGCACATGGTCTCACGATTGCCATGCTCTTCCTGCTCACCGGTCAGGTTGAGTCCCAGACCCGCACGCTGGAGCTCGACTCCATCGGCGGTCTGGCACGCAAGCTGCCCTGGCTCGGTTTCCTGTTCGGTCTTGCCGGTCTGGCCAGCATTGGTCTGCCCCTGCTTGCCAACTTCGTGGGCGAGTTCACCGTATTCGTATCCTCCTTCGTAGGTTGGCAGCCCGGTGCAGCTACTGCAGCTACCACGCCCGATGCCCTCAGCGGTATCATTGAGTGGCTGAGCAACATCTGGCTCATCGGTCCGGTATTCGGCTGGATTTTCGGCGGTATCAACTGCGCCCTCACGACCGTTGCCGGTTGGTTCGGCGGTCTGGGTGCTGTGCAGCTGACCACCGTATTCGCCCTGTGGGGTCTGGTAATCAGCGCAGTTTACATGCTGCGTGCCTTCCGTCGCATCTTCGAGGGTAACACCGGTCTGGCCGCCGAGCGCGCTACCGGCCTGAGCTGCGCAGACAAGTGGTCTGCCATCTTCCTGGCCATCTTCATCGTACTCTTCGGCGTTCTGCCCACCCTTCTCTTCTGAACCTAATCCCCAATCACTGAAATACCATGACTAACGACAACGTTTCAGTCCTCTACACCTGGGGACAGTTTGCTCCTGAGTTTGCGCTGGTAGCTCTTGCAGTCCTCATTCTGATGGCTGACTGCTTCACACGCATTCCCAAGCGCGTGTTCGCCATCACGGCTGCCATCGGCGCCGTCATCTGCGCCTATTTCATGAACACCGAGGCTTACTACAGTCCCTTCGGCATGATTGCCTGTCTGGCAACTGCTCTGGTGCTGCTGCTGGCCTACGATTATCACAAGGTTGCCTGTGCCTCCATCGGCGGTGGCGATACAGAAGAGGGTACCTCGGAGCTCTACGCTCTGCTGCTGATTGCCTGCGCCGGCATCTGCTGCCTGTCTGTAGCCCGCGACATCATCATGCTCTTCGTGAGCTTGGAGGTAGTTACACTTTCCTCCTACGTGATGGCCGGTTACTTCCGCCGCAATCAGGGCTCTATCGAAGCCGGTGTTAAGTACCTCGTTCTGGGTGCACTGAGCACAGGCCTTCTGGTCTTCGGCGCTGCCTGGTACTATGGTACCACCGGTACCTTTGCCCTGAATCCCGGTCTGCTTGCTGACATGTTCGCCCGCCAGTCCGTTGAGTTCCAGACCGGTTTCTACCTGTCCATCGGACTGCTGCTGCTCGGTGCCTTCTTCAAGGCCGGTGCAGCTCCCATGCAGATTTGGATTCCCGACGTATACCAGGGTTCCCCCACTCCGGTGAGTGCATTCCTCGCAGTAGCCTCCAAGGCCGCCGGCTTTGCCGTACTGGTAGCCATCGTGATGCCCTTTGCCCGTCTGTACAATATGTTCCCGGACAAGGTTGCCGTCATCGTGAGCGCTATTGCCGTTGCTGCCGCAGCCACCCTGCTGGTAGGTAACCTGGGTGCCATTTCCCAGAACAACGCCAAGCGCCTGCTCGGTTACTCCTCCATCGGTCAGGCCGGTTTCATTCTGGTATTCTTCACCAATATTGCAGCCAACAACACGGTTCAGTGCGTAACCTCCTACCTCGTGGCCTACATGCTGGCTACCGTTGCGGCATTCTTCGCCATTGCCATGGTGCGCACTCAGCGCGGCAGTGAGGAGATTTCGGCCTTCCGCGGTCTGGGCAAGACCAACCCCCGCACCGCCTTCCTCATCACCGTTGCCTTTGCCTCTCTGGCCGGCGTACCGCTGACCTACGGCTTCCTGGTGAAGTACTACTCTTTCGAGGCCTTTGTAGAGGCCATGCAGTATCAGAGCGGTCTTATCTGGCTGCTGCCCTTCATGATTGTGGGTGCCGCTGCCGGTTTCTACTACTACTTCAAGGTGCTGCGCGAGATGTACTGGGAAAAACCGCAGGAGGGCGATGTCACCCTGCAGGTTCCCGTGGTGACAGCTGCCGTGCTGACCGGTTGCGCTATTGCCATCATCTGGCTGGGTACTGCACCGCTGGTGTTCATTCCCAACTGATAACAGTACAGCCTATCATTTCAAAAGCCCGACCTGAATCAGGTCGGGCTTTTCTCTTTCAAGTTTCGCAGTTATGAAAAATATCAGCGAGGTTCGCAACCACTGATAATGTAGACAGCAGAACAGAGAACCGTTCCCTTATCGGCATCGTGTACCGAAACTCGGGCGGCGTACAAATCCCCCTCCCTGCCCTTGATATTGCTCAACCTCACAATGGGCTGCAAGGGCAACTTTCTGTCACGCCTGCGAGGTTCGGTAACGGGCAAAGGCAGTAACCCCTTATCCGCAGAATCAGCAGCAGTCAATACATGCTCGCCCGTCATCAGATTGCGGATGGAGAAAGCATAGCGAGGGCGCACCGGATTTCCCCAATAAAGCAGTTCATAGCGATTGGGCTCATATTCACGCAGGCGCACAATCGGGAGAGATGATACCAAAGCCACCGGTTCCTTATAATCAGCCGTATAGGGAACCAGGCAAATCATCTCAGGTGGCAGACTGTGCTCCTGCTCATCGGAGCGCAATTCTGTGATTTCATTGCAGCGAAGAGCTGCGTAAAAACTCACGCTCAGGGAAACAACCGCCCCCATTCCTGCGGCCACAACATGCGGCAACAGAGCGCGCTTAATATCAGCTAATGAAGGTATACGAGTCATTCGGGCAGACGTTTTCAATCCGCTTCTTTATCGGGTCATCAGCCTGAGAGCACCGCGAATGAGCTCATCGGTATCGGCCTGCGGATTATCCTTCAGCAGAGCCTTGAGCGCCTTGCGTGCCTCAACCTGTTTGAAGCCGAGAGCCACAAGAGCCAGCTCAGCATCTGCCGCAGAGGGGCTGGTCGTGCCCTGTTGCTGGGCCTCCCAAGTGGCAGCAAGACCGACTTTATCCTTCAGCTCCAGCACAATGCGCTCGGCTGTCTTCTTCCCCACCCCTTTAGCGCGGGCAATCGCCTGCACATCACCGGCAGCAACGGCGGCCTTGAAGGAACTGACATTCAAACCACTGAGAATAGATATAGCCGTAGCCGGACCTATACCGCTCACACGCTCAATCAGAAGTCGAAAGATATCGCGCTCGGCATCTGTCGCGAACCCATAGAGCACCTGAGCGTTCTCGCGGATATGCAGGTGTGTTTTAAGTGTAACCACCTGCCCCTCAATGGGATTAATCTGGTCAAAAGTAGACAGCGGGACCTGGACTTCATACCCCACGCCATTGACATCGAGCACCAGGCACTGGGGCATGGCTTCGGCTACTGTACCTCGCAAGAAAGCTATCATAGCGGCATACTACCCACAAGCTGTGAAAAATTCAAGCTCTCATTCTGTCACTTTGCAGCATCTGTGGCTGCAGGAGCAGCCGGAGGGGGCAGCAAATCCTGCATTTCCACAAACTCGGCCTCGGGTCCCAGACCGCCCAGCTCCTGCAGCAACTCACGCACACGGGTATTCAGACGCTCATAGTCAATAGGGCCGTTTTCAGGCTCCTTCGTACCGGGGAAAATGATGTAACTAACCCCTAAATCAGACACCGGGCGGGCATAAACCTTTGCCTTGGGATTGACGGCTTTGCTGAGGCGCAGAGAGGCCTCACCCGTCTTAAACTTAGGACCGAAGTCGCCCACAATGGCCGGGAATACGCGCTTACCCACAACCACCGCGGCATAGTCACCGGGAGCAGGCCGATAGGTGTCATCCTTACCCTCTTTCACTGTAAGAGGAACTACGATGAAGGAATCATACTCAGCCAGCAGGAAACTATAGCGCTGTAAGTCAGCAATAACGAGCTTTGCATGCTCCTCTGAGTCCTTCTTGCCCTCCTTGCGGTAGCGCTTCAGGCGTTCCTGCCAACCCTCCAGCAGCGGATTGGGTGTCGTACCCAGCTTGCGCCAGCGGTAGGAAGTCGTGGGCTGATAATAGTCGCTCTTTTTAATTTCCTCGGGCATGGAGGGCAATCGGTCACCGTCAGAGCCGTCCGAAACCACATCCATATCGGCCTGAATCCAGAGCACGCGACGTTTGCTATCGGGTGCGGTGATGTTCAGGATAGTATCCGTATCGTAGAAATTGTGACGGTCAAGCACCTGATTGAGCAGTGCCGTATTTTTACGAACCCTGTTCTGCTTATGGAGATACAGACTGTGGAACCAGGGGGAAACCTTTGCCGCCTGCATGAGCCTGTCAAAGGCCGGCAGAACCTTGGTTAATTCAGGGTTGGCCTTCAACAGGTCATTTCCCTCTGCAGGTTGCGGTAACAGAGCATGCATCGAAACCCGCACCTGATAGGCATCCTTTTTCCCTCTATCCTGACTTGCCGTGGTTCCGGGGGTAAAATGCACGTTACTGCGGTTGTTCAACCCTCTTGTCAATTCATTGATATGCTCGTAGTTACCGGGCTCCACACGCTCCGGCAGAGCCGGCGGGAACGGGGGCAAAACCACATCCGGCATGGCGAAAGTCCCCTGCGGCGACCAGGGCTCCGGGGCCACCAGCTCGGCCACAGTCGGGGCGACCGGTTCCTGCTTTTCAACTTTGGGCTTGGGTTTTCTCTCAATCTTTTTAGGTTTAGGTGTCGGCGCGGGAGGGGGCGGATTAAGAGCCTTCACCAGCTCTACGGGATAGGGGGTAAACAGCGACCCGGCACCGATGCCCAATACCAGCAACAGCCCCAGTTTGAACCAAGTCATCCCCTGACCATTTTTCTTACTCTTTTTCAAACTCTTGTCCATCTTTATTCAGCAGGTACGGCTTTACGCGGACGGGAACTCATAATCAGGCGCAGCAGCCACAGCGGCGCGTTGCGCACAAACAACCCGGCCAGTCGAATCTTGCAGGAAGGATAACAGCGGGGGCGATTGGCTGCCACAGCTTTCAGGGCAGACTCAACCACGCAGGGAATAGTGGTATAGAACCACTTACGGAAAGGGACTTCTTTCTTGCTCTTCCCGGTACGGCGAGCAACATCGCCGAAGTTCGTATGCACCGGCCCGGGACATACTGCAGTAGCATGAACAGGTGTTCCCTTCAGCTCAATACGCAAGGCCTCGGTGAAGGAAGCAACGAAGGCCTTACTGGCCGCATACATGGCAAAATCGGGTATAGCAAGGTCCGCTGCAAGGGAGGCAATATTGATAATATGAGCCGACTCAGCCTTTAGCATAGTCGGCAGCATGGCATGCGTAAGCTCAACCGGAGCAGTCATGTTCACCTCAATCATACGGCGGTTACGCTCCGGCTCGGAACTGCAGAACTCGCCATAATCCCCCAGACCGGCATTATTGATGAGCAGCATGCGCTGACCGCACAGCTTTTCTAGTTGGGCAATCAGCTGAGAGCGCGCGGCGGAATCAGCCAAATCACAAGCGCACACCTGAACACGGCATTGATACTGTCCCTCCAGTTCCGCAGCGAGAGCCTGCAGTTTATCTGCACTCCGGGCCACCAGCACCATGTGCAGCGCGGAGCGGTCACGAACCTGCTTTGCTATGCAGCGAGCGAAGGCCTCCCCAAATCCCGAAGACGCCCCCGTAATGACGACAGTATCATATAGCATAGACCCATCATCCCATGATTGCGAGCCACATGCAAGCATAAAATCAGCCAGCAATCCATGCTCCGAGCTTTTTTTGCTGGAATTATGTGTTGATTCATGGTATAAATGGCGGTGTTATGGCAACACCTCCTTTTGTCTATCAGGAAATGTTCCCCATGGGGGAAGACACCACGAAGTACCGTCTGCTCACCAAGGACTACGTGAGTGTGAGTGAATTTGAAGGCAAGCCCATTCTGAAAGTCGAGCCCGAGGGTCTGCGCCTGCTGGCCGAGACGGCTTGGCACGATGTGGCTTTCTACCTGCGCCCGGAGCACCTGCAGATGGTGCAGAGCATTCTCAGTGACCCCGAGGCCTCGGAGAACGACAAGAGTGTGGCTCTCACCATGCTGCGCAATGCCGAAGTAGCCGCTCTCGGCGTGCTGCCCCTCTGTCAGGACACCGGTACTGCCATCTGCGTGGGCAAGAAGGGCCAGCAGGTCTGGACCGGGTATGACGATGCCGAGTACATCTCCCGCGGTGCCTACGACTGCTACACCAAGAACAACCTGCGCTACTCCCAGAACGTAGCTCTGGACATGTACAAGGAAATCAACACCGGCACCAACCTGCCCGCTCAGATTGATCTCTTTGCTACTGACCACGGCATGGAGTACGACTTCCTCTTCATCGCCAAGGGTGGCGGTTCCGCCAACAAGACTTACCTCTATCAGGAGACCAAGGCTCTGCTTAACCCCACCTCCCTCAAGAAGTTCATGGTGGAGAAGATGAGCACTCTGGGCACCGCAGCCTGCCCGCCCTACCACGTGGCATTCGTCGTGGGTGGCACCAGCGCAGAGCTCTGTCTGAAGACTGTTAAGCTGGCCTCCACCAAGTACTACGACAGCCTGCCCACCACCGGCAACGAGCACGGCCGTGCATTCCGCGACGTCGAGCTCGAGAACGAGCTGAAGAAGGAAGCCGAGAAGCTCGGTCTGGGTGCTCAGTTCGGCGGCAAGTGGTTCGCTCTGGATGTACGCGTGGTACGCCTGCCCCGCCACGGCGCCTCCTGCCCCGTAGCACTGGGTGTATCCTGCTCCGCTGACCGCAATGCCAAGGCCAAGATTACCCCCGAGGGTATCTTCATCGAGGAGCTCGAGTACGATCCGGGCAAATACATCCCCGCAGAGCTGCGCGAGACCAAGAGTGCCGGTGTGCCCATCGACCTCGACCGCCCCATGAAGGAAGTTCTGGCCGAGCTCTCCAAGTACCCGGTCAAGACCCGTCTTTCCCTCAACGGCACCATCATCGTAGGTCGCGACATCGCTCACGCCAAGCTCAAGGAACTGCTGGATGCCGGCAAGGACCTGCCCCAGTACGTGAAGGACCACCCGATTTACTACGCCGGTCCTGCCAAGACCCCCGAGGGTTATCCCTCCGGTTCCTTCGGCCCCACCACCGCCGGTCGTATGGACTCCTATGTGGACCTTTTCCAGAGCCACGGTGGCAGCATGATTATGATTGCCAAGGGTAACCGCGCTCAGTGCGTGACGGATGCCTGCCAGAAGTTCGGTGGTTTCTACCTCGGCTCCATCGGCGGTGTGGCTGCAGACCTTGCTAAGAACTGCATCACCT
Source organism: Akkermansia sp. (assembly GCA_045531695.1). Taxonomy (GTDB): domain Bacteria; phylum Verrucomicrobiota; class Verrucomicrobiia; order Verrucomicrobiales; family Akkermansiaceae; genus Akkermansia. The sequence goes on from JAZSEM010000102.1 coordinate 33,001, forward strand.
CCATCGAGTGCATCGAGTACCCCGAGCTGGGTATGGAAGCCATCTGGAAGATTACCGTGAAGGACTTCCCGGCCTACATCCTCGTGGACGACAAGGGCAACGACTTCTTCGCCGACATCCGTGCCGGCTGGGCCTGCCCCGGTTGCGCTCACTAAAGCACCATCTCAGCCCCCGCTGTTCCGACAGCGGGGGCAAGCCTTAAACAATGACGGACAAATCAAAAGAGGTACTGAGGCAACTTGCCTGCTACACCGCCGTGGGTATCATCGGTGGTATCGGGCCGATTCTCCCTTTGACCGCCTGTCTTGTGTGCGTAGGTGGCACCGTCATTTTTGCCTATCTTTATAAGTGTATGCAGGGGCAGCCCCTGCGCTTGGCTTTCCTCATCAGTGCACTGCTCTGGCTGTGGGGAAATACGGGTATAACCCTTCTTCATCACACCAACGGCCTATTAGCGCCGGCTCTTCTGATACTTGGTTGTGTGCTTGTCACCGGTGCCGGACGATGGACGCGCTTAGGAGCATTCCTTCTGCCCGTGGGCACCCTGAGCCTTATTCCCTATGGCTTACGCGATTGGGAGAGCGGCATGGCGATGGCCATCATGGCCGCATTTCTGTTAATTTTTGGAGGGATATGCTACTTGTTCCGCACACTCATCCCCGAGCGCATACCGTGCAGCAAACTTCTGCGCTATGGGCTGCCGTACCTGCTTTGTCTGGTTTTGATTATTTATTTCCTTGTTATCGTGCGACTTCGCGCCGATGAAATTATAGAAATCACCCCCGGCATTCTTCTGCTGATGACTCCTGACCTGTGGGCCACGCTGAGTCAGCGCTGCCACCGTGCCTGCGGCGTACAGAATCGCTGGAGGCTCAGCGTGCTCAGCACTCTCTCCTGCCTTGCACCACTGGGTATTTTCAATTTTATTTTCAACATTATCCACTGATTCTCTCCCCAATTAAGCCATGACTCCCAAACTCAAAACATTCATCGAACGCGGCATCAGCACCGTTATTCTTCTCGGACTGCTCGGTGGTGCCGTATGTTGGAACAACGCCATCGGCTATGCTATTCTGGTTTGTGTGCTTTGTAACCTAACCAGCTATGAATGGTTCCGCATGCTGAAAGATCGTGGCAAGGAATCCAACCGAGGGCTCTCCCTCATAGCCGGCCTCATCTATCCCTGGCTTATGGCTGCCGGCATACTGATTCTCGGTGGCGATGAACCCATTATGCTCACTTCCGGCGAAGATGGTCCGACAAGCGTCTTTGTGAGTGGCTTTAATTTCCACGGCGTTGCTCTTTCTCTGCTCATTCTCTTCGTGCTGGTGGCATTCCTCTGCGAGCTCTACCGCATGGACTACAAAGGCAGCACCGGAGCGCAAGCGCTGAGCAGTGCCGGCATGACCATTCTTTCCTTCGTCTACCCCGTATGGCTCTTTGCCTTTGCCCTCAGCGCACTCGATGAACCGACCCGCATTTACAACCTCCTCTGGCTCGTGCTCGCCACCAAGATGAGCGACATCTGGGCATACGTCAGCGGTGTGCTGCTGGGTGGTCGCTTCATTAAGCCCAAGTTCAGCCCCGTTGTTTCCCCCAAGAAGACGTGGGAGGGCATTATCGGCTCCTTTATCATCACCTCTGTTCTCAGCTGGTATCTGTTACCCATTACCGACTTCGGTTTCGAAATCGCCCCGGCTGTATTCTTCTGCGTCCTGATGCCCTGCATCTTCATACTCAGCGTTGCCGGTGATTTGGCCGGTTCCCTCATTAAGCGAGGAGTGGCCATCAAGGACAGTGGCTCCCTGCTGCCCGGCATCGGTGGCATTTTCGACCTCATCGACTCCCCGGCATTCACCGTTGCCTTCTTCTCTGCGGTGATGATTATCATCTGATTCCCTTATATGCACCTCACCGTACCCCTGCTCATCAACCCCAAGGCCGGCAGCCTGTTCCGCTCCGGTCTGAAGAGTTGGCTGGATGACCACCGCAACGATTTCACTCTGGTGCCCACCACCAGTGCGGAGGATTTGACAGCCCGAGCTCGGGAACTGGCAGAGGCCGGAGAGCCGGTCATTGCTGCGGCCGGTGGTGACGGCACCCTCATGAACGCAGCTCAGGGCTTGGTTGGCACGCAGGCATCCCTGGGCATCCTCCCCTGCGGCACCATGAATGTTTTCTCCCGCGAATTAGGCATCGGGTCTCGCCGTTTTGATATTGCTCTGGATGCTATTAAAAATGGCGCCAGACAGGAGGTCGACATCTTCACCGTCAACAACCGCCCCTTCCTGCAAATGGCAGGCTTCGGGCCGGATGCCAGCATCGTAAAGCTTATCACCCCCAAACTGAAACGCAACATGGGGGCGGCGGCGCATATCATCACCGGGCTACAAGTGGCCGTTAAGCACCATCCGCTCATCACTGTCACCCTGCCCGATGGCAAATCGTTAAGTGGCACCCAGATTATCATGGGCAACGGCAAACGCTATGGTGGCGAAGCCCACCTTTTTGCAGATGCCCGCTACGACGACGGCAAGCTCGACGCCGCCATCATTCACCAGGAGAGCATGCCTATCCTCTTTGAAATCCTGGGCTGCATGCTGCAGCGGGGTGCCACAAACAGTAACGTAAGTGAGTTCACCAACCTCTGTACCTTCGAGGAATGCGTCATCACATCCGAGGGAACTATTGACTACCAGCTCGATGGAGACTACGCCGGCACCCTTCACCCGGGTGAAAGTGCCGTTATCTCTCGCCTTCCCGGGCGCCTGCGCGTCTGTATACCACGCACGCCCATACCCACCACACCATTGGGCAGGTTCATGTCACACCCCATGGTATATGCGTGGCGCTCATTTCTACGCAGAGCAAAAGATTTCTGATGCAAAAAAGCCGGGATTTCACCCGGCTTTTTACTTGTCTATCAAAGAGTGGCTCACTTTACCCATCGACCATTACCTGTGGGAAGGCAGCCATTGCTGACCGGATGGTAACGCGTAGATTCAAGGTTTCCCCACATGGGCACGCCAACAGCCTTGTTCCACTTGGCACTCATACTGCCGCCGGTGTAACAGCCAAAACTGCGGCAACGAGCATTGGGGGCAAAAGCCGTTTTATTAATCTTGGCGGCCAAATCGTCCTCATGAATCCACTGCGTCGAAGCACCAATAATATCATTGCTGTACTCCAGCATGAAGGCATGGGCATTCGAGTGACCGAAATAGTAAAACGAGGTGATTTTCTCCTTCCCACGACCGGCGCTGTTAATAGCAGCATAGGCTTGGTCTGCAGTATCCACCAGCACCAGTTTCACCTTGCGCTTGGCGGCCTGCTCTCGAATCATCGACACGTAATCCTTACCATCTTCTTTCCCTCGTGTGAGATAAGCCGGACGGAATACAATCCACACAATAGCAGCTTCCGGCGACTTACGGCGCGTCATATCCATCTGTACCGTTGCCGCACGTATGAAGTTAGCCCACCAATTATCATGAGCAGAAGGACCGCGCAGATGCTCCCACGATTTCAGAGCCACACCGCCGGACAATATCACCTCTACCGCATCGGCAGAAGAGCATAGTGCCAACAGACATGCCAGAGAAAAGTAACGCGCTATCTTCATCGTGCGGTAAGCATACCCTTATACGAGCATGAAGTCAAGCACGGAATCAATGGACTACTGACACAAAAAGACACGACACAGACTCGCGCCTCCAAGAGGTAGCATGTTATACTAGGGGGCGTGAAAAAATGCCAGATTTGCGGAAAACGCGCCTCCATTTACCTGACTCAGATTATCAACGGGCAGGCCTCTGACCTTGCCCTATGCGAGACCTGTGCACGCGAAAAAGGACTATTCGACCCGCAATCACTGACTTTTGCTGAAAAGTTTTTCCCCGATGCCTTCAAGGAAAAGGTCGATAAACTGGTGAAAGAGCTCATAGGGCCGGGAACTGAAGCTCCGAAACCGTCACCCCGCCGCCGCTCGGGTGATATGCTCACCGAGTGTCCCACCTGCCGATTCACCTTGGATGACTTCCGCAATACCGGTCGTCTGGGGTGTGCCGACTGCTACAGTGTGTTTGCCGATGAAATCAGCGCAGAGGAACAGCGTAGCGAGGAAAGCGAGGGCTCCCCTGCACCTGAAATACCCGAGTCCGCCGCAGTACGTCGCAGCAAGCTGGAGCAGCAGCTACAGGCAGCAATTGAGCGCGAGGATTACGAGACTGCTGCCCGACTGCGCGACGAACTCAAGGAACTCAACTGATTACAACTTTTATAACGCCACATGGCTTTTAATTTCCAGAGCTTACAGAAAATCTGTCCCCCTTGGTTCCGAGGTCCGGGAGCGGAAGAGGATGTAGTACTCGGTATTATGGGGCGCCTGGTGCGCAACCTGCGTGGTCACGCGTTCCCGGGGTGGAGTACGGCAGAGGGGCGCCGAGTGGTTGCCGAGCAGCTTTTGCCTGCCATCCTGTCGCAGCCCGGGTTCAAAACAGCCTACCACGCCGAACTCAGCTCCTTGGATTACGGCTACCGCCGCGCCCTGCTGGAGCGACGCCAACTCTCCCCCTGCATGGCCGCCAGACAGGACGGCTGCCATGTCATCATCAACAGAAAACAGGACACGGTGGTCATGCTCAATGAAGAAGAGCACCTGGCCATTCACCACTTCAGCAACAAGCCCGACTTCGCAGCTCTGCTCACCGGGCTGTATCAGGTACCCCGCAATCTGGAAATGCAGTTTGACTTTGCAGCCAACAACCGCAACGGTTACCTGACCAGCCTGCCCGGCGAATGTGGCGAGGGTATACAGCTCTACACCGTCCTGCACCTGCCGGCGCTCACGCTCTCCAACATGATGCCTCAGGTCAACCGAAGCATCGAAAAACTCCAGCTCAACATCGCCCCGTTCTATCCGCAGTACGGCGATGAGTGTGGCAACATCTTTGTTCTGTACACAGCACCTGTCATTTACGGCGCGCTGGAGGAAATGATAACCCACCTCAATGATATCATGTACACTCTGGTTGAGCGCGAACAACAGGTGCGTGACCGCCTGCTCGACCTGCATGAGAATGGTGACTTGCTGCTTGCCGATAGCGTGAATCGCAGTTACGGACTTCTGCGCTATGCCAGAGCTATTAATCTCTCCGAGTGGGTGGATGCCATCTCCATGCTTCGACTGGGTGTTGTATGCGGATTCGTTGAACCTACGGAAAGTTCAGAGCAGCAACTACTCACAGAGCTAGCCGAGCAACTGCTACATGGTGGTGACTATGCCGATGGCGAAGATATTCCCGAGCCACCACACCCCCGAGCAGCTACCGAACCGCAAAAAGCACGCAGCCTCGCTATTCAGAGCATACTGAACCGTACCACCCTGCTCACCGCCCCCGGCAGAGCATAAAACTACACTCAATTTTTTCAGACATGAATAACTTTACTCCCAGAGCACAACAAGTTCTCAATCTGGCCCGTCGAGAGGCCGATAGATTTCATCACAATTACATCGGCGCTGAGCACGTTCTGCTCGGCATGCTCCAGCTGGGTCAGGGTGTAGCCATTACCGTGCTGGAAAACTCCGGCATCAACATCAAAGAACTCGCTGCCAAGATAGAGGCGTCGATGGTACCGGGCGACTCCTCCGGCACTGAAGGTTCCCTGCCCTACACTCCTCGCGTTAAACGCCTGCTCACCGTAGCCGGGAGCGAGGCCCGAGCCCTGCGCCATACCTACGTGGGAACCGAGCACATCCTGCTGGCATTCCTGAAGGACAACGGCGGTCTGGCTACCGATGCCCTGCATTCCTACAAACTCAGCTACGAATCGGCCCGCCAGAGCATTCTGCGCGAGATTGACCCCAAATTTGACAGCGTAACTCCCGATGAACCGGGCGATATGCCCCGCCGCCGCGAGGAGGAGGAAGAGGAGGACGCCAACTCATTCCTGCACTCCCAAACCGTAGGCAGCGGCAACAGTTCCCCCGCAGACGGCCGCACCCGCACCCCTGCGCTCCGCGCCTTCGGCCGCGACCTCACAGCACGCGCTGCCCGTGGCGAACTTGACCCGGTTATAGGGCGCAAAGCTGAGCTGGAGCGAGTGATTCAGATTCTCTGCCGTCGCACCAAGAACAACCCCGTGCTGCTGGGCGAGGCCGGCGTGGGCAAAACCGCCATTGTCGAGGGCTTGGCGCAAATGATTGTCAGCGGCGATGTCCCCGAGTTCCTGCTGGGCAAGAAACTCATTTCTCTTGATTTGGCGCTCATGGTGGCCGGTACCAAATACCGTGGCCAGTTCGAGGAGCGCATGAAAGCCATCATGGAGGAGATTCAGCGCGAGAAGAATATCATCCTTTTCATCGATGAAATGCACACCCTCATCGGCGCCGGTTCCGCCGAGGGCACCATGGATGCCTCCAACATCATCAAACCTGCTCTTTCCCGCGGTGAACTGCAGGCAATCGGTGCCACCACGCTCAACGAATACCGCAAGCACATCGAGAAAGACGGGGCTTTCGAGCGCCGATTCCAGCAGGTACAGGTAGGCGAGCCTTCCGTTGAGGATACCCAGCTCATTCTCAAGGGCATCGCCCCGCGCTACGAAGAGCACCACCATGTTCACTATACCGAGCAGGCTCTGGCTGCAGCTGCCAACCTCTCCAAACGTTACCTCATGGGGCGTTTCCTGCCCGACAAGGCTATCGATGTCATGGACGAAGCCGGTTCCCGCCTGCGCGTGGCTCTCATGACCCGCCCGCAGTCATTGAAGGACCGCCAGCAGACACGCCGTGAACTCGAGCAGGAAAAAGAGCAAGCCGTTAAAGAGCAGGACTTTGAGAAAGCCGCTGCTCTGCGTGACTCCATTGCGGCACTCGATTCCCGATTCAAGACCGAGGTCAGCGAATGGAAGGAACAGATGAACGCCGCTCGATTGGATGTGACTGAGGAGGACATCATGGCGGTCATTTCCAAGTGGACCGGCATTCCCCTCTCCCGCATGGAGGAGAAAGAAACCGAGAAACTCCTGCGCATGGAGGAGGAGCTCAAGAGCAAAGTCATCGGGCAGGATATCGCCTGCTCCGCCATTGCCCGAGCTCTGCGTCGCAGTCGCGCTGACATCAAAGACCCGCGCCGCCCTATCGGTTCATTCCTCTTCATGGGACCCACCGGTGTGGGTAAGACCTATCTCGCTCGCAATCTGGCCGAAATCATGTTCGGCACGTCAGAGGCACTCATTCAGGTGGACATGAGTGAGTACATGGAGAAGTTCAGCACCAGCCGTATGATTGGCTCACCCCCCGGCTATGTCGGGCACGATGAGGGTGGACAGCTCACCGAGCAAGTTCGCCGCAGACCCTATGCCGTCATTCTGTTCGACGAGGTTGAAAAAGCCCACCCCGACGTCATGAACCTGTTGCTGCAGGTGCTCGAGGAAGGCTCCATGACCGACTCCCTTGGTCGCAAGATAAGCTTTGCCAACACCATCATTATCCTCACCTCCAATGTGGGCGCCAGCCTCGCATCCCGACAGGGCACCATGGGCTTCGGAGCCATGGATAACGAGGAGGCCGATTACGACACCATGAAGGAGCGTATATCCGAGGCCGCCAAACAGCACTTCCGACCGGAGTTCATCACCCGCTTCGATGAGCTCATCGTCTTCCGCATGCTCGAGCGTAAGGACCTGGAGCAGATTGTTGTTCTCGAAGCCCGGAAACTCATTAAGCGACTGGCCAGCAAGCAGATTACCCTCGACCTCTCCCCCGAGGTTGTCAGCATGCTCGTGGACAAGGGCTACGACCCGCAATACGGTGCCCGCCCCATGCGCCGAGCCATCGAGCGCCTGCTCGAGGACCCGATTGCCGAGGCCATTCTGCGCGGCGAGCTCGCCGCCGGTATTGCCTCTCGAGCCATCCGCCCCGAGGGGACGGACCGTATCGACTTCGCACAACTGCCGCCCCCTGCCCCGGAACCTGCTCCCGAGCCTGCTCCGGAACCTAAACAGCAGGAACTCGAGCTCACAACAGAACCTGCCAAGCCGTCCAAAAAGCGCAGCACGCCACGCAAGAAGGCGACGGATACGGCAACAAAGAAAAAGTCTACGGCTTCGAAGACAACAAAAAAGAACAAGAAGTCAGATTCTGAATAAAACAAAGCTCCCGCAATACGCGGGAGCCTTTTTTTAGTCGGATTGCTAATTTTTACTTGCATCAGCAGGATAAATCTGTCATTATGGCGTGGTAGAAATGATACTTCTTTTTTGATTCATATACTATCTCATCTTTTAATATTAACTTACACCCCGTTTCTCATACCATGAAATTACGACTTCCTACTATACTGACAACCCTCCTGCTGGCCACCTCAGCCTTAGGAGCAGGTACAACAACCATCTCTAAAAATGATGCCGTTTGGGATGATGATTCTTACGATTCCGATTACGACTGGCGTACCTGTGAGCTGGATTACTACGACACGAACTTAAAACTTTCTAAATCTGTATCATTTGGTAGCAATACCTGGGTCACTATATACTGGAGTGGAAATGAGGACGAGACTTACACCATCACCGGCAGCGGTTCTATTTCCGCTGAAGGAGTGCACTGGGAATTGGGCTCCGGAACATATATTTTCAGCAATTCCGGTACTATTGCCGGTGGCGAAAATAGTGTTTGGGAAGGGGACACGGTCATTCTGGATACTACTAAGCTCTTCGACCAATTCATGAGTGTCGACACCTTGATAATCAAGACCACAAAGCCTAATGTCGAAAATATCGACGCAATCAATGTCGTAGAAAGTGCTCATGAACTTGCAACAAAAAATATAGGAGGTCTGATAGGTGGAGCGTCAGTTATCAACGCAGACGTACTTGTCAATGGTGTCGGGCCGGATCGGGCATCCATTTGGATTGATTCTTGGACTTTCTACGCTCCCGAAATTAATGGCCATGTTACCTTTAAGAGCAAAACTCCTGTTTATTATGCTATCCAGCCGACAGATGACTACTATTTCAGCAAAGCCCCGACAGATGCTGAAATTGAGACGTCTCTGAAAGATTTGGAGCAAACGACTATTTTAAGCTGTGAGACATTTACAGGGAATCCCGCTCTCTTTAACCTGAAGCTGGAATACGAAGTTTACAACGAATATACCGATTACTACCGTTATTACTCCGTATCCGGCGCAAAGTACGGCACATTCCTGCCCTTGTACAATTACGAAAGCGGAATGTTTGATATTGTCTTCAGGTCGTATGCTTCGGCTCAGAAAATCAGTGCCGATGACGTTGGATACAGGAATGGATATGATGTCTACGATGCCGACGATACCGACCTTTATCTGAGCAAAAGCGTCACTTTGTCACCCGATTATGCAGTGTTCAGCTGGTACGGCAACGATCAATCACTGGCCCTATTCGGCAAAGGTACGATATCGGGCAAAAAGGGAATTCTTGCTTATTTTCAGGACGGATACTTTACCTTGGCTAGCGGCTGTTCGTTCAAAAACGCCGACTATTATTTAGAGGCAGCCTCGCTTACCGTGACAGATGCTCTTACGGCAAACAGCCTGTACCTTGATGGCTCAGTGCTGTGGCACAAGGGCAAGAAACTCACCGTTAAAGATGGCATCAACGGCGAACAAGCCAATCTCGTATCACAATCAGCAGTTAACGCCGGCTTCGCCTCATTTCAGGGTAAATTTCTGGTGGAGGGTCCCAAGGCTATCAGCGTAACGTTCAAAGATAAATATGAAACAAACTATCTTACTTCCTCAGTTGCTTTTATATCCGGTAAATTAAGTGTATCCGGCCATCTGAATCTCAATGACTCTTTAGTCTACCTTTACGACCCAAGCGGTAAAGATAAGGCTCAGTCTATTACCGTGAAGGGTAACATGACGTTCGATGGTTCTTCCCTGGAAGAGAGCTTCCTTATCACCAACGGCACAATCTCCGCCGGAAATTTGGAATTAGGAACCGGCACCATTATCCTCAGAGGCGAAAAACAGCAAACCATCAAGGCAAGCAATACGCTTACTCTCAATGGAGAAACTTCTCTTTTCTTCGGTTTCAAGGTAAAGGAAAAAGATGTAGCTAAGGGCAAGGCTTTCAAAATCTTCACCTTTAAACACATCGACCCGAATCTTACCGATGACGATTTGGCCGATTTGCTGGATATCGGAACAAATGCTGCCACACTCTCTTTCGATAAGAAGCGCAAGGCTATCACCCTGACCGTGACCGATTACGAGGATTGGACGAAATATGCCGAATACATTCACGAGGAGTTCGATTTCCCCCCGTATGACGAGATGACCGCCGAAACACTCGCGGCGACGGATGATGACGAGCTCACCGAGAGCGCCGGAGTGGATAACAACGCCTACGTTCTTGCCCCCGCAGCCGCTGTTAACCCGCTGCTGGGCAAGGTGGCCGATACGCTGGTGCAGAGCATCTGGGGCACCGCCGGAGCTTCCCGCGCCTTTGCGGATACGATTGCGGCCCGCGGCACGCACGCCACGGCTCTGGCTGATGGTAAGGGTGCTGCATGGCTTTCCACGATGGGTGGCAGCAGCCGCATTTCATCTGATGGCGCTCACGCCGGGGCTGATTACACGCTCATGGGTGCGGCCTTCGGTATGGAGGCCAACCTGGGCGAGAAATCCACCATCGGTCTGGCTATCGGTAACAGCTGGGGCAAGGTGAGCACCTTCTCCGCCTTCCCTGTCGATGCGGATTCCTCCCACCAGGGTATCTACGGTAAGCACGTTCTCGGCAGCAGCACCATGCTGAGCTGGATGGCTGCTCACACCCGCACTGAGAGTGACGCCAATCTTGCCGGTATGCCCTGCGACTGGACTCAGGACGCTCTGCAGCTGGATGCCCGCGTGGATAAGCTCTTCGCCATCAGCGACCGCACTACCGTGAGCGCCTTCGTGGGCATGCAGTACCTCGCCACCGACAAGGGCGAGTGCAACGGTATGAGCACCGGCTCCCTGCAGAACCTGCGCGGTGAAATCGGTGTGAGCGCCGCTCACAAGGCCACTGATAAGGCTTATGTCTACGGCGAGCTGAGCTTCATCGGCGACATGGTGCGCCACAACCCGACCGCCACCGTGGGTGACTACCGCAGCCGCGGCGCCAACCCCGGTCGCGCCGGTCTGAACCTGAGTGTAGGCGGCAGCTACCAGCTCAATGAAGACTGGTCGCTGAATGCCTCCTACAAACTCGAGCTCATGCAGAATCAGACCTCGCACAGCGCCAACGTAGGCGCCACCTACAGCTTCTGACGCTAAGCAGATAGCAAAAAAATCCCCGGCAACTCAACGCAGCCGGGGATTTTTTTTGCAATAAACTTTAATCAGGCCTCATCGGGCAGGAGCTCGTTGAGCAGGCCCTCGAGGTCAGTCTTCACCGACTGACGGGTTGCCAGGTTCTTAAGCTCGAGGTCGGGATATTCGGAACCAACGATAACAGCGTAAGTTGCGCCAATCTTCTCGGCGCGCTTCAGCTGATTGCCCATCTTGGCGGGAGCAAGCGGCAGGTCTACGCGCACACCGGCATCGCGCAGGGTGGAAGCAAGACCGAGCATCTGCGGGCGCATCTCGGCTGCTGCCAGAACTAGGCACACATCGCAGGCATCGGGCTTAACAGCGGCATCCCTCAGCGCACGGGCAGCGGGGCAAGCCTCGATAAGGTGAGCAATCACGGCATCGCCCATGGCAAAGCCGGTAGCCGGCATGTCAACAGCACCGTTGGACAGGGTAGACACCAAGCCATTGTAGCGACCGCCACCGGCAATAGCACGCAGGCTGTGGCCCTTGTCGAAAATCTCGAACACCAGACCGGTGTAGTAGGCCAGACCACGCACCACGTACAGGTCGAGCTTCACGTAGTCGGCCAGACCGCGAGCCTCGAGCTCAGCGAGAACGGCCTCGTAGCGGGGAGAACAACCGGCGGGCGGGTTCTGAATGAAGGCCTCAATATCAGCACGCTGCATGCCGAAGGCATCGAGCTTCTGCTGGCAGACCTCGGGGCGCTCGCGCTCGAACTTGTCGATAATGGCAAGGAAATCAGCGGTCTTCTCCTCGGGCACACCGTGCTCGGCAGCATAGCGCAGCCATACCTCGCGGTCCGACACACGCACCACAAAGTCATCGGCCGTAAAGCCGAACTCGCGCATGCAGTCGATAGCCAGAGCAATCAGCTCAGCATCGGAACCTTCACCGGGCTCACCCAAAATGTCGGCATTGAACTGCACAAACTCGCGCAAACGGCCCTTCTGCGGCTTTTCGTAGCGGAAACAGCTGCCGATTTCAAACCACTTGAGGGGCTTGGTATACTCACGCTGGTAGGCAGCGGCGATACGACCGAGGGAAGCCGTCAGCTCGGGGCGCACGGTAATATCGCGCTCACCCTGATCAACAAAGCGGAAAAGCTGGGTGGGCAGCTCGCCACCGGACTTCTTGAGGTAAAGTTCCGTAGCCTCGAGGGTCGGGGCTTCCCACTCCACAAAGCCGTATCGATGGGCTACCTTACGCCAGGTATCGAAAAGATAGGCACGCAGGGCGAACTCCTGAGGGGCAAAATCGCGGAAACCGGTAAGGGGCTGGAATCTGGCGTCTGGCATAAGATATGTGAATAATTGGTTGAAGTTAAGTGCGCGCTATTATACGCTCACGAATCTCAGTGTCAACCCCAAATTACAAAATCAGACTCATTCCACCCCTCTCACAATTGGAAAATCTGAGTCCATCATATTACTGTCGCCATAAAAGCTATCCCACGGTGGCGTTTTTTTTGCGTGATATTTCCGAGTCAGTACAGCTTGGGGTGCTCCTCGCTCTCGTTGCAATCGGAACGCAGCATTTACGCTACAAAAATCACGCAAAAAACGGATTGACAGAACTCACGGTCTCATGCTATAAAAAGATGTCACCCATCTGGGCTGCAGAACAGGAAGAAATGTCTTGAACTAGTTAATAGGAGAGAGACAAATCAACCTAACATATACACAAATCTGACCTACTAATCACAAGCTTTTCTTTCCTCATGAAACTTCATCTTCCTTTTTCTCTTCGTAAGTCACTGCTAGCCTGTTTGACTACAGTATCGAGCCTGCCCCTGTTCAGTGGTACAGAAGTGGTGGCCTCGAACTTGTCTCTGGGTACAGGAGACGTGTTTTCCGTTGATTATGCAAATACGAGCACGATAACCAATCTGAACAACGGGACGCTCCGACTGGGTTCCGGAATAGTGCTGCAGTTATCCAATGTTGGCATGGGTAATGGTTGCACGTACACACTTTTCACCGGAGTGTCCTCTCTGGTGGACAAAAATGGCAATACTATATCAAACGGCAGTGCTGCAGCTAACTATTTCGATATCAGTCAGCCCGGTAGCGGCTTCTGGAGCGGCTCAACGCTGGAGTTGACACCGGATGGAAAACTTCAGTTAGTAAGACATTCTTACACGCCAAATACAGGACAAGTATATACAACTCACCAGCAAACAAGGTTTTACAGTTACTACACGAGTCTGACATTCCGGAATGCTTCGAACACTGAATCAGGTGGAGCCGTTTCAGAACGGGACTACAACAACACCGGAAAACCTGTATCATTTTCACAATGCGGTAGTCTGTATTTTTATAATAATGAATCATCTTCTAGAGGTGGAGCAATAGCAGCAGGCTGGTACGGTACAGTTTCCATACATTCAAATGGAATGTTGGAAATGCAAAACAACACCGCCCAAGAGGGTGGTGCAATAGATGGTGACACAACCAATATCAACAGTAATGGCAGTCTGAGTTTTGTAGAAAATACAGCGACTGTCGGTAGCGGCGGTGCTTTGGCTGGAATTGATATTCAGTGCAGTGCCAATAACAACATAAGCTTCAGCGGCAACTATTCAGGAATGAGCGGTGGAGCAATCATAGGTTCCGCAAGTATTGATATCAGCAATAACGCAACTGTCAATTTTTATGATAATTTTGCCGAACAACAAGGAGGAGCTATCTGGACAACACCCTACGCATATATCGGCGAAGGCCTGACGCTACACAATAACGGAAGCATTTATTTCAAAGCTAACAAAAGTGGTGCAGGTGGCGGTGCTATATATGGAACGGTTGAATTTCTTCATAATAAAGACGTATATTTTCATGAGAATGAAACCGGAACAAATGGGGGAGGGATTCTTCTTGGCGACAAATATGGAAATAACGGCAAACTCCTGATGGAGGAAAATGAAACGATTGAATTTAATAATAACAAGGCAATTAATAGCGGTGGCGCCATATATGGGCGAAATTTCATTACCTTGAGTGGCAATGGTCGCATTACTTTTTCGGGGAACCAGGCAACATCTGCCGGCGGCGCAATACATGCTGAAGTTTTGTCGATTACCGGTAATGATGAAGTAAACTTTGTTGGTAATACGCTACACTCACCGGACGGCTCTGCATACGGTGGTGCAATCTATTCTTCCAGCGTAATGCTCCATGACAACGGCACCATAGTCTTCTCGCAGAATGGGGCATTTTCTGCAGCAGAAACAGAAGGTGGTGCAATTTGCACAGGTCTGGTGAGCATCCGGAACAATGAGGCGGTTTTGTTTGAAAAGAACGTTGAGAAATCCCAACTCGGGTATCGTATGAGAAGCATTTATGCCAATTCTAATACAATTAACCTTTCAGCTGCTGCCGATAAAAGTATTGAGTTCCGCGATTCTGTGTATTTTCGGGGAGGTAGCAACGGATATGTGCATCTGAATGAAGATTATCTGGGGGAGGATGGCGTAACCTACAAGCAAGAAGGTGATATCATTTTTACAGGGGCATATATCAAAGAAAATCTGAAAGCTGCATTAGCAGCCGACGGACTCACCCGTTCCGTTAAGGCAAACGAAATGCTTCGCTCGCGCACTTCCATAGTATACAGCATGACCAATCTATACGGCGGTCGCCTGCGCGTGGAAGACGGCGCCGCGTATGAAGGCTGGGGAATAACCGTCATGGCAGATTCAGGAGCTGCGCTGTGCCTGAATAATGGGTCGCTAAACCACTACAACAACAGAAAAATTACATTTGAACGAGGCTCGACTCTGGAATTGCAGAACAACAACAGCATCGTCGGAGATACTATCATGGAGGCAGGAAGCGCAATCACGTTTCACCTCGGGAGTAGCAATCTGGGTTCATCGTTGCTTTCCTACTCCGGCACATTGACTTTCGAAGGCGCTCTGGATATTCATTTTGATACAGATGAGTCTCAACTGTGGAAGGGTCAATATCAATTGATAACGGTAAGTGGAAAGATCAAGGGCTGGGATGCTCAGAATATCACAGTAAATGGCGGAGAAATCGGAGCGGGCGCATTGGTATGGATCGGCAAAACACTTTATTTCAACATGGAAAACAGCCACCTGACGTCGATACCCAACAACTCCGACGGTGACATTACGGTGGATACAAGACCTTCTTTGCTGTGGCAGGGTGGCGAGAAAGGAGTGTGGAAAACCGGTGGCAACGGTTGGAGCAACATGGCAGGAGATGGAGTTATATATAGTAATGATTATAAAGTAACGATAGAAGATGGAAAGGTTGTGATTACCGGCGATGTAAGCCCGGAGGACATCCTTCTGACGCCCTCGAAGAAATTGACATTTTCAACACAGAAGGGAACCATCGGCCGTATTACGGGGGAAACAAGCCTGACCGTGGTCGGGAACCCCAAGTCCACAATCATTTTGAACGATGGCAACACTTATAGTGGTGGAACTACCATATACTGCGGCACAGTAAAAGCCGGCGGAGCAGAGTCATTCGGTGTGGGAAATATCTATGCCAAAGGGGGAGTACTGAACCTGGCCTCCAAGGCGGTGGCAAATAATATCATTCAGGAGGGCAACGCACTTATCAAATCGGGCAAAAACTTCCGGGGCAATTATACCTTGCTATCGGGCACCCTGATGAAAGGGTCTTTATTGAAAGTGGAGGGAACAGCAACCCTTAGCGGAGGTTCAATTGACGGCACGATCAACGGAAATGCAGCGGAAATCATAGGTGATGTTTCGCTGAAAAATAATGGCAAACTGCAGTTGATTAACCTGACTATTAACAGTGATGGATTGTTAACGGCTGAAAAAAACGGCCTGTCGATGACGGGCAAAACTTCTCAGCTGAACGTATACGGTTCTATTGTGTCAGAAGGGAAACTGAACCTTAATTCCCTGATGTTGCAAGGTGGATATATAGATCTATATCGCGAAACATCAAATGAAAAAATTGTAAGTCTGCCTCTTACCGTTACAAACGCTATTGAAGCATCAAGTGGCTCGACTATTTACACCACGGGTAATTTGAAGGCAAAATCGCTTACGCTGACAGGAAATTCGAAAGTTGACTCTTCCGGCAACATCACTCTGACAGATAAGTTAGCTCTCAATACAGTTATTGATTCGACCCTCTCATCCTGGGGCAGCATAAACATTTCCGGCAGTTTATTATCCATCAACAGTATCTTGGATGCCTCAGACGGTGAAAGTAATAAAACCTGCTCAATTACGGTTAAGGGTGATTTAATAATAGACGGTACAGGAAAAGATACACCATATGCTCTGTGGATTAACGGCAAGTTGTCATCCAATAGTCTTACCGCTACGAATGCAAACCTGGTTCAGGCAAACTATAAAACCCCTCAGAGCATAGCAATAAAAGGCAAGAATGTCGCGAACGTGTTCACGAACTCATCACTGATAGCCACAGGGAGCATGACCGTAGCAGGAAGTCTTATGCTTAACGATTCCTCTATTATTCTGGAAGACGAGAGTGACAAACCAAAACCAATGTCGATGACTGTAAAAGGCAAGCTTGAAGTAATCGACTCGGCAGAAAACAGTGATGCAGATGCGGAGATTTCGCTTAGCGGAAATCTTGTGACGGGTTGTCTGGAAATGATGAATGCCGACCTGAAACTTTCAAACGGAAACAGCTCGAGGCTGCAGAGTATTTCATTAACCCAATCCGCGCTGTCCAAAACAGAGCTTGTCACCAACAAGCTTACTCATTCCGACATTTATGTACAAGGAGGCATGAAAATAGCGGGGAATCTGGAGTTATATTCATCAACAATTCATCTCAACGATGATTTGGAGCTCTCAAGGTGTAATCTATCGGTGAATGGTGATTTGCTGCTGGACAGAGCGACCCCAACTGCTGATTACAGCGAATTAAGTATAAATGGCAGGCTTAGTACCGGAAATCTGACAATAGCAGAGGGAAGCCGGATTTGCTTAACCGGGACGAAGTTTATCCCCCTCACAGTAAACGGAACTCTTACCCTGAACGGCGCCCATGCACTGCAATGGCAGAAGGGCCTGCAAATAAAGCAGAATCAAACATATAATCTGATAACATTCCGGTCGACCAATCTTACTTCGGGAGATAATCTTTATGAATATCTGACCCTTAATCCCGCCTATTGTACACTATCGCTGACGGATAAAGCCATCACTCTGCTGGTGACACCAACACAGTGGGAGAAATGGAAGGAGGATCATTCAGGAGCATCGGTTCAGGCAACGGCAGTTGCTGCAGCCTACACTCCGGAGTCTGAGTCAGAATCAGACGCAGAAACACCGGTCGAGGAAAGCGATATAGAAGCAGCCACTCCTACCACCGTGCTTACCCTGTCCCGCCCCGAACTGCCGGATTACAGCGGCGAGGCAAATGCGCTTGTACAGGCCAACTGGGGACTGTTTGAAACCAGCCATGCCTTCGTAAATACGATTGCTAATCGCAGCAAGGCTATACTGCCGGACAGCCGCGAACAAGCCGTCTGGGTCGGAGCAATTGCAGGCTCCGGTCGCATCAGTGGCACAGGTGAGCGTAGCGGGTCAGATACCAATATCATGGGCGGAGCCATCGGCATAGAATCACTGCTTGGTCAAAACAGCCTACTGGGCATAGCTATGGGCAACAGCCGCACCCGCGTGAGCACTCACAACTTCGGAACAATTAAGCAGGACACCACACACCTGGGTGTATATGGTCAGACAAAATGGACCCAACTGCAAGCTGACTGGAGTGTAGCCGGTGGGCACACCGAATCAGAATACCAAGGTCGCGACTGGAGCCAGAAAGCAGTTCAGATCGATGGCCACCTGAGCTACAACCATGCACTGAGCGATACGGTTCAGGTGAGAGGTTTTGGAGGATTGCAGTACTTTGCGGGCAATAGTGCCCGTTTTGCCGGCATCAATACGGGCAAAGTGCAAAACCTGCGTGGTGAAATCGGCGTAGGTATTGTACACAGCACGCAAAAGAGCACCTTTTATACAGAACTGGCGCTGCGCAGGGATTTGGTGCGCGACAATCCGGAGGTTACCACCCCCTTCGGTCAGCGTTACTACGGCACAAATCCGGAACGAACGAGCCTCAACATCTCTGTCGGCGGCAGTTATGCGCTGAGCGAAGAATGGAGTCTGAACGCGAGCTACTCAGCAGAAATCATAGAAAATGCGAATGCCCACCATGTGAATGTGGGTGCCACGTATAAGTTCTGATTATCAATTTCAGTCAATCAGGGGGCATTGGGAATTTATTCACCAATGCCCTCTTCATATAGAAAACCACACTTGAATCGCATCAAATAACAGGCATTCCATCAGGTAATCAGATGCCGACAGGACAAACGATAGTTGAGAGTCGAAAATACGAGAAAATATTTGCGCGTTCCCCCGGAGATATGGCAGAACATAACTTTGACAAGGAGGAAATGTTCTGCTACAATGCGCGCGCAAGATGAATACAGCGTTCGTACCGGAAGACTACTTCAAGCGCTACACGGTTGCCGAAATGTTCGGGCCGGGTGGTGAGCCGACCTGCGAGGTTGACCTGGGCTGTGGGGATGGCGGATTCCTGCTGGCCATGGCTGAACATTACCCGCAGACTCAGTTTCTGGGCGTAGAGCGCCTGCTGGGTCGCATACGTAAGGTATGCAGCGAGAGTGCCCGCCGCGGACTGAGCAATGTGCGTGGGCTGCGCGTAGAGAGCCGCTATTTTCTGGAATGGATGGTGGCCCCCGGCAGCATACACCGCCTGCACTACCTTTTCCCCGATCCCTGGCCGAAGGAGAAGCACCACAAGACCCGCCTGGTACAGGACAGCTTCATACCCGTGTTGCACCGAGCACTGGCAGAGGGTGGCGAAGTGCTGTTCAAGACAGACCACGAGGAGTACTTTGAGTGGGTATGCGAGAAAATGAACGCAAGCCCGCTGTTCACTCAGGCTGAGTGGAATGCACCTTTCTACCCCAAGACCGATTTTCAACAGCAGTGGGAGGCCATGGGTAAGCCCATCTTCGCTGCCAGATTTGTACGCAACTCATGAGTTTCACCCTGCACAAAACTGACCCCAGTGGCGCACGACTGGGCACCCTGCACCTGCCACACGGCGAGGTGCCGACCCCCATTTTCATGCCCGTGGGTACACAGGGCACGGTTAAGACCCTGCACCCCGAGGATTTGGAAGCACTTGGCGCTCAGATTATTCTGGGCAACACCTACCACCTGTGCCTGCGACCGGGTGATGAAGCCATTCGCAATCTGGGCGGCCTGCACAGCTTTGCCGGTTGGAATCGCCCCATGCTGACAGACAGTGGCGGTTTTCAGGTATGGAGCCTGGCACGCCTGCGCAAAATCACCGAGGAAGGTGTAAGGTTCTGCAACCACATCGATGGCGCCTACATGATGCTCACCCCTGAGCGCAGTATGGAGATTCAGGCCAATCTGGGCAGCGACATCGCCATGCTTTTCGATGAATGCCCCCCCTACCCCTGCGACCGTAAATACGCCGAAAAATCGCTGGGTTACACCCTGCGCTGGGCCAAGCGCTGCAAGCAGTGGATAGATGTGCACCAGCCCACCAGCGGCAACGGTTTGCAGCAGCACTTCGGTATTGTGCAGGGCTCCGTGTATGCCGATTTGCGCAAGCTCTGTGCAGAGGAACTCGCCGCTATGGATTTTGACGGATATGCCATCGGCGGTGTATCCGTCGGTGAGCCCGAGGAGGAAATGCTGCGCGCCATTGAGAACACAGCCCCCTGGCTGCCACAGAACAAAGCCCGCTACGCCATGGGCCTGGGTACCCCCACTCAGTTGCTCGAAATGATTGAGCGCGGTGTGGACATGTTCGACTGCGTGATGCCCACGCGCCTGGCTCGCCACGGCGTGGCACTCACGCCCGATGGCCCCATCCACATCAAGAACAAACGCTGGGAGAACGACAACCGCCCGCTCGACCCCGAGGGTCACCCGCATGTCACCCGATTCTCTCGTGCGGCCATTCGTCACTTCTTCCGTGCCGGTGAGATGCTGGCTCTGCGCCTGCTCTCCTTCCAGAACCTCCACTTTTACCTGCGGCTCATGGCGCAAGCGAGAAGCGCCATTGCAGCCGGACAATTCGCTGCCTTCAAGAGCAGCTTCATCTCGCGTTACCAAGCAAACGACATACCATGAGCTACATCAACGTATTAGCACAGGCAACCCCCGCTGCAGCCCCCGCAGAGGCTCAGGCCGTTACCACCCAGACCACCGCAGCTCCCGCCAACGGAGCTCCTGCACAGGCTGTAGAGGAACCGAGCATGTTCTCCTCCTTCCTGCCGCTCATTCTGCTGATTGTGATTTTCTACTTCCTGCTCATTCGCCCTCAGCAGAAGAAGGCCAAGGAGGACAAAGCCCGTCAGGATGCCCTGAAGGTTGACGACGAGGTTGTAACCATCGGCGGTCTGCACGGCATCGTGCGCGACGTGCAGGAGAGCACCGTTCTCATCGAGGTTTCCCCCAGCGTGACCATCAAGATGGAGAAGGTTGCCATCGCTCGCGTGAAGAGCAAGTAAAGCAGCCACGAACCCATTTCATACACGAAGGACGATTTCCCCATCGTCCTTCGTCTTTTTACCATGTCAGCCTACTACACAATAGCCAATGTTGCGCAGCTGTGCGCGAAAGCACCTGTAGCACTCGGAGTTATCGGTAATCCTATAGCTCACAGCAAATCCCCGCAGATGCAGCAGGCTGCGCTGGATGCCGACAGCCACCCCTACCGCTACATTCGCCTGTTGGCCGGCATGGAAGATGGGGATTTTGAAGAGTTGCTCAGGCAGCTGGAAGAGCTTAATTTCATCGGCGTGAACGTGACGGTTCCTTTCAAAAAGAAAGCTCTGGCAGTCGCCCGCGAGGCCGATGCCCTTTCCACCCTCTGCGGAGCGGCCAACACGCTGAAACGCCACCCTGAGGGTGGTTGGACTGCCATCAATACCGACGGCCCCGGCTTTGCTGCAGCCATACAGGAGCTCTGTGGTAAGTCACTCAGCGAACTGAGGGTGATGATACTGGGGGCCTGCGGTGGTGCCGGTTCAGCTCTGGCTGCACAATGTGTACTGAGCGAGTGCCGCTCCCTCTGTCTGGTCAACCGCCCCCGACCCGAGCTGCAACAGATGGCAAGTAATCTGTCCACCCGATACGCAGGCGAACTGAGCACCTGCCTCTTCGGTTCACCTGAACTTCAGCAAGAAGTCGCACAGGTGGACTTGATTGTGAATGCCACCAGTCTGGGGCTGAAAGAAGGTGACCCCCTGCCCCTGTCGACCGAGTGGCTCAATCCCGGTCAGATGGTGTATGATATCGTGACGCACGACACCCCCTTACGAAAAGCTGCAGCAGAGCATGGATGTCTGACAGACAACGGATTGGCCATGCTACTGTGGCAGGGGGCTTATGCCTACAGCTACTGGTTCGGCAACATGCCCGATATCGATAGCATGCGCTCGGCTCTACAACAAGCCTGAGTGACATTCTCTTGCTGACACAGTTGGTGCAAGTCCCCATCATGCAAGACGTGATTTGCACTTGTCAAAAAACAGCCATCATCATAGAATCACAAACAGCAGTTACGT
The DNA here is from genome assembly GCA_045531695.1 of Akkermansia sp. GTDB lineage: Bacteria > Verrucomicrobiota > Verrucomicrobiia > Verrucomicrobiales > Akkermansiaceae > Akkermansia. The sequence goes on from JAZSEM010000102.1 coordinate 54,966, forward strand.
GTAGCCATGAAGCCGTTCATTTCACTCTCAGCTATGATTTCTCTCGCCACCGCGGTTTACCCGGCATCGGCACAAGATACCGTAGAACCGCCGGCATCTATTGAGAACTCCGCCCCACCGACCACCGTAACAGCAGAACAACAGCCCGATGACACAGCTGAGCAGCAACCCGAAATCAAAAAGCTTTCCAAGCGCAAGAATTGGCGCTCTGGTAAAACCGTCAGAAAAACCACCGGTATACAGCGCCCCGACCTACCCGGAGAAATCGAAACAGTCACGATTGATCCCTCTCCAAATGCACATCCGGAAAAATATCAGGCATTTCTAACGGAACTGAACAAAAAGGCCAAGGCCAATGACCTCGATATCTGCGAGGCTCTTGCCATTATGCTCTCCGCGACAGGCAATGAGTTCTGTCAGGCTCAATGGATGGAGCAGGCGGCCAAGGACGGCAATCCTATCGGCATGCACTACCTCGGCATGACCCTCGCAGCGCAGAATGCAGCCCCCGAACTGAGATATGTGCGAGGCCCGGAGAGAGAAAACCTGCTGAAAGCCCAGCAGGATGGAGCAAAAGCAGCCGCAGAGTGGCTCAGAAAATCTGCTGAGCATAAATATGCACCGGCAATGCTGGATTACAGCCTCTTCCTGCGCATGGGGATTGGTGTGCAACAAAACGACAAAGCTGCCAATCGTATGATGATTGAAGCCGCGAAATCCGGAAATTTCGACACTCGCTTTAGCTGGTTGCTGCAGAATCGACGTCTCACAGCATGGGCAGACAAGGACCGCCCTGAGGTAGCAAGTGAAATTCGACGCGGTAATCATCAGGTCGTCTACTATCTCAGCCAATTTGCGCCCGATTCAAAAACCCAGATAGAGTGGTTGCAGAAAGCGGCTACACAGAAAAACGGTGCAGCCATGTATGCCCTCTCGTCAGTTACGAGCCGACAGGATCCGCCCCTCAGTCTCAAACAACTGAAAACAGCAGTCTCGCTGCATGACCCATCAGCCATGTACGTCTATGGCTCATTCCTGGTAGCGGAGCCCGGCGAATATCACAAACAAACGGGGCTGGAGCAGAATGTTCCTCTCGGCATCAGTATGCTGAAACTCTCATGCATGCTCGGCAATTCACAGAGCAGGCGTACTCTGGCCCGCGCATACTACCGCGGTGATTTGGGCATGCCCAAGGATAGGAGCAAAACCTATGCCCACCTCAAGTGGCTCAATTCTGCCCAAAAAGACCATATTTCTCTTGCAGCTCAAGGATTTATGCTCCTCATGGGTGATGGCACCAAGCAGGATATCGAAACAGGCAAGCGCTATATTACCCTCGCAGCCAACGATGGCTACAGCTACGCACTCGCTATGATGGCCTACGCCCATTATAAAGGGATTGGCACAACTCAGGATGTTCAGAAAGCTATCGATGTTCTGCAGGAAGCAGCCGCCGCCGGATTCCCCTATGCATACCTCTACATCGCATACCTGACCGCCAAGGGATTGCACGGTGCCCCGGCAGACGCTCGCTCAGCAGAACGATACGTTAACATTGCCGGCCTGAATTTCGGAAATCAGGCTAAAGTGATATTTGACGAGCTAATGAAGGAGGAAGACTGGGTGCTGCCCCCCTTCCCACTCGAAAAATAATAAAAACTTTAACTGTTTAGGATTTTTTAACAAAACACAATATACGGCATAGAACACACTGCACATTGTGCCATATTTTGTGTTTATCCATTATTCCTGACAACTTTTCGGATTAGCTCTGTAAAAAAAAGAGCTTGTCAAGACAGAGGTGTATATGTTAAACTCCTCCCAGCCGCAAGTAAAGGGTGCAGCCCTCGGGTCGCACCGCACACCTTACCTATATCGCCGAATAATGACGAAAACAGTAAAATCACTTGCCGTGAGCGTGCTGAGCGCACTCACCGCACTGGCCTTCTGCGCCCCCTGTGCAGAAGCGGCCTCGGGCGTAAGCAAGGGCTTTGTCATGCCCACAGCTCCCAGCCCCTCAGCCAGGCCGAATCCCAAGCTGCCCAAGCTCGGGAGGGATAAGCATGGCATGCCTCTCTACCACCCTGCCCAGCTCAACCGAGTGGTACGTACAACGGCCTATACTCACACCGAGAGTGACCATGTCGGTTACGGTCCGCGCAACGCTATCGGCACTTCGCTGAAGTACACCGATCAGGTGCGCAGCGCAGCAGCAGACTGGTCCGTCTACCCGTTGGGCACACGATTCAAGATTAAGGGACAGCCCTATATCTATGTGGTGGACGACTACGGTAGTGCACTTGTCGGCACCGGCACCATCGACATCTACCAGCCCACGCAGGATTTGATGCGCAAGTGGGGTCGCCGAGTTGTGGAGATTCAGATTATTCAGTGGGGGTCCTCCCAGCTGAGCATGCGTACCCTGCAGGGTCGCACAGGCTATCGCCACTGCGCTAAGATGCAGGCCGCCCTTCAGCAGCAGAATCGCCACCGCAAAACAGCCAAACGCTGATTGCCGCGAACAGCTTTCAAAACAGCAGGTTCTTTCTAGCGAAAGCCTGCTGTTTTTCTTTTAACATTTACCGGACTACTCTCACGATGAAATACTGCATTCTCATGCTTGCCCTACTGTGAGCTGTTGCACACTGACAAAGACTGTACCGAATATCCCCCCTCCTCCTCAGCTTACGGAGGTGCAATACAGAAATCAGCTCGCCCATGACCTCTGCTCACAGGCAACGTACATCAGCGATATCAGGGAAATACTATACAAAACCGGTCACTACAGCTCGACAGAACAGGAGTATGAAGCTGAAAAAAAGCTATTCCGACGGCGCCATGTGCGGTCATTTCCGCAGTCTGGAGTGGCAATACCTGCGCCAATACTCCCAAGACCCGGTCGTGAAGCAAAGCCGCCACGGCATCTTTCACTAACGGATACCCATACAAAAGGAGCAGAGAACAAACTTCCCTGCTCCGAATTGTCTATGTAGGGGGAGCTTACATCACGCGATGGTATTGTTGCGGGTGAGCTCGTCGTCGGCGCCCTGCTCCTCCTTCTCCAGCGTGAGGGAGTAGGAGGTATTGCAGGCACCCAGCCCGCCATCGGCAGCGGCGATTTCGAGGTAGTAGGTACCATCGTTGAGCGAGAGGGTGTGCTCCAGCTCGCTGCCGCCCTTCACCAGTCGGGAATCCAGCTGCGCCAAACTGCCGTCGGCACGTTCGCTGTAGATTCTCACGCGTGCGCTGCTCTCCAGCTCGCTCAGGGCCAGGCTCAGGCTGCCGGCAGATGCCATCTCCACGCGGTAGAAGTCGCAGGCATCTCCCGCGCCCACCCAGCCGCTGAC
>JAZSEM010000034.1:0-42800 GCA_045531695.1 Akkermansia sp.
CGTGGGTTCGAATCCCATCGCCCGCTCTAAAGCCCCTCGACAGAGGGGCTTTACTGTTCAAGGGGATTCGAACCCACGACGAGTGGGCAAACTGCGAGTACGCGAGCAGTTTGGCTCCATGCCGAGCGAACACCTTCGCGAGGGCACCCTGACGACAGTCAGGGCATGGTGCGCGGGTAGAATCCCATCGCCCGCTCTCAAAAGCACCTCATCAGAGGTGCTTTTCTTTTCAAGGGATTCGAACCCACGACGAGTGGGCGCACGCACTTTAAGCTTGCCTTTTCCTTATCACCTGCCCTATAATGGAGCGTATGAAGAAATCTGCACTTCTTGCCGTCATCACCCTGTTCTGCACCACACTTGCAGGCGCAGCCGAACCTGCCATGAGAGCAGCTCTCGCCAAGTGGGAACAGCAAATGACAGAATACCACGCAGCTCTCAAAGTAGCCCGAACCGATGAGCAGCGAGCCGCCGTCCGCATGCCCAATGGCGTAGAAGTTGCCACCGAGCTCTGGCGCAGCGTATGCAATAAAACCGGCGAGCGCGAAGAACTGGTGCGCCCGACAGCAGCAGAGCGCATGCACGGTGCTACCGATGAGCGCAAAATGGTGCCGGTTTATGAGTTTGATCAGACATGGGCAGCCCCGGCAGTGGTGTGGTTCCTGAATAATCCTCAGGCATTTGCCGAGGTATTCAAGGGCAAGCAGAGACAGATTTCCTACTACGCCAACGCCCTTCTCGAGAGTGTAAATCGCGTGCACTATTCCAGTCCGGCCATCGGAAATGCCTGTGCCAAGCTCGCAGAGAGTCAGAGCGTGAGGGTGTACGAAATGTTGCAGAAAATCTACACTCGCAACCAAGACCTTACCTCACGAGCCAATGCGGCTATGGCCATGTGTATCATGCTCAGTAACCCCACCATTCAGGGTGCGGAGGGCAGCGCCGCCATGGCTCGCAGCAAACAGCTCTACTTCCTGCGCCAAGCTGTAAGTACCAGCCCCGAAAATGCCATGTTCGGCAACCGTACACTCAGCGAAGCCGCTCTGGAAATGGCATACGTCCTGCGTAACCTGAGCGTGGGTTGTATCCCGCCCCAGCTCTGTGTAACCGGCATGGATGGCAAACCCGCCATGTTCCCGGTAGCCGGCAAAGCCAATCTGCTTTTCTTCTGGTCACCTGCTGAAAATGTGGGGCTGAACGTCGTTTCCCGTCAGCACCAGCTGGCCCAGCAATACCCCGGGCTCATCTTCTGCCCCATCACCGTGCATGCCGACCATGGCGAGTGGCTCATGGAGCTCAAGAAGTATGGTGTGGTGGCCAACTGTTTCATGGACGACAAGGAAAACAGCAACGGGCGCGCCTACCGCGTCACTCAGCTTCCTACGGCTGTTCTGATTGGCCCCGACAGTCATATCCTCTACATCGGGTATCCCGGCTTGCCGCTCCAGACTGCACTTGATAACCTTTTTGCCGACGAAAAAGCCAAAGCACCGACAGTGATTATCGGCGGTGCTCCGATTGATGACGGTCCCGTGATTCAGCCCGGCTCCCAACCCAATACTCCGGAGGTCGGCACAGACGAAGCTCCTGCCCTGCGAGACATGCCTGAAGACTTCTGATGTCTGCAGCCCCCTTACCTATCGAGGCCATTGGGTCCGACATACAGGCAGCCGTACGCGAGCCGGGTTTCTGCGTGCTGCTCAGTGCCCCCACCGGCAGCGGCAAATCGACGCGTGTTCCCCTCATGCTCCAGAAAGCCGGGGTTGCGGGGCGTGGCACCATCATCGTGGTGCAACCCCGCAGGCTCGCGGCCCGTCTGTTGGCCGGATATGTAGCGCGTCAGTACCCCTGTGCCATCGGTCAGGAAGTGGGCTACACCGTCAGATTTGACTCCTGCAGCAGCAAAGCCACGCGCATTCTCTATGTAACAGACGGCATTCTGGAACGCCGACTGACTGACGACCCGCAACTTAACGGGGTGAGTGCTGTTATTTTCGATGAAGTGCACGAGCGCCGACTGTCCGGTGATTTGTGTCTGGCTCGCGTTCTCGAGCTGCAGAACAGCACCCGCCCCGACATCGGAGTGTTTGTGATGTCGGCCACTCTCGAGCTCGATAAATTGCAGAATTACCTGCCACAAGCCACGGTCCTGCGGGCAGAAGGACGCCTGTACCCGGTAGAAGTCAGCTACATGCCCCCTGCTCCGGTTCGCGATTCCCGCGGCTACGTAGGCATGCCCCCGCTGTGGGAGCAGTGCTGCGCAGCCGTGCGGCGCCTGACAGAGCACCCCGATTGCGGCGATATACTCGTGTTCCTGCCCGGCGCCTACGAAATTCGCCGCACCGTGGAAATTCTGGAGAATGCGGGGTGGATGCGTGGACGCGAGGTCTATGCCCTGCACGGCCAGCTTACACCGGATATGCAGGCACGCGCAGTCGACAAGGGTGATTGCCCGAGGGTCATCGTCAGTACCAATATTGCAGAAACATCGCTCACCATTGAGGGCGTGCGCTCCGTCGTCGACAGTGGCACCGCCCGAGAGGCTTGCTGGGATCCGCTGCGTGGCATCTCCACCCTGCATATCGTTCCCATATCGCAGGCACAGGCAGAGCAGAGAGCCGGTCGTGCGGGTCGACTGGGGCCCGGGCGTTGCATACGCTTGTGGAGTGAGGCCGAGCAGCGCCGACGTGCCCCCTTCCCATCCCCCGAAGTCCACCGAGCCGATATATCCATGGCCTTCCTCAACCTGTTGGCCTGGGGCTGCAAAGGTCTGGACGGCATACGCCATTTCCACTGGCCGGATGCCCCGACCGAGGCCGAGACTGCCCGAGCCTGGGCACTCCTGCAGGAACTCGGGGCCGTCTCCCCGCAAGGCACACTGAGCACCATTGGTCAGCAGATGCTGCGCTACCCGCTCTCTCCGGTTCTGTCCCGCCTGATGGTTGCCGGCAAAGAATATGGATGCAGTTCAGAAATGGCCGCCATTGCCGCCCTCATACAGGGCGAAAACGTTGCCATGAGCTGCGGACTGAGTGATAAACTACAGGAGGAAACAGATTACACAGATTTTCAGGCCGAATGGCGAGCCGTACAAACGGCGCGGCAATTGAAATACGATGCAGCCGCCTGCTCCCGATTGGGAATTATGGCGCGCGCCGCACGAGAGATTACTGCAGCAGCCCGCCAGCTCATGCCGCATAACGCCCCCGAGCCGGACTTTGAAGCCCACCAACATGGTGTAATCACCGCCCTTCTGGGCTCGTTCCCTGAACATGTGGCGGCACGAAACAGTACCGCTACAGCGACAGCCCGCCTCACCCGCAGACGCAGCGGCAAAATTGCTTCAGCAGTCGCCAAAGATGCCGATATCTTTCTGGCAGCCGAAATTACAGAAATCGGTGGCAAGGGGGTAGAAACCAGATTGAGTCGCTGCACAAGACTGGAAATAAGCGACTTGCCCACCCATGAGGATGATGTTGCCACATACGACAGCACACGCAAGCGCGTAGTCAACATGCACCGTACCCTCTACCGTGATTTGGTTCTGCACGAGAAGGAAACAGGCGACGCCCACCCCGAAGATGCCGCGCCACTGTTGGCCGAGCGAGTAGTTCGCGGAGAGCTGCGACTCGAGGGCTGGGACGGCCATGTGCTGCAATGGATTAACCGACTGAACTGCCTGCGGAACGCCATGCCCGAACTGGAGCTCCCTGAGTTCGGAGCGGAAGACCGACTGGTGGCCATCACCATGCTCTGCGACGGAGCGGTAAGCTACAAAGACATTGCGAACCGCCCGGTACTCCCCATTCTGGGCGAGTGGATTTCCCCTTGGCAAAAGGAATGTCTGAACCGCTACGCGCCCAAGGCCATCAAGCTCAACAACGGTCGAGAAGTCAAGCTGCTCTACCGAGAGGACGGCACACCGACATTCGGACTGAAATGCCAGTTACTCTTCGGTGTACACAGCACCCCTACCATAGCAGATGGGCGAGTGAAATGTCTGGTGGAAATTCTGGCACCCAACCAGCGCCCCTACCAGACAACATCCGACATGGAATCATTCTGGCGCAACGGCTACTTGCAGATGAAAAAAGACCTGGCCGGCCGCTATCCTCGCCACGACTGGCCTAACGAAGCCCCGTAGAGGGAGCTTTGCACTTACAGACAATGACACCATCCAAGTGCTCCTCGAGAGCAAAGTTCTCGACAACTTGCTCACCTAAGCGACTGTGAGCCTGAGCCATACGTTGAAGGACAGCGTCATTGTTCCGCCCCAAGCGTTGCAGCTCCACCACATAGGCCGTCACATACTGCCCACCGACAACCTTGCGAGATGAGCGACACCAGTAGATTAAATCTTCGAGTGTCTCAAAGGCCATGTATCGGAATGGGTAGTAGAGAGCAATGGAATCCGCAGCCGGATAATTAGCACGCTTCCAACTGTGGTCACGAGCAATCAACTTGTCCGTTAAGGCAAAGTGAGTGCGCAAAACTCGCCCGGCCTCATCGGGGGACGGGTCACTGTACGTGCAATCCACATGCACCCAATGCCCGTCAAGCCGGGCCAGATTCCAGCAGTGGTCGTCATTCTGCGCCACACCGGCCACAAAGATATTCTCAATCCCGGCAATACTGAGCAGAAGTCTGTAAGCGCGGGTATACGCATCGCACACCCCCTTACCGGTCAGCAGCACGCGAGTCGTGGCATTGGCGGAATCCTTGCCGTGAAGAGCGCTCACATAAGTACTCCGGCTCACCAGATAATCATGCAGTGCCAGTGCACATTCATACTGCGAGCTACTGTTGCGTTGAGCGTCCTTTACCGCATTCTCAGCAATGGCCAAAGCTCGCCGTTGGTCCGCCGTAAGCGCGGCACGTCGTGCCGGTTCCTGATAAGCCCTGAACATGAGCTCATTATCCGCATAAGTCGGCTTCAGCGTCACATAGTTTCCCCTGCTCGTCACCGCAAAGGAAACAGCAACTCCATCCCGCAGCAGCGTCTCGGCCAAATCAAGCGCCCGCTCATACGCATTCCCCACTCCCTCAAGCATGAACTCCACCTGCGGCACCAATTTCTGCAACTCGGCACGCGCATACACCAGCGCCTGCGACTCACTGAGGTAGGCACTCCTGTCCACCTCGCCACCTGCACTCACAGAACCACCCGCACGGTGGGCAGACGCCACAGTCCCCGCATGGCCCATTCTGTAGAAATGACCACAACTGCTGAGCAGAATTGCCACCAGAACTGCCACCGCTATCCGCATGAGAGCATACTACCAGATTTCCGGCCTCACGTAAAGCAGAAAAGCCTTACCGCCTGCTTATATTTCAGATATCCGTTAACGCGTTGGAACAATTAGGAAAAGAGCAATTTGTCGAGCTGTATGGCGAACCGAAGGGGAGCGGAATTTAATAAGCCCGCACTTGTGCGGGCGGCAGAGCATTAGCCCAGTGCAAGCTCGCGCCCTGTCTCGGCGTATCGCAGAGAAGCCGGAAGCTCTGGGTAAAGAGAAAAAATAATCAAAGCCCCGCAGAAGTGCGAGGCGACGGAAAAGCGTGTTACAACCGCATGAGGTTATTTATGACCGGCTCCAGCTCTTTTGGTTCAAGATTCGTGCATTTCTGAGCATAACTCCTCCGTCACCCCGCAAGTATGAGGGGTTCATATTTCTTTTTTTATCCCTACCACAGGTTCCGTTCGCGTTGCTCACTACACCCGTGGCTACTTCTCTGTCGCCCGCTCCGCGGGCTTAAATCCCTACGCTCGCAGCTCGACAAGCTCCAATTTTGCTGTCAAAATATGTCTAACCCGCTAATTGTTCCAACGCGTATCCGTTAATAGCTCCTTTCGCGCACCGGCCTGAATAAAGTATTTGACTAAGAAACGCTGCCCGTTTGAATACGCATCCAACATGGCCCTGTCCAGTACAGATAGACCATCTCTGATGACCATATCATAGGGATACCCCTCCTGCCATGCGATTATTTCCCGAAGAACCCAGGGCGGCAGCCCATACATTAAATCGAGCGGTCTCAGCCCATCCTCGCCCGGTCTTGTAACTTCATGGGCTCGGCAATACATAGGTAATAACGCATTAAGATTACCGCTTTTCAACGCATACCAAAGCGCAGAATTACCCCGCAAATCAAAGTCCGTTGACGGTCTGTAATTACACAACACTTTTATCACCTTAGAAGAGCAGTCAGACAAAGCACACTGGCGCATCAGGAGAGTGCGCCCCTGCTCATCTGTTCGGGAGAGCACATCTCGGCGACTAATCTTGGACAAATACCAAACCTGATCCTGCAGAGCCTCTAAAAAGTCATAAGCAAGCGGAGTATCCGCCCTTTCATAAAGGCTAGCCAGCAGCTTCTGCGAATCTTCAACATCCGATATTCCATATCGTTGAAGAATCTTAATCGGCTCCTCCGGCTGCTCCGGTGATTCCCCTGTACAGCCATGAGCAATCAACCATTCACGAGCCTCCGGAGTTGCAGCCAGCTCCAAGATGTTCTTATCATCGGAGTCACAAGTATTCACACAGGCTCCATGCTGCACCAATAGCTCCGCAATATCCGGACGGAATTTTTCTGCTTTCACCGTATACGTAAGAGGAGTTTCCCACTCATTATTCCCGGAAATCACATCGCACCCTATCTCCAACAACCAAGGCACCAAATCCCACTTCTCACACATACAGGCTACTGCTACAAGAGAGTCCGATTCCATGGAAGTTTCATCCAATCCGGCGCCCTGAGATAACCAAAACTCAGCGAGCGGTCGATTTCCCGATGCAACGGCTCTCACCAACGGAGTGCAGAAGAGCCACGTAAAAGAGCTGCAATAACTTAACCCCTCAGCAACCAACATTTTCGCGATTTCCACTGCATTTTCACCTTCATCTACCCACAGCAAAGCATCGCAGGTTTCCAAATCCTCGTGCAGCGGATTAACTCCCGCATTCAACAGCAAACGCACCAGTTCCGGTTTATCCCCATGACAGGCATACATCAGGGTGGTTCTGTTTAAATCATCCTCCACATGCGGGTCTGCACCACGCTCCATCAGAAAACGCGCCATCTCGACCTGCCCATGATAGCAGGCAAAATGCAGGGGTGTCCACTCAAAATCATCCTGAAAATCAACTCCTGCGCCATTTCTCAGCAACAATTCCGCTAACGGAATATCACCGCGTTCCGCCGCATAGGCAAGCGGCGTTTTTGCCCTTGTATGTCTCGCAACAATATCAGGCAAAGCCCCCTTTGACAACAGGAACTCTGCTATCTCAAAATGTCCATTACTACAGGCGGCTGCGAGTGCTGTCAGCTTGTTATCATCGTTATCAACTGCATTTATGCCTGCACCTGCCAGCAGGGCATTTTGCACACCGGCCATATCGCCGGCCAATGCCGCCTCTATCAATAAATCATTATAATTCTTCATATTTTTTAATCGGTAGCTGAGGGGATGTTATATCAGATATGCTCACATGTCAACAACAAAAAGCCCTGCACCACCAAGATGCAGGGCTTTTTGAAAATAAAGTCAGCTTATCCTCTTACTGCTGCTGGGCAGCGGCCTTGCGAGCAGCTTTGGCAGCGGCCTTAGCGGCTTTCTCGGCCATCTTCTGCTTTTCCTCCTCGGAGAGGATTCGGGGGAAGACGGGGCTGGGAGCCTGCACGGTGTGGCCATCCTTAAGAATGCCCCAGGCAAGAGTCTGCGGGCTGAGGGTGGCGGCATCCACCTGCAACTGGGAAAGAATGCGGGCGGAGGCATCGGGCAGCACGCAGGCGATGAGGTAACCGACCTGCACGCAGCTCTCGAGCAGGTGAGCCAGCACGCTCTGCAGCTCAGCCAAGCGGGTCTCATCCTTAGCCAGAGCGAAGGGCTGAGTCTTCTCAATGAAGGCATTGCACTGGCCGACATGAGCATTCAGCGCAGCGAGAGCATCTGCCGTGTTGTAGGCATTCATGCACTCGGCAAAGCGGGTTACAGTATCGGCCATGCTCTGACGGAGAGCCACGGAGAGCTCGTCGCTAGCAGGCTCTGCAGCGACCGTCACGGTACCACCGAGGTAACGGGTGCACATGTTGAGGGAGCGATTGCAGAGGTTGCCGAGGTCATTGGCAAGCTCGGTGTTGTAAATCATCTTCATGCGCTCAGCGTCGTAGTCGCTGTCGTAGCCGGTCTTGGTATCGCGCACCAGATAGTAGCGCACGGCCTCGGGACCGAACACATCACACAGGTCGTTCGGGTCAACGATATTGCCGAGCGACTTGGACATCTTCTCGCCCTTGATATTCAGCCAACCGTGAACCAGCAGGCGGGGCATCTCCTCATCGGAGAATCCCATGGCATGCAGCATGCACAGCCAGTAGATACCGTGTGCGGGAACCAGAATATCCTTGCCGATAACCTCGCATGCGGCGGGCCAGAGCTTGTTGAAGTCGGGCAGCGTAGTGTCGCCGTCAGCCAGATAACCGGCGAAAGAAATGTAGTTGATGAGGGCATCGAACCACACGTATGTTACGAACTCCGGGTCAAAGGGCAGCGGAATACCCCAGCTCAGTCGGTCCTTCGGGCGGGAAATACACAGGTCGTTGGTAGCGCGCTCAATGGCCTGCAGCAGGTCCTGGCGACGGAACTCTGGGGTCACGCAATCGGGATGCGTGGTTACAAACTCCTTCAGCCATGCAGTGTGGGCTGTGAGGTTGAAGTACCAGTTCTCTTCCTCCAGCTCAATCACCTGCCCCCATTCAGGGCCGAAATTGCCGTCCTCTCCACGCTCCTTATCGGTCAGGAACTGCTCCTGACGCACGGAATAGAAGCCCTTGTAGGCCTTCTTGTACAGGCAGCCCTTCTCCTTCAGGTTGGTAAGGATTTTCTGCACACAGGCCTTGTGGCGGGAATCTGTCGTAGCAGCCCAGCCATCGTAGGAAATGCCGAGGCGCTCCCAGAGGGCAACAAAACGCTTGGTCACCGTATCGGCATACTCCTGCGGCGACACGCCGGCCTCCTCAGCCTTCTGCTGTACCTTCTGGCCATGCTGGTCTACACCGGTCAGCAAAAAGGTGTCCTCGCCACACATTCGGTGCCAACGAGCCAGTACGTCCGCGAGGACCTTCTCATATGCATGACCGATGTGAGGAGAACCATTTGTGTAATCAATTGCTGTAGTAATGTAGAACATAGCGCGGGAATTGTACTACCGCCTACCCGTTCAGGCAAGCCAAATCTCAGACATATCTCAGCGATTGAGACTGAGGGAGGGCATTATTTGGCATCGGGATGCAGTTTCGCGCCGCGCGAGCGCAGAAGTTCCCCCACGGCACGAGCCGCAGCAGAGTCCGTGCGACCGAAGTGAATGCGCAACGAGTTTCCGCTGTTATTCAGGGCATTGATATCAGCCCCGGCATCCAGCAGAAGGCGTACAATTTCCACCGCGTTTTCGGGGTGTACCTGCGAGTCAACTCGCAGGTGAAACAGGTAATCGGAGTGATAGTGTCTTCCCCGGCCACCTAAGCGGGGCTTTGCGCCTTTACTGAGGGCAAGTTCTGTCAGAGAGGGATCGTTGGGGTGCTTCAACATCAACACCAGCATGAGATTGCTGCCCTTCTCACCCACATGGCTGTCAGGGTGCACGCCACCCTCCAGCAGGTCACGGATAAGTCCTGCGCTATAAAATCTCCAGCCAATCCACCACTTCTCCGTTCGTTTGCCGAGGTCCTGATTTCCATAGCGCAACAACAGGCGTCGCATGTCATCGCTGTCGGTAAGTTCAAACGGGACCTCGTTCCGGGCAATATCCCAGATTCGGGTTGTTGTGGGGGCATCCGGGTCGGCACCCTTATCCAACAGAGCCTTTGCCAGTTGCACGCGTTCCTCTTCATCGGTACGGTGTTCAAAACTCACCAGCATACCAAGCGGCGTATAGCCGGGGTACCCCATGTCACGCCAGTTCTCCGGTCGGGCATTCACATCTGCCCCTGCATCGATGAGCGCCTGTGCCAGTGCCACATCTCCCGCCATACAGGCGGCCTGCAAAGCCGTGAATCCCGATGGGGAACGCAGCGACACATCACCACCGGCAGCCACCTGTCTGAGCAGCTCAGGCACTTCGCGCTGCCAGGCCTCGCGCCCCAGGTAATCCCCGGCACGGGAATCATACCCAGGGAGATTGCGAGTGAGCGAGTCATCCTGTGCGGGCAAAGACTCAGCCAGACGGGCACAATCCGCCTGCCAAGGCTCAGCGGCACGGCTCACAGGAAATACGGAAGTCAGTAATATCAGAGAATAAATGAGTCCTTTCATAGTATTGTCGTGTTTTCTTAACACTCGTTCATCATAGCACGACATACATGAGACGTCAATTCCGAATTGCGACTCGTTGCCCCTGCATGAATTCAGACGCTGCTCCGAAAAGCAGCGCCTGACATCACATTATCCGCGCTTGCGGAAAGATGGCTCGGCCTCCTCGGCCTTGAAATTGTAGAGGGGCTTGAAGATGTCCACCACATCGACGGTCGGCCCGATATGCTTCAGAATGGCATCCATGCCCTTGTAGGCCATGGGCGATTCATCGAGAGTTTTCTGAGTCACCGACGTTGTGTAAATCCCCTTCATCTGCTCCTGAAATTCCTCCATTGACAGCTCTCGGAAGGCCTGCGAGCGGCTCATGAGACGGCCCGCGCCGTGCGGTGCCGACTGGTTCCAGTCATCGTTCCCCTTGCCGGTACCGAAAATGCAGCCATCGCGCATATTGATGGGTATGAGCAACTTCTCGCCGTCACGGGCGGAGATAGCGCCCTTGCGCACAATATTGCTCTCGTGGTCAATGTAGTTGTGCGTGGTGTGGAACATATCCTGCACGTCAAGCCCGAGTCGTTTGATGATGATTTCTGCCATCACCTCGCGATTGCGCAGCGCAAACTGCTGACAGATTTTCATATCGTGCAGGTAGCGCTCACGCCCCTCCCCCTCCAGATAGCAGAGGTCAACCGGTACGTCGGGCTGCAGCTCGCTCCACTGAGCGCGGAGAGCTTTGATGGCGCTCTGAATCTCACGCTGGCGTCCCTGAGCTTTCAGGTCAGCAATCAGGGCAGCCTCGACCGCACCCCTGTCACCGATACCGGCGCGGCGGTCGATTGCCATGCACTGGTAAAGTTCGCACACCTGCTTACCCAGATTACGGGAACCGGAATGAATAACGAGATAATAGTTGCCCTGCGAGTCGACATCCACCTCCACAAAGTGATTACCGCCACCCAGTGAACCGAGTGAGCAGCGCAAGCGCTTAGGGTGAACCAATTGCTCCAGGCAATGCAGTGATTCCAGCGGGGCGAACTCCTCCACCGGCTCCCCGTGAACATACATGCCGCTGGGCACGTTGCGGTGCATGACATCATCGAGAGCGGCAAAATCAGGCTTCTGCTTACCCAGTGAAACGGTGAGCATACCGCAGCCGATATCCACCCCCACAATGTTGGGGATTACCTTATCGCCCAAATCGGCAGTAAAGCCGATAACACAGCCCTTGCCCGCATGCACATCGGGCATGATACGCACCTTGGCATCGGCAAAGGCAGGCTGGGCCAGTAGACGCGAAATCTGTTTACGCGCCAATTCATCCACCTCATCGGTGTAGATTTTCAGGTTCATGATTGTAGTTTGGTTATGTTGTTGTCTGTTTTCTGTCTCCCGACAGATGGTAGTTCTTCAATGATACAGTGTCGCTCAACATATCGTCAGGCGTGCTGATGAGTGTATGCATTTTCCCACATCCGTCAAGTGTAATCTGCAAGCATTCGGAGAAAATTGTGCTATTCTGTCATACAAGTTGACAGTCGCACCACCTGTGCTATGGTGAATTCATGGACATCACCCCTACTACCACCCCCCACACCCCGGAATACCCTCACAAGCCCCACAGAACAAAAGGAAAACCTATAACAAAGCTGTCGGGAGAAATCCCCACTCCTATACCTATTCCTCCTCCCCATACATCAATTAATAAAGAGAAATCCTCATTCCACCGTAAACAGAGCAGAAAACAGGCAAGCGAAAACTAGGCACCACACCGCCGCCACCTGATTCACCGGCAGCAGAGACCTATGAACGAACATTAAGACGATTATTTAAAGTTGAAGCGGAAATGCGACGCAGTGGCATTGACATACCACATTGACCTATGCTAAAATAAGGCCGTGAAAATATCCCCTGAACAGAGCAAGGCAAAATCTCCGTATCCGGTGCGTGGCAAGGCACTGGCTGCACTGGCGGCGACGGCTGCAGCACTGTTTTCCTGTGACCGACATGTCCCGGGCAGTGTGCCGTATCAGGCCGGGAGTTCAGACCCGACCGACCACAGTGCCGTGCCCGAACCACCGCCTACAGAAGAGCCTATGATACTGGGTGGCGATGTACCCTACGTACTGGAACCGTCAGAGAGCAGTGAAAATTAAAGCCTCACAGACAGCAGCACCACTGTACCCCACGCTGGTGAAAGCCGTTACCGCTGCGGCAACGGCAGCGCTGCTGTCGGCCTGCGATGAGCCGGCCCCTCAAATACCCCCGGGAGAATCGGCGCCTGTTGATGATTCCCGGCGTGCCGATATTCTCCCGGAGTCATACACCGCGGGGATATTCGTGAGCCCCGAGCGTTGTGA
Organism: Akkermansia sp.; assembly: GCA_045531695.1. Taxonomy (GTDB): domain Bacteria; phylum Verrucomicrobiota; class Verrucomicrobiia; order Verrucomicrobiales; family Akkermansiaceae; genus Akkermansia. The sequence continues at coordinate 12,670 of JAZSEM010000034.1, forward strand.
TGTCCGCCCCGCACCGGCACCTCCGCCTTACGAGCCTAATATAGAATCCGTTCTGGAGCTGGCGGACACCCCGCTCGATAATCCCTCAACAACACAAAACATTGATTAATACCATGGACATTACCCCCACAAGCACAGAAACAACACCGAAATACCCTGCGCTGGTAAAAGCAGCCGCAGTCGTAACAACTGCCGCAGCCCTCGTCGCCTGCCAGCAGCAACAGCAACAGCAGGTCATGGGGCCTCCCGGAGCCCCTCTGCCCCCGCAGGTAACAGGCGGAGTCGTTAAGTAACATAACAATAAAGAAAGAACTCAGCACATGAAAATCGAATCTGATACCACCAAAACAGCCCCGAAATACCCCGCAGTGGTAAAGGCCGCGGCCGTGGCTACTACAGCAGCCGCTGCACTCACCGCCTGCCAGCAACAGCAGCAGCAGGGCGGAGTGCTGCCGCCTCCCCCGCCTCAGATTGAGAACGTACAGAAGTAAACACGAATCTTCACATGGCAGATTCCGTCTACTCCCGCATGGCGGAGACGACAGGCAGCTACGATGTGTCGCTGCGCCCGCCCGCATTCAGTGAGTTCTGCGGGCAGGATAAAGTAAAGGAGCGACTGTTACTCATGGTCGAGGCCGCCCGCATGCGTGGCGATGTGCTCGACCATGTACTGCTCAGCGGCCCGCCCGGACTGGGAAAAACCACGCTGGCCAACATTATAGCCAATGCCGTGGGGCACAGGCTACACACAACCTCCGGCCCTCAGATTGAGAAGGCCGGGGATTTGGCCGGTATTCTCACCAACGTCGAGAAAGGTGACGTGCTCTTCATCGATGAGATTCACCGCCTGCACCCGGCGATTGAGGAGTACCTGTACCCGGCTATGGAGGACTACCGGCTCGACATCATCATTGACCAGGGGCCCAATGCCCGCTCCATTCAGCTCAATCTGCCCAAGTTCACCCTGGTGGGTGCCACGACCCGTGCCGGCATGCTCACCGGGCCGCTACGCTCGCGTTTCGGCCTGATTAACAGGCTCGACTACTACAAGCCCGACGAACTCTGCCAAATTCTGCACCGCTCAGCAGGTCTGCTCGACATTGACCTGCAACCCGGTGGTGCACTTGCTATTGCCCGTCGTTCCCGCGGCACCCCCCGTGTGGCCAATGCCCTGCTGCGCTGGGTGCGCGACTACGCTCAGGTCAAGAGCGATGGGCGCATAAGCGACGACGTGGCCGAGGCCGCACTCGGTATGATTGATATCGATGAAGACGGGCTCGACGAAATGGACAAACGCTTGCTCGAAACCATGATTTACAAGTTCAACGGCGGCCCGGTAGGACTGGCCTCGCTCGCGGTTGCCGTGGGTGAAGACGAGAGCACCATCGAGGACGTCCACGAGCCATTCCTTATTATGCAGGGCTACATTAAGCGCACACCGCGCGGGCGCGAGGCCATGCCCGCGGCCTATCAGAAAATCGGCGCACCTCTCACCCGAGCTCAGGGAGAACTCCCCCTTTAATTCCATCGAAACACATTTAGCATGAAACGCCTTTTACTTGCCGCAGCAGCGGCAGTCACTTTCCTCATACCCTCCTGCTATCAAATGCAGATGCAGCAGATTGCCTACAACTCGAAAGTTGTCGTGCTCGATATCGGCCACTATTACGAACCGGTGCGCGGCGGTCAGGGTGCCCGCACGCCCGATGCCAGCAAGGGCGGCGTCATTGAAGAGACCGAGTTCTGGTACCGCTACGCCGGTGAGGTCAAGAAAACAGTGGAGGCCGCCGGCTACACCTGCCTGATATGCAACCGTGGCGATGTACCGACCAATCCCAAATTGGCGGCGGCCGCCGAGAAGGCCGGGGTTCACCACGTGAAGTCCCCCATCCCCACCGCCATTTATCGCTCCACTCACCACCCGCACCGTATAGCCGTGGGCATGCTGAGCACCAACTACGCGCTCGACCAGCAGCCCGGTGCCGTGGTATTCCTCCACCACAACAGCAACTCCGCCACCTGGAAGGTGTGCAACAAGGGGGCTTTCTACTGCAATGAGGCCGGCGTGCGTCTGGCTCAGACCATGGCGCAGGTGATGACACGCGATATTCTCGATGCCCCCAAGGACGGTATGCCCAACAACGGCGTGCCCTGCGGCGTAGTTTTGCGCACTGATGGCCGCCGTGGCGGCGGTGATTGGCTGAATGCCTGCAACGAATCGTACGTGCCTGCCGTCATAACTGAAGTAGCCTATCTTTCCAACCCCGAGCACGCCCGCTACCTCAGCAAACACGAAAACGCCGTGCGCTTTGCTCAGGCTGTCGGTCAGGGCATCGTTGAATATCTCAATAAACGCTGATTTTTTCTCGCTCTCATGGCTGTTACCCTGCTCCCCACGTTCAGTCCGCATACCTCGGTCGTCTACCTGCACAACCACAGGCCGATTTTCGATATCGCGATTATACAAAGCGATACGAACCTCGAAAATCTCAAGCTGACGGTAAGCTACTATCCGGACTACGTTCAGCCCCAAAGCTACGATATCGAGAAACTGCAAGCAGGCGAACCCCATACCATCCGTTCCCATAAACCGGAATTCGACCTTGCTCGCCTCAGGGCAATAGCCGAAGAAGAACCGGGGCAAATGCACTTCTGTCTGACCTGTGGTGGGGAAATTCTCTACAGCCAGAAATTCAACTTCACTTGGCTGCCAAGCAATGCCATGGTGATGGATTCCCACGCAACACATCCTGAACTACTTGCAGCCCTCGTACAACCTAACGATCCGGTCGTAGACAAAGTTCTGCACCAAGCCGGCGCACTACTACAGGCAGATGGTAAAAATCCCTCTTGGGGAGGCTATAAGAAGCAAACCAATGAGGTAATTAACAAGTTGAACGCCATCTGGGCCACCCTACGCAGCTACAACATCAATTATGCGCTGCCGCCTATAGGGCAAATTAATAATCAGGAGGGAATTTTACAAAAAGTACGCACACCCTCTCAAATTATACAAGGCGGTTGCGCCACCTGCTTGGATTCCACCATGCTGATGACAGCCATCGTGGCTCAGGCTGGTTACAATCCCATTGTCTTACTCGTAGAGGGGCATGCTTATATGGGAGTTATGCTGCAAGATGAACACCTGAACAAACCCATCATCACCAGCATATCCCAGCTGCGCAATCTTGCGGAACTAAATCAACTGCTGCTGATAGAAACCACAGCACTCACCAGAGGAAAGAATATTTCTTTTGAAGAAGCCTGCTCTGCGGGTAAAAACAATCTGTGGGAATTCCCTCTGCAAGGAGCCTTTGACATTACCATGATTTGGGAGCATGGTATCAGTCCGCTGAATCAGGCTCAGAATACCTCTATCGGGGCACCGGCTATTGACGAAATGGCCGCAACACCAGAAAAACCAAGCTTTCTGCCTGAACAAACACTTGCAGAACTCGAGGAAGAACAATCGCTCGTCACGGCACGCAAGCGTACACGCATGGAAAACTGGCAGCTCAAATTGCTGGATTTATCCATGCGGAATAATCTACTGAATTGCAAGGTCGATAAAAATCAAGTAACAATATATGAATATTCTCCGGCCACGCTAGAGGATGATTTATCAGACGGCCGCAGTTTTAAACTCTCTGAATTTGACCATAACTTCCTAACACAGGAAGCTGCTAAATCGCAAAACGAACAAGATTTCGCAGAATCCCTCAAAAAAATGGCCGAGGAAATGTACAGTAGGGGCGAACTACTTGCATTCAACACCGGCAAAACGAAAGACCTCGATAAAAAAATCTACAGCCTGTACCTTGCAGCTCGCAAGAATCTGGAGGAAAGTGGCTACAATACCCTCTACATCGCCTGCGGTTTCCTGAAGTGGGTACGTCGGGACAAAGGTTGCCAAACCCTGCTGGCACCGCTCCTGCTCATACCTGTACGCCTGACCCGCAAGAGTGTGAAGAGTGGGTTCCGCCTGCAAACGACTGATGAAGACCCCCGCATCAACCTCACCCTGCTGGAGTTGATGAAAACAGAATACAGTCTGCGTATTCCCGAGCTGGAGGGAGAGCTGCCCACGGACAAGTCAGGTCTGGATATCACGGCCATCTTCAACTACGTGCGTCGCGCCATCAAAGACTTCGACGGGTGGGAAGTCCTCGAAATGTGCACCATTGGCATATTCTCCTTCGCCAAGTACCTCATGTGGAAGGACATGTGCGACCGTCAGGCGGAACTGCAGGCCAATTCCATCGTACGCCATCTGGCCTGCGAACAGCGAGCAGCCTTCCCCGCTCAGGTCGGCTTCCCCGCACCCGCCACATTGGACAACGAAGCGAAGGCCGAGAATGTCTTCACCCCTCTCTCGTCGGACTCCTCGCAGCTCTCCGCCATTCTGGCAGCCGGGCGTGGCAAGAACTTTGTGCTCATCGGACCTCCCGGCACGGGTAAGAGCCAGACCATCTCCAACATGATTGCCCACTGTCTGGGGCATGGCAAGACAGTCCTTTTTGTTGCCGAGAAAGCCGCAGCACTCACCGTTGTATACAACCGACTGAAGCGCATCGGGCTCGGTGATTTCTGTCTGGAACTTCACTCCAACAAAGCCGTTAAGAAAGAAGTTCTGGCACAGTTCAAGGCAGCACTGGATCGCAGCGCACAGACACAGGGTAAGAGCAACTGGGAGCAGGCCGTAGCCAACATGCTGCAGGTGCGTTTCGGGCTCAACCTGCTGCCGTGGGAGCTGCACCGTCAATATGCCGACGGTACCAGCCTATATCAGGATATTTGTCTTCTGCTCGAGTCCAAAGGAGTCCCCGAGTTTACGCCCTGCGAAGATAATCTGTTGACGATGACAGCGGAGCGTAAGGACGAAATGCTGACGCACGTGCGCAATCTGACGCTTAATTACAAGAGCGTAGCCCCGCTGTTCCCGGGAGTGGCAGAGGCCATCGTCACCTCGACCTACAGCTCAGCCTGGGAGGAGAAACTGGCTACCGCGCTCACCCAATACGCACTGACCTCAGCCGCCTGGGATGAGCGCTTTAAGCGACTGTGCTCCGAACTGGGGTTACAGGCTGAGGAATATCGCTGCAACGCAGACTCCCTGCTCAAACTTCTGTCACTGGCAGAACAGACCACGGGGGAAGACAACACCCTGCTGCTGCCGACCACAGCGGTCGATGCCATTAAGAGCCTGAAACAAGCGCTCGAACAGGCAGAGAGCTACCGTCATTACAAGCAGGCACTCACTCTCCCCTATCCTGATGGTTTCGAAGACCATGCCGATGTACCTGCGCTGTATCAGGAATGGAAAATGGGGCAGATATCGAACTTCATCAGTCGCTTCTTTACCACACGCCGCATTCGCAAGATGCTTCAGATGCACGCCTTCAGCCGCCGGAAGCCGAATGAGCAAAAGGATTTGGAAGCTCTGCTGTCCATGAAGAAGATTCGGACTTCCGATATTCTGACCGACAGCACCTTACCCCAATACCGCAAGGGCATCAACATGCAGGCTAAGGATCTGAAAAAGGCAGAGGAAACCGCCAACACGCTCGCATCACTGAGGGGAGTGCTTCACCTGTCCAAGCGTTATCTTACCGTGCAGGGTAATCCTGTACAGAAAGGAACGGAGGCAGCTTTCGCCCTCGATGAACTGCAGCAGACCGGCTCACGCAAGGAGGAACTGCGTGCTGAACTGCAGCGATTACTGGGGCGCCCCCTGCCCCCCGAGGCCGACAATGCGGACGGCGCCGGCAAGTGGTGGGCCGATTCCATGCTCGAGATTCGCAAGCAGTGGCGTATTCTCACCGTCTGGAACGAGTGCGCCCAGCAGGCACGCAACAGAGGATTTGCCGCCATTGTACAACAGCTCACCGAGGGCAGTCTGACGAGCGATACGCTCGAGGGTGCCGTGCTGACCAATCTCTCCCGCTGCCGATTGAAGGCAGCTGTCGATGCCAGCAAGACCCTCACTCAGTTCAATGCGCCCACCCACGAGGCCTACATTGAAGATTACCGCACCAAGGACGCCGAACTCCTCACGGCTGCAGGTCAGCACCTGCAGCAGTTGCTGGGCAAACAGGCCATGAAGGTAACGGAGTACGGTAAGGAACTGGCAGAGCTCAATCACGAGATTAACAAGCAGCGCGCTCACAAGGCCATTCGCAAGCTGCTCACGCTCACCCCGAACGTCAGCCGACTGCTCAAGCCCTGCATGCTCATGAGCCCGCTCTCAGTAGCCCAGTACCTCACGCCCGATGCCGAGCCCTTCGACGTCGTGATTTTCGACGAGGCCTCGCAGATTCCCGTGTGGGACGCCATCGGCGCCATCGGCCGCGGTAAGAGTGCCGTCATTGTGGGTGACCCGCGACAGATGCCGCCGACCAGTTTCTTCAGCCGTGCCAAGAGCGACGAAAGCGAGGAGGAAGAAGAAATCGAGCAGGATTTGGAGAGCATTCTCGATGAATGCCTGGCCTGCGGGATTCCGCAAATGAACCTCACTTGGCACTACCGCAGTAAGTCCGAGAGCCTGATTGCTTACTCCAACCGCAATTATTACGAAAACAAGCTGGTGACCTTCCCCGCTCCCGTGGCAAAGGATACCGCTCTGCAGTACCACTACGTTCAGGGCATCTACGAGCGCGGCAGCAGCAAGCGCTACAACAAAAAGGAGGCTCAGGCTCTCGTAGACAGCGTGTTGCAGGTACTCCGCAGCCCGGGATTCGAGTACAATGAGATGACCAGCATCGGTATTGTAACCTTCAACACCCAGCAGCAGGCGCTCATTCTCGACCTCTTCGAAAAGGCTCGTGCTGAGGATGAATCGCTCGAACCTTACTTCGATGAGGAAAACCCCGAGGCCATCTTCGTGAAGAACCTCGAGAACGTACAGGGCGACGAGCGCGGCGTTATCTACTTCTCCACCACCTTCGGACCCGACGAGAAGGGCAATATATCCATGAACTTCGGCCCGCTGAACCTGACAGGCGGAGAGCGCCGACTGAATGTGGCTATTACCCGTGCCCGTACCGGTATGCGTGTGTTCAGCTCCCTCAAGCCCGAGGATATCGACCTGAACCGCACCCGTGCCCGTGGCGCTGCAGACCTTCGAGGGTTCCTGGAGTGTGCCCGCATGGGTGCCAATGCCTACTTTAACACCACCGGCCCCACTGCCGGTCAGGCCGAGAGCGGGCTTCAGCGCTCCGTCTGTTCTGCTCTGCAGGCGCATGGCTGGAACTGCGTGAGCAATCTGGGTGTGTCCGGCTTCCGTATCGACATTGCCATAGCCGACCCGTCACGCCCCGGCAATATGCTGGCAGGTATTGTGCTGGATGGTCCGAGTTATGCCGGTGCAGCTACAGCTCGCGACCGCGATGTATTGAGGGAAAGCGTGCTGCAGGCCCTGGGTTGGAATCTCTGCCACATCTGGGCGCTGGATTGGTGGCGTGACCCGCAGGGCTATGCCGACAAGGTGAACGAGCAGCTGCAAAAGTTCTCAACGAAGGCAGGCCAGTAAGCGCTGCACGCGCTTGCCGGGCAAATTGCCCAGCTCCATTCCACGCATCACATATGCAAATGACAGGCCGGTGGCGGGACAACACAGTCCCAATGAGCCACCGGCTCCTGCGTGTCCGAATCCGCCCTCTCCGAAAATTGACATTGGCTCGCACATGGCGCCGCAGGTGAAGGCCGTGGGCTCCAGCAAAGTAAGGTCCATCCCTGAGCACTGGGGAGTACTCATCCATTCCAGAACATCGTCTGCAAAGGGAGATTGTGGCAGTTGCCCCAGCAGGGCTTGGTAAAACATAGCCAGTCCTCGAGCCGAAGCCACGCCCCCCTTGGCCGGCGAGCCACACTGCCACGCAGCGGGGGTATTCATCTCGCGAGCGGAACCGTATCCACTGATACTGTGGAATGAGCGGTGCACGGAGCTACTCTCGTCAAAATACTCGCGATAAAAAGGAGTGCGGGGCATAGCGCCCAGCATGCGCGCCGTTCTCAGCTCGGCCACGCTCTCATAGCACGACTCGGGCACATGGCCGATGTAGAACTCCAGACCGAGGGGACGGCGCACCTTTTCCTCCCAGTAATCGCTCACGCGTTGGCCGGTGAGCTCCTGCATCAGGATGTCCACCAACGGACCGAAAGTCTGAGGATGGTAGCCGTGCTGCGGGGGAGCCCACAGAGGGCGGCTTTTCTCAATGGCACGGCGGCAGGCCTCGAGGTCCTCGATTGGAGCAGTCTCAGCCAGAGCAGCAAGTCCCCCTTGGTGCGAGAGCAACTGCCCCACTGTCAGGTGCGGCGCAGGAAACGCCGACCACAAATCACCCACCTCAAGCTCGGGGCCACGGCAGCAATCATACAGCGCCTGCAACAAACAGGCCGCCGCAGCGGGTTTGGTGGCGGAATAAATGGGAACCAGAGTATGCGGCTGCCAAAGAGTACCGGATTTTGCCTCACCTCCGCAAATGTTCGCCAGCTCCTGACCGTTCTGCCATACAGCAACAGCGCCCCCCTGCTCCAATCCCTCCTCGATATTGAGGGCAAATGCCTGCTGAAATTTCTGCAACATTTACGGTTCAGGGCGAATGGCAAGCACGTGAGCCACGCCGTCCTGCACACGAAAACTCACCTCATAAGGCTTCAGAATAATATGGTACACGCGCTCCGGGTCCTGCTGGTAGGCGGGTCGGGGATCCTGAGCCAGTACCTCCTGCATGGCCATAGCCCAATCGTGCGGAGCCGATTTCGGCACAGGACACTCTACCAACACCTGCAACATGGTGCGTGGTGTTTCGGTAAATCCGCCCATAGCCTCGGGTAAGCTGTCGGCGTATGGTATATAGGGCTTAATGTCGTAGATGGGTGAACCGTCCACCATATCCGCTCCACTCACGCGCAATATCGGGCCGTCCTCTACCGACACCAGCTTCACAACAGATAAGCCCAATCCATTCGGGCGGAAGGGTGAACGTGTGGCAAACACCCCCACTCGAGTATTGCCACCCAGTCGTGGCGGGCGCACCGTCGGGTGCCACCCGGCGCCCTCATTGCAATGAAAGCCCCATATCAGCCACAAGTGACTGAACGCAGCTATACCGCGCACAAAATCGGGGTTACGATAGGCGGGTTCAAAGACAATTTCACTAATGACATGCGGAGCCAGATTACCCTGACGGGGCACCCCGAATTTATCCGCAAACGGCGAGCGAATGTACGCTACCGGCTCCATCACACACCGAAGAAATCACGCATCACCTGCTCGTAGACTCCGCGTTTGAAATCCGGCAGGGAGTCGTAGTCAAAATCCGCGGGCTTCACCCACTTATAATCGCGGAACTCCTTGTTGTCCAGCCACGGCTCAGCGGCATCGCTGTGCATGCGGCACAAAAAGTAATACTGCTCCTGCCCGGCATAAGGAATACCACGCTTGCGCAACACGCGTTCTCGCTCCTTCGGCGGGTAATCATAGCGGTAGGGGCCGTGCTCAGCAATCACCTCGTACTCATTGGGGCGGAACCCGGTTTCTTCCATACCCTCGCGACAGGCAGCACTCAGCGGGGACTCGCCGTTCTTGATTCCGCCCTGCGGGAACTGCCAGGCTCCGACAGGTTTCACGCGCTCGCACACCAACACTGTGCCATCATTACGCTGATAAATGATAGCGGCATTCGGTCGATAAAGTTCCGTGGTCTGTGACATATAGACAAAAGGTCGTGCAGTCAATATAACATACACCGCGCTCTTTGGCAAGCTCGGAACGTCGAAAAGACTTGCTTAAGGCAGTGAATATGGTATTTTTATCATGTATGGGACTGAAGTCCCATACTCCGAAACAGATGTTATGCAGGCATATTTTCACAAATCGCTGAGGAACAAGAATATCAACTATAGGCATGGCCGATATTTTGTCACGATGCAGGTGGCACACAACATGTCACTGTTGGGAGCAATTGTGGGTGAAAGAAGTGTATTGAACGAACTGGGGAAAGGCGTGGAAGCAGCTCTCGTGGACCTACCGCAGAAATACCCGGAGCTTAAATTAGGTGAGTACGTGATTATGCCTAACCATGTTCACATGATACTAACCATTCAACTTCAGGCCACGAATAAGGAAAATCACTTGGGTTTTCTGGTTGGCCGCTTCAAGGGTACTACTGCCTATATTTACGGCAAATTGAAGCAAGCAGGTACGGTACCGGACATCGGCGAACACCTTTGGCAACGAGACTATTGGGACGATTTAATTTCAAGTGAAGAGGAGTTTCGAAACTTTGAAAAATATATACGGCTGAACCCGAGAAATTGGACTCGAGATCGCTGGGGCGCAGTTACAACATACATGCTGGGTGATGAGAGGCTGCTGGACTTACCGAAGTGTGCCTTTGTCGCCTCGCAGGGATTTTCGGCGGCAACATTAAATCCACGCCGCATCAAACTTTCGGAGCGAGGGACTTCAGTCCCTCATTCCCCGGAGATGGCCGTCATTTCCACCTTCACCAGTGCACAGGAGCTCGAAGTGCTTCGCAGAGTTTTAGCCAGAGGTCGAAACATTATCCACGTTTGCCCACAGGGGATTCCCCGGAGGGAAGCGCTTTCCGCCACGCAGATACAAACGCTGGAGGAAAATCGATTGTTGTTCATTTCACCGCAAGAGACCGGTTCCCGCCTGAATAAAAAAGTAGCAACTTGGTGCAATGAATATGTGCTGCGACATGCAGAGGAAATATGGGTAGGTGATATCACCGCCAACGGCACTCTTGCGTCGCTGATTGACGGGTTAACACAGGAGCCATAAAAACACCCGCGCAATCGGCCATGAGCGCCGATGACGCGGGTGTGAAAATCAATTAGCAGAGCTATCAGTGCTTACCGCACTTGCACTCGTGGCCTTCACCGTGGCCACCGCAGCACTCGCCGTCACCATGACCGTGACCACCGCATTTGCACTCATGGCCTTCACCATGGCCACCGCAGCATTCACCGTCGCCGTGACCGCACTTGCACTCGTGCTCACCCTCACCGTGGTTCTTGCAGTCGCTCTCGCAGTCGTCGCAATTGCCACTGCAACCACCGCCGCAGGAGCAGCTTACCTGCTGGTTCATGGAGTCGGCCACCTCCTCATCGGTGGGGGAGCAGCCCTTCTCGATGGCGATGCAAAGGTACTGGTGCACAATGTTGAGCATTTCGTCGAGCTCCTGACGAGCCTCGAGGAACCCCTTGCAGATGGGGTTGTCAATCACGTCCTGACGCAGACCGTCGAAAGTCGAAATTTCCTCCTCAGAGGGGGGCATGCCCTCCATGTGCTTGTTGCGGAGCTTCTCGCCATACTCATTGACCTTGCGGAAAAGATCAGTGGCTTCGGGGTTCTGGTAGAAAAGGCCGATACGAGCGCGGGCGGAAACGACCTTCTGGCTCTGAGCAACGGCATTGGCCAGCTCGGTGGTGAGCTTCACCAGTTCGGGAGAAAGGGATGTATTTGACATAACGCGGCGCATTTTAGCACAAATGTACCGCCTATGCAATGGCAGAGTCTGTCAGACAGCAGGCAAGAAATCCTAGTATAACACTAGGATTGTATCAGAATACACGTCACCTGCTTGACAAGGGGGCGATATGGGGGTATGCTGCGCTGCAGATGGATAACGAAGCATATCAGACAGGAACACCGCTGTTCAGAGCGATTACGACCGGGGAAAGTGAGCAGGTACGCCTGCTGCTGGCAAAAGGCGCGGACGCGAATGAATGTTACGGTGAGGATGAGGAACCGGCTCTGCTGGTTGCGGCCATTGAAAACCGCGAACAGATATGCAAACAGCTCATTGCTGCCGGGGCCGATGTGAATGCCTGCGACACGCGTGGCTACACGCCACTGATGGCAGCGGTATGCGCTGACAGTCTGAATATTGTAAAAATGCTACTGTCCGCCGGTGCCGATGTGAACCGCAGCTGTGCACAGAGCAATGCCACCGCCCTGCACGATGCAGCTACAGGCAACCATCTGGAAATTACCCGCGAGCTATTAGCCGCCGGCGCCGAGGTTAACGCCCCCGAGAACAATGAGGGAAACACCGTGCTGATGTGTGCCGTACAAGCACTGTCACCGGAAATCACCGAGCTACTGCTGACAGCAGGTGCCGACCGAGACACCCGCAGCAGCCGTGGCGACACAGCGCTCGAGCTCATTCGCACCGAGCTACTCTACCTCTGGGAGCCGGTGAAGTGTGCACGCGCACGTCGCATCGAACAACTTCTGACTGTCTGAAACGACTCACTCCAATTTCCGAACTCTATGAAAGCAAAACATTTACTTCTCTTCTGCTGTACCCTGCTCACTGCCTGCAGTACCCCGCACCCCTGCGAAGGCACCATAGGAGACCCGTACAGTCTGGTACTCATTCCGCAGGCTGACGGGGAGAACATCCGTTATCGCTACGATGAGGATGGCTCCTGCAATCTGCAGTTACGCAGCATGCGCACCGACAGCCCGGGGCTGACGGTTCAGGAGCACACGCTCACAGCGAAACCGGGAGCCCATGGCACACTGGAGCTCAGCTGCGCGGTTGAGACACAGCGCCACAGTGTAACCGTGCCCACCAACCAAACCACTACCCGCAGCATCGATGGTATTGAGTTCACTTTCCGCCCGGTTGAGATTCACGAGTTTGAGGAACGCATGCTCGAAATCTCATGGGAGCCGCCTGCAAATTTCCCGGAGCGTGTAGCAGGCATCAATACCCACTGCAATCTCTTCAGTCACTGCATGTTATCCTGCAGGGAAACGAACGGCAGGAATTGTGAAGTACACCGCAGTTACAACAAGCCGCAGATTGAGGTCAATGTATGGCTCTGGGACAAGCCCAACACTTATACCGTAGACTTCCGTGCCGGAGCTGCAGATGAACCGAAAGTGCTCCTGCTACCCGGGTATGAAAAGAAACGCGCAGAGCTCAACTCTGCGCGCTCACTGCCGGTTCCTCACTGAGAGGGCTGCTTCAGATAAAAATCTCGGGCTGTTTGGGCTCAGACGCCACCATATTCAGGCGCTGGGTCATCCCCTCGAGCATGGGCGGGGGCAGCAAGCGCGAGCGGCGGGGACAGATAGCCACACAGCGCATACAGAGAATGCACTTGGCGGCATCCGTCGTGTGCGGGGCATTCGCCGGAATAGCCCCGACCGGGCACAGGCGAGCACATTTACCGCAACCACGGCAGCTGTCAAGAGTAAGCGGAGCCACGGGCATCTGCGGACGCTCACGATAGGGCATGTTCCCGGGTACACAGACGGTGCTCAGGTTGCCCTCTGCCAATTTGGCAGCCACGGTGCGGCCGAACTCAGCGGCTTTGTCCGCATCTGCACCGTGCGGACGCCCGGCTGCAATACTGCGCACGATGGAATGCTCTGCAATGAACGCAGCAGCGGCAATCACCTTGTAACCATTGGCAGTAAGCTCGGTATGCAGCTCCAGCAGAGCATCCTCATAAGCTCGGTTACCATACACCACCACAGCAATGGCCGGGCCGCCGTTTCCTTTCAGCACACGCAGGCGCTCCAGCGCGACCTCGGGCACACGACCACCGTACACCGGCACCACGGCAAGGAGCGGAGCGCTCACCGATTCTGCCGCCACGGGGGCGCACAGGTCCACACGACGTACAGCCATCCCCTGAGTGATGGCCGAAGCTACCTTCTCACAGCCGCCTGTGGGGCTGAATACCGCTGAAATCCATTCTGCTGAACTCATACCCCCAGTCTAGCCATTAGTCAGAACTAATACAAGAGCTATTTTTCCAATTCGGCACGAATGAAGGGAGCGGTAAGACTCTTTTTATGGCGAGCCACCTGTTTCACAGTTCCCTCAGCCACAATGGTGCCGCCATCAGCACCGGCACCGGGGCCCACGTCAATCACATAGTCGGCCTCGCATATCAGCTCAAGGTTATGCTCAATGACTACCACTGTGTTGCCCATGTCGACCAGACGACGCAGCACACCGACCAGCAGACGGACGTCATGCGGATGCAGCCCGATGGTGGGTTCCTCGATAAGATAGAGGTCCTGCGGCAGAGCCCGCCCGCGGCGAATGGCCGTAAGGGCAGCCCGACGCCCCTTAATGAGCTCCGCAACCAGCTTAATGCGCTGAGCCTCACCACCGGAGAGCGTGTTACTGGCCTGTCCCAGCGTGAGGTAGCCCAGGCCGGTTTCGCAAAGCAGGCGCAGCGGGTCAGCCAATCGGGGTTGCCCGGCAAAGAACTCAGCGGCGTCCTCCATATTCATATCGAGCACCTCAGCAATGGTCTTGCCCTTGTAGCGCACCTGCAGAGTACGCGAGTTGTAGCGGGCGCCGCGGCAGGTCTCGCAGGGCACATTGCAGGGCGGCAGGAAATCCATCTCCTGACGCTGGTAACCAGTTCCCTTGCAACTCTCGCAATGCCCGGCAGCCGTGTTGAAAGAGAATCGGCCGGCATCGAAGCCCAAGCGGCGGGCATCGGCACTCTGGGCAAAGAGCTTGCGGATTTCATCGAATATACCGATGTATGTAGCGGGAGTGGAGCGCGGGGTTTTCCCCAGCGGGGATTGGTCCACACGATACAAGGCTCTGACCGAATCAAGCCCGCGGGATGTTTTCCAGGTAGCGCGCTCCTCCTTGCTGATGGAACCGCCGAGCGCCTGATGTACCGCAGGAGCCAGAGTTCCGGTAATAAGGGAAGTCTTGCCCGCGCCCGATGAACCGGTAACAACAGTGAAACGAGCACGGGGGATACGCAGGGTCACATTCTTCAGGTTGTGCAGACAGCAACCGGTCATCTCCAGCCACTCGGCATCCTTCACCGGCAACCACTTGCCACAGTAGGGGTGGCGACGGGACTCCGCCAGAGCACGCCCCGTGACCGACTGAGGATTGGCCGCGACCTCATCGAATGTACCCTGAGCCACAATTTCGCCACCGTGCACACCGGCACCGGGACCGAGGTCAATGATGTGGTCAGCACAGCGCATGGTATCCTCATCATGCTCAACAACCAGCAGTGTATTACCACGCTGCTTGAGGTCTGCCAGCGTTGAGAGCAGGCGTTCGTTATCACGGGGGTGAAGCCCGATAGTCGGCTCGTCGAGCACATAGAGCACGCCTCGCAGCTCCGAACCCAGCTGAGCGGCCAGACGTATGCGCTGGGTCTCGCCACCGGACAGCGTGGTGGCGGCTCGGTCCATGGACAAATACCCCAACCCCACGCGTTGCAGGAAACGCAGTCGCGGAGCAATCTCTGCCATCACGTTGCGGGCGATGTCGGCCTCACGGCCCTCAAAATGCCAGGTATTCACCAGCTCCAGTGCGCTGACGGCATCCAGCCTGCCCACCTCGGCGATATTCTTGCCGAAGAGCGTCACCCCGAGAGCGAACTCATGCAGGCGCTGTCCATGACAGGCCGGGCACAGACGACCTGGGCCATCCTTGGCTGCAGCCTTCTCCACCTCACGGTCAAAGCGCAGTTCGCGCTCCAGTTCGCTCATCTTCTCGTCATCTTTCCGGCTACCCCCCACATCGGCCACACGTCCGTGCCCGGCACAGACCGGACACCAACCGCGAGGGGAATTGAAGGAGAAGGTGGAAGGCTCCGGCTCGGCATAGCTCTCACCACACTGCGGACAGGTCAGGCGCGTGCCCAGCAGCTGGCTGTTTTCCCCCTGCACCAAGCGCAGGAAACCATCGCCCATTTCCAGAGCACGGCCCACGCACTCCTGAAGAGCAGCGAAATCGCAATCCCTGCCGTTCATCGTGATGTGATTGCCCTGCACACAAATCTCAGCCAGCACGATATCCACATCATGGTTGGAATAACGGTCAAGAGGAGTGAACTCATCGGGGCGGCAAAGAGAGCCGTCGGCAATCATGTAGGGATATTTCTTCTTGGCTGCCCAACGGGCAAGGTCGGCATAGTGCCCCTTTCGATTACGCACGACGGGAGCGGCAATCATGAGGGAGGCGGGGCGTTTGTCGATTTCCGCCATCACGAGAGCCCGAATCTCCTCGGGCATGCGTCGCCCTACCGGCACCTTACAGCGCGGGCAATGCGGCTGCCCCAGTTTGGAATAAAGCAAGCGCAGGAACTGCCATATTTCCGTTACCGTGCCCACGGTTGACTTGCAGCCACCGCGCGAGCGATTCTGCTCAATCGCCACAGTAGGCGGAAGTCCGGTCAGGCGGTCGATATCGGGAGTTTCCATCTGCTCGGTGAACTGGCGGGCGTAAGGGCTCATGACATCCATGAATCGCTTCTGCCCCTCAGCAAACACGATATCAAAGGCCAGCGTGCTCTTACCACTGCCGGAAAGCCCGGTAACCACGGTCATTTCATTGCGCGGAATATCGACGTCGATATTTTTGAGCTGGTGGTGGCGAGCACCTCGCAGCGCAATCACGCCGTCCGGCACAGCCACGTCGACTTCAATAGACGAAGGGGCGGAAAGCAGCTCTGCCTGATTGCCAAGAGCCTGAGCCAGATAACCGCTCGTGAAGCCGAGCCCGCCGGCAGCCACCTGCTCCGGTGTACCCTGCACCACGATATTACCGCCCCCGGTACCACCCTCGGGGCCGAGGTCAATCACATGGTCGGCGCACTTGATCAGCTCGAGATTATGCTCGATAACAAGCAGAGTATTCCCCTGCTCCACCAAGCGGTCAAAGACGCGCAGCAACACCTCCAAATCACTGAAATGCAGGCCGGTACCGGGTTCATCAAGAATGAGCAGGCAGCCCTTCCCGGCGGCTTCCTCAGTAAGAGCCTCGACAAGAATGTGGGCCAGTTTCAAGCGCTGATTCTCACCGCCGGACAAGGTATTGAGCGGCTGCCCGAGCCCGAGATGCCCCAGACCGACATCCACCAGCACCTGCAGCCGCTCGGCAATGCGCCGGGCCCGGGCATTCTTTTCGCGGGCAAAGAGCCGCTGAGCACTGCGGATATCCAGAGCGAGCAGCTCGGCCATGTTGTAGCCCAGCAGAGTGATGGTGAGGGCCTGGTCGGTGTAGCGCGTGCCGTGACAGAGCGCACAGGGCACAAAAATATCGGAGAGGAACTGCATTTCCACCTTCTCCTGCCCGAGCCCCGAGCAGCGGGGACAACGCCCATCGCCGCTGTTGAAGGAGAAATAGCCCGGTTTGAGCCCGCGAGCCTGAGCCGCAGGTTCTGCCACAAAAAGTGCTCGAATATCCTCAAACACACCGATATAAACAGCCGGGGTCGAGCGAGGTGTGCGCACAATGGGGCTCTGGTCCACCAACACTACGTCGTGCACCTTGTCCAGTCCCTTAATGCTGCGCACCTTCATTTCATCCTCATCATCAAGGGCATCGGCATGCACGGAACCATAGAGCACCTGACAGGCCAGCGAACTCTTACCGCTGCCGCTCACACCGGTCAGGCAGGTGTACACCCCCAGCGGGATATCCACATCGAAATTATGCAGGTTGTGGCACTCTGCGCCACGAATGGAGATTTTGCCCTTTCCCTTGCGACGGCGTTTCGGTACAGCTATCTGACGTTCAGCGCTCAGGTACTGACCGGTGAGCGACTTTTCCGCTTTTTCAATACCATCCGGCGCGCCGGCATACACCAACTCACCACCGGCGGCACCACTGGCCGGTCCCATATCCACCAGATAATCGGCAGCACGCATCACCGCTTCCTCGTGCTCTACCACGACAAGGGTATTCCCTCGTTGAGAAAGGCGGCGCATGGCGGAAATCAGGCGGGCGGTATCGCGGGAGTGCAGCCCCACAGTGGGTTCATCGAGCACAAACAGAGTTTCAGTAAGAGCTGCCCCCAGACAGGCAGTCAGGCTCACTCGCTCAATTTCTCCGCCTGACAGGGAGCGAGTCAGACGGTTGGCAGCAATATACCCCAACCCGACTTCACACAGATAGGCCACACGACTGCGCAGCTCTCGTACGCCCTGAGCCAGTGAGCGGTCGCTACCGGTAGCAGGCAGCACATGGGCATCCAACCACGGCAGAAAATCCACCATGGGCAGAGCCATCACCTGCGGTACGGTCAGTCCGCCGATAGTGAAGGCCAGAGCCTCCGGGCGCAGACGCCCGCCATGACAGTCGGGACACACGCTGTACACACGGTAGTAGGCCAGGAACACACGCACCGTCATCTTGTGGGCGTGCTTCTCCATGTCATCAAAAATCCCCTTGTAGCCGTACCACAGATTATAGTCGGAGGCTGTCCAAGGGTCGATATCACCGCAATTACCATAGAAAACCCAGTCTTTTTCCTTCTGCGTGAGTTCATTCCACGGCACATTCATGCGCACAGCGCGGTGCTTTTTATTGGCACGCAGAAAGTCACCATAGCAGGCGGAAAGAGTCTGCGACGAAAGCATCTTAAGTGCCCCGTCGGCTATGCTGACATCGGGCACAATACCACGGTTATAATCGTAAGTTATGGCGCGACCATAGCCCTTGCAGGCCGGACAGGCTCCCAGAGGGGAATTACCGCTGAACAGACCGGGGCGAGGTTCCACCAGCGGGAACCAATCACTGCGGAACTCGCGCAACGCTCCCCAGCCCGAATCCGTACGCAAAGCGGTGTACACCACATCCTGCCCCAGTCGCAGAGCTGTTTCAACAGCCTCGGTCAGACGAGGAGCCATCTCCGCGCGCAGTTTCACACGATCCTGCAGCACCAGCCACCGCTCCATTCCCAACTGCGCTTCGGTAGCTGCATCGAGTCGCAGGACTTCCCCATCACAATACACACGCAGGTAACCCTGCCCCTGCAGAGCCTGCACCATTTCCTCAAACGTACCCACCGGGCGCACGGCAAAACACACCAGCACCTCGCCGTCCTCACTCTCAGTCAATAACTGAGCCGCCACTCCCTGCGGGGTGGCCGGGCGAACCTCGCGCCCCTCGGCATCGTGCCCCACAGCCAAGCGGGAGAAAATCAGTTTCAGGTATTCATTGATACCCGTCATGGTGCCCACGGTAGAGCGGGAGTTCTTCACGGAATTACGCTGTCCCAGAGCAATGGCCGGTGGTACATTCTCCACGGCTTCGACATTCGGGCGGTCCATGCGATCCATGAACTGTCGCACATAGGGCGAAAAGGTCTCCACATAGCGTCGCTGCCCCTCGGCATACAGCGTGCTCATGGCCAGAGAGGTCTTGCCACTGCCACTGGGACCGGTCACCACAGTAATACCACCCAGCGGAATGTCCACATTGACATTCTTGAGGTTATGTTCCTTTGCCCCGCGTATGCGGATGCTACCGACCGCACTCTCATTCTTCATGCACCTATTATACCTACTTTTTTGGCAGAGATAAAGCCAAATGTGCGTACACGTGGCGGGCCGTAACAGATTTCCGGCGAGTACCAACGGGTGTAACCACTAGCTATATTTACTTGCCAATGATACGGTTAGAGCGTAAATTGGGTGCTCAACAATCCAATTCCCCATATGAAGACAAGCCTATTGTTCTTTATCGGTGGCATGGTCGCAGCGACCGTTGCCAGATTAGCCTCTGCCTGCCCCTGTGCCCGCTCCATGGCCGTGAAAGGTCTGGCTCGCGGCATGAACGTGACAGAGAAAGCCAAAGAAAAACTCAACAAGTTGAAGGAGGAAGCCGAGGGCATGTGCCGTGAGGCCAAAGCCTGCGCCGAAGCAGAAAAACAGAATAAGCCCTGCTGCCATCAGGACAGCTGCGAAGTGCCGCAGGACAAGAACTAAAGCCCACGGAACCGGTACTGCCATGCTGCCCGCCAAAATCACCCGCCTGCTCCTGACTGCCGGTACGCTACGGCTGCTGCTGCCGCAATGGATGCGTCTGCCGCTAACCCTGTGGCGCTATCGGCATTTTTTTGCGGAGGGCATACGGTCACTGCTGGCCGGGCGGCTGGGAGTACCGGTTCTGGATGCGCTGGCCATCGGGGCGGGTATCATTACCCGTTCCTACGGAGCGGCCAACAGCATTATGATACTGCTGAGGATATCGGACATCCTGCAGCACCGCACCCTGCGCAAAACGCGCAAGGCTCTGAGAAAAAGCCTGAGCCGGCGCATTAACCGCGTTTGGTTATTGCAGGGGGATGGTCTGGAAGTATCGGTCCCCCTGCGGGAAATTCAGCCAGGCGACAGCGTTGTGGTTCGCACCGGAGCGCTCATTGCAGTGGACGGCACCGTGACAGACGGTTTGGCCGAAGTGAATGAAGCCCTCATGACGGGCGAGTCTGCTCCGGTCTGCAAGCAGCGCGGCAGCAGGGTCTATGCCGGCACAACCGTGAACTGCGGGCGGCTGGTGGTGTGTGTGGAATCGGTGGATGAGCGCACACGCATAAGCCGTATTGTGAACATGGTGGAACATGCCGACGAACACAAAGCCCTCATTCAGAGCGACTGCGAGCACCTGGCCGACCGCATCGTTCCCTGGAGCCTGCTGGCAGCCGGGCTGACCTGGGCCATCTCCGGGCGAATCGGGCAGGCATCTGCCGTGCTGATGGTGGATTACAGCTGCGCGCTCAAGCTCACAACGCCCATCGTGATGGCAACCGCTATGCGTCAGGCCGTGAAGCACGGCGTCATTGTGAAAGGCGGTAAATATCTGGAGGCCGTTGCCATGGCCGACACTATCATCTTCGACAAAACCGGCACGCTGACAACAGCCACGCCTTCCGTCAGCCGCATTCTGGCCCTGCCCCCCTATTCGCAGGATGAGGTGCTGCGTATTGTCGCCTGTATTGAAGAGCACTTTCACCACAGCATGGCGCAAGCCATTGTGAAGGAAGCACGCCACCGCCGCCTGCGACACCGGCGGGAAGAACACGGAGAAGTGCAACTGGTCGTGGCTCGCGGGGTACGCACCACCGTGCACGGTCAAAATGCCCTTGTGGGCAGCGCCCGCTTCCTTTTTCGGGATGAAGGTGTGGAAGCAGCCCCCGAACTGGAGGCTCAGATAACCGAAGGCGACTCGGTCACTTGGCTGGCCATCGGCGGGCAGGCTGTCGGGGCTGTCTGCCTGCGCGACACCCTGCGCCCGGAAGCCGCAGAAGTCATACGCGACCTGCGTGCACTCGGGTTGAAAAACATCTTGCTGCTCACAGGAGATACCGCTCAGAGCACCGTACCGGTGGCACAGGCTCTGGGGATTACAGATTATTTCACCGGCATGTCACCCGAGCAGAAAGCCGCCGTTGTCTGCGAATTGCGGGACATGGGGCACAAAATCATCATGGTGGGTGACGGAGTGAACGACTCGCCGGCCATGACATGTGCCGAAGCGGCGGTATCAATGAAAGACGCCGCCGATCTGGCCCGCGAAGTGGCCGACATCACCCTGCTGGAAAACTCGCTCAGCGGGCTCGTTGACCTGCGGCGCCTGTCAGTGGCAGCCCTGCGGCGCATTCACAGCAACTACCGTTTCATAGCCGCCTTCAATTCCGCCCTTATTGCAGCCGGAGCGTTCGGGGTATTTCCCCCGCTGCTCTCGGCCTGGCTTCACAACCTGTCCACTGTGGGCGTGTGCGTGACCAGCCGCCGTTCCTTTGAATAAGCGGCCGGTCATACAATCGGCGCAGAATCACTTGCCGAGCAGCTCGGCCAGCACCTCCAGGCAGCGGGCATTCTCTCGCTCCGTGCCGACGGTGATGCGCACATACTCAGGCAGGCCGTAGCCGTCCATGTGGCGCAGGATAACGCCCTTGGAGAGGGCATCATTGAACACTTTACGGCCCTGCCCGGTCTTCACCAGAATGAAGTTCGCCTGACTGGGCACGTACTCAATCCCCCAGGATTTGAAAGCGGAGTAGTACTGCTCCTTGCCACGGTTCACCATATCCACGGATTTGGCAAGGTGTTCCTCATCATCCAGAGCAGCAGATGCTGCGGCCTGAGACATAAGGTTCATATTGAAAGGAGTGCGGGCCTTGTTGAGCAAGTCGGCAATCTCGGGAATCGTGACACCATACCCTGCGCGCAGACCGGCCAGACCGTATGCCTTGGAGAAGGTACGCAACAGAATCACATTCTTGCCCTGCTTCACGTACTTCAGCGTATCGGGCTTGTCGTCAGCAAAGTCGATATAGGCCTCGTCAAATGCCACAATGACGTGCTCCGGCACCTGCTCCATGAAGGAATCCATCTCTGCCTGAGTCACCACTGTACCGAGCGGGTTGG
The DNA here is from genome assembly GCA_045531695.1 of Akkermansia sp. Lineage (GTDB taxonomy): Bacteria > Verrucomicrobiota > Verrucomicrobiia > Verrucomicrobiales > Akkermansiaceae > Akkermansia. Next base: position 34,862 of record JAZSEM010000034.1, read on the forward strand.
CCGGGTTGGTAATAAAGACCAGACGTGTCTGCGGTGTAATCGCCGCCAGAATGGCCTGCAGGTCAGAGCTGAAGTCAGGCTTAATGGGAGCCTCCACATACTTAGCCCCGAAGAGTTTGCACATGATGGGGTACATGGAGAAGCTGTGCTTTGCGGCGATAAGCTCAATTCCCTCGTGCAGGCAGGCGTGGCACAGCAGCTCGATAAGCTCACTGCTGCCGCTGCCCACCACAGTCTGGTTGAACTCCACGCCGAAACGGGCTGCAATCTTGCTGCGCAGGTTAAACGATGCACCATCGGGATAAATATGCACACCGGCAGCCGTTTTCACCATGGCCTCCACTGCCTTGGGAGAGGGGCCGAGCGAGTTTTCATTCGAGGCGAGCTTCACGATATCGGCGGGGTCCATTCCCAGCTCGCGGGCGGTTTCCTCGATAGGCTTGCCGGGCTGGTAAGCGACCAGCTCCAGCACGTACTGATTGGCATACTGTGCGATATTGCTCATGGTTTGCGCGTGTTCGCGGAGCATTATAATACCTGTCATGAGTAAACACAAGCCTTGATTAAGCCATGAATATCAGATAAAATGACCTGCATGAAAAAATGGCACAAGCGAACTCTGTTTGTTCTGGCGCTGGGCGTACTCGGCACTGCGGCCGTGGCCTATCGCCCGGCGCTCACCCCGGACGAGGTGCGGGAAATCAGGCACTTTGAACAGGAAGTCGCTCTGCCGGAGCACCTCAGCGATTCCAGGTTTGCCTTCACCCACACCATTCAGCTGCATAACCCACAGAAAGGTACCTGGTACGCCGGCGGTCTGCAGGAGGTGCACAAGCAGCTCACCCCCGCCGAGTGGCCGATAGAAGTCCGCTGTGAAAACGGCAAACTGAAAGTTGTGGCACCGCCACCCTCATTGAGCTCACCGCTCGCCCACATGAAAGCCACATGGGTGGTGGGAATCGGCGATGTATCCCGCGTGCGTCGCCCCAACGGACGCCTGCATACCGAATACCAGTTGCATATCTCCTGCAATATGGAGCATACCCCGAGCCTGTGGCGCCCCAAACAGCGGGAGATGTTCGTGCAGTTCATCACGGTTGATGTGGAAGACCAAGCCGCCGACATGGGGACCGCCCTGCTGGCAGAAAGTGTCGGTCCCTTTTTCCGTCAATTCCGCATGAGCAGCACCGGTCCTGAAGCGCAGTTACCGGCACGCTACTGTGATTCTGCCCTTTCGAATGCCATGCTGCGCCTGCTGCACACACTGGCAGCCTGCACCCCCGATACCCATGAACTGCTCACCCCGCGATTGGTGAACGGAGCCGCCCAACTGAGCCGTTTTGCGACCGACGCCCCCTGGCCTGACTGCTGGGGCGAGTCTGATGAAATGGCACGCACCATCGCCTATCGAGTAGGCCCCGTGCTCGAGTACCTGTCAGAAAAGGAATGTTTCGGCAATCAACAGCTCGCAGATTTCATCAATGGCGAGCATTTTGCCCGAATTTTCGGCGAAAGTTTTGTGGACGCAAAAAGTTCCGACATTCAAGCAGATTTGGAAGGCCTTGAAATTAAATACATTGAGCAACCAAGCTCACAAAATTGAAAAATTAAATAATAAAAATACACTTTTTCTGTAGATTTTCAGATTTCTTTGCGTTCTCTATAATGTAGGCCGGGGTGAGAGCCGGCCGAGAGAGAAGACAGAAAACTGTTTTTCATAGAGTAGGTGTAAGTACAAGGTCGACCGGAATCCGCTACAGGAACCGGTCGATTTTGTTTTGTCAAAGGACGATGCGCTCCATGTCATCGGGCACATGGATAGTGCCGCGGAAGTGCTCCGCAGCCTCGGCTGCATAGGCGGCTCGACGGGTGGCAAGGGTTTTGTCCTCGGTATGGTAGAGCAACAGGTTGGCAACATTGAGTCCGGCAGCCAGTCGCCCGGCATCGAGAGCGGTACTGTGGTGCTTTTCGTAGGGCTTAAAACGCTCGCGGTCAGCATACAGACAAAAAGCCTCACAGAGCAGCCAGTCAGCACCGACGGCATATTGCTCGGCACGCTCATTGTATGGTTCATCGCCCAGACAAGTCAGACGGCGCCCATCGGGCAGCTGCAGACAGAACCCGTACTGCTTAGCCTTGGTAGAGCCGATATCAAAGGCCTGCGCCTGCATACCGGCTGCGGCGAAGCACTGACCATCATCCAATGCATGCAGCAGAATGTCCTCGTGAAGGTGTTTGCAGACCTTACCGGGGAGGGTGAGGCGACAGATTGATTCCAGCGCACCCAGCCCCTCGGCATGACCATACAGGTGCAATTCGCCGCTGTACTTACCGGCGTTCATCGCCTGAGCAATCATGCGCACCACCCACACCACACCGAAAATGTGGTCTGTGTGAGTGTGGGTCAGAAAAATATCGTGAATATCACTCAGCGCCACCCCGGCCTGCTCCAGTCGGGCCAATATACCGTTGCCGCCACCGGCATCCACCAGCAGCACCTGCTGCCCGTTGCGAATGGTGAAACAAGTATTGTAGCAGCGTGTTACCGCTGCATTTCCCGTGCCCAACATGGTAAGTTCCGTCATGATTGGCAGTATATCAGCCTGAAGGCTTCATTACAAGACTGTAATTTGTATGTTGCAATAAGGTATATTTTATGCTATTATCGCCTCAACATGAAATTCACCGATAAACTTCAGGCTCGTATTCAGGCCACCCGCTCTGCTCTCTGCGTGGGGCTTGACCCTCGTCCGCAGACGGAAAACATGAACGAACTGGCCGATTGGCTGCGCAAGGTAGTGGCAGAGACCGCTCCCTACACCGCTGCTTACAAGCCCAATATCGCCTACTTTGAGGCCATGGGCCTGCCCGGTCTGAAGGTGCTCGAGGAACTGCTGCCCGACATGCCCAAGGATATCCCTGTGATTCTGGATGCCAAGCGCGGCGATATCGGCGAAACCCAGAAATACTACGCTCAGGCCTACTTTGAGCGCATGCAGGTGGATGCCGTAACCCTCAATCCCTTCATGGGCTACGACATTCTGGAGCCCTTCCTGAACCACCCCGGCAAGGCCGTATACCTGCTGGCCGTGACATCCAACGCCGGTTCTGCCGATATTGAGCGTCAGATTCTGGCGAATGGTCGCAAGGTTTACCAGCTGGTAGGCGATATGGTAGAGCGCGCCCGTGCCGAGGGTGCCGCCACTGAAGTCGGCATGGTCATGGGTCTGACCAACGCCAGCAGCGAGTTGCTCTCCGAACTGCCCGATGCCCCCCTGCTTATCCCCGGCCTGGGTGCTCAGGGCGGCGATTTGAGCGCGCTGACCGGTGGTACCCGCGTGGCTCCGCCCGTCATCAACGTATCCCGCGGCATCCTTTACCGTGAGCCGGAGCTGAGCTTTGCCGAAAAGGCCGAGAAGTACGCGCTGGAAATCCGCGAGGCGCTTTCTCTGTAAAAACAGGTTGCCATGAAACAATATCTGGAGCTGCTCGACGATGTGCTGACCAACGGTGTGGGACGCGATGACCGCACCGGCACCGGTACTATCGGCGTATTCGGACGTCAGGTGCGATTTGACCTGCGCAAGGGCTTCCCTTGCCTGACCACCAAGAAACTGCACCTGCGCTCCATTATTTACGAGCTGCTCTGGTTCCTGAAAGGCAGCACCAATGTGCGCTACCTGCAGGAAAACGGCGTGAGTATATGGGACGAGTGGGCCGATGAAAACGGCGACCTCGGTCCCGTATACGGCAGCCAGTGGCGTAAGTGGCCCGATGGTCAGGGTGGCAGCATTGACCAGATAGCCAAGCTTATTGACGGGCTGAAGAACAATCCCTGGAGCCGCCGTCACATTGTGACCGCCTGGAACGTGGCAGAGGTAGACAACATGGCTCTGCCGCCCTGCCACTGCCTGTACCAGTTCTGTGTGATTCCCGCTCAGAAGGAAGGCGAAAAGCACGGGCTGAGCCTGCAGCTCTACCAGCGCAGTTGCGACTTGTTCCTGGGTGTACCGTTCAACATTGCCAGTTATGCCCTGCTGCTCATGATGGTGGCTCAGGTCTGTGGCTACGAGGCTCGTGAGTTCGTGCATACCTTCGGCGACCTGCACCTCTACAAGAACCACCTCGAGCAGGCGCGCCTGCAGCTCACACGTGAGCCGCGCCCCCTGCCCACCATGCGCATTAACCCGAATGTGACCGAAATTGACGGGTTCGACTACGCCGACTTTACGCTCGAAGACTACGACCCGCACCCTCACATCAAGGCTCCCATTTCGGTGTAAGCCGCCTTGCTACCGCCATGTCTGAACTGCCGGAATGTGAAGAGGACTCTGCTTACCTGACGGAGCAGATTATCACTTACATCGGCAACAAAAGGTCACTGCTCTCCTTTATTGAAAAAGGAGTCGGCATTGTTCGGCAGCGATTGGGGGGACGCAAGCTCAGTTGTCTGGATGCTTTCTCCGGCTCCGGCATTGTAGCCCGACTTCTCAAGCGGCACGCAAATGAGTTGTATGTGAATGATTTGGAGGATTACTCCCGCGTGATTAACAGCTGCTATCTGGCCAATGTAGCCGAATTGGACCTCGCTGAGCTGAACGAAAGGCTGCACGAGCTGCAACAAACGCTCAGTACCCCGAAACCGGGCTTTATCTCCGAAATGTATGCCCCGGCAGATGACGACCACATCTGCCCGGATGAGCGAGCCTTCTACACTCGGCGCAATGCGCTGTACCTCGACACCGCCTGCCAAGCCATTCTCGAACAACCGGCTCACCTGTTCCCGTTTTTTATGGGTCCACTGCTCTACGGAGCCTCGGTGCACACGAATACGGCAGGTGTCTTTAAGGGCTTTTACAAGAACCGAACCGGCGTGGGGCAATTCGGAGGGGAGGCACGCAATGCCTTGCAGCGGATACTGGGTGATATCGAGCTGACGCTGCCTGTATTCTCCCGCTATACCACGCAGAATCATATTCTGCAAATGCCGGCGAACGAGCTGGTCTGCCACTTACCGGAGCTGGATTTTGCTTACCTCGATCCGCCATATAACCAGCACCCATACGGCTCCAACTATTTCATGCTCAACCTGATTGCCAATTATAAGCGACCGGAGCAGACGTCCCAAAAATCCGGGATTCCCTGTGAATGGAACCGCTCTGCTTATAATCGCCCGCAGTCAGCGCAGGCCGAGCTCTTCTCCCTCATCGAACAGTGCCCGGCCAAGTTCATTCTCATTTCATACAATTCTGAGGGTTTTGTGAAGTACGACGACTTCATGGCACACCTGCAGAAGCTCGGGAAAGTGGATTTCCTGCAAACCGAGTACAACACCTTCCGTGGTTGTCGCAACCTCAGAAATCGCGATATCAAAGTCAAGGAATACCTTTTCCTGCTGGAAAAACATTAACCCCCATCCCACTGATTATGTCCCTTACCTTTACCGGAGTTGTTGCTATGGCTACGGACCGCGCCATCGGTCTGAACAATACCATGCCCTGGCGTCTGTCCGATGACCTCAAGCTCTTCAAGCGCCTGACCATGGGCCACCCCATTCTTATGGGGCGCAAGACCTGGCAGAGTCTGGGGCGCCCCCTGCCAGGGCGTCAGAATATCGTGCTCACTCGCGCAGCTGATTTTGAGGCCCCTGGAGCTACTGTCATTCACGATATTTCAGAGCTGAACGGAATGGAACTTCAGAGCAATGAAATCATGGTCATTGGCGGAGCCCAGATTTACGAACTCATGCTGCCCCACATGCAGGGTATTTACGTGTCGGAAGTTCATGGGGAGTGGGACGCCGATACCTATTTCCCGCCCTTCAAGGATATGTTCCCCCACCGGGAGCTGCTGGAGCACTTCGAGGGGTTTGACTCAGTGCTTTACACTAAGTAATTGCTTTGGGTCAGTTACAGAGCGAGCCCGGGGTAGCAAGTCATACACAATAAAAAGCGCCGCTGAGTTTCCGTTTACTTCGGAGTATCTCAGCGGCGCTTGGTTGTTATATAGCCAATTGGTGGTGTTGTATCGTCATCCATAGTTGTTTGTTGTTAAAACGGTTAACGGCGACCATCCTTGCGGCGATTGTCCTTGTGAACGACAAGCTTGTGCCTGTTATCGTGTTTCTTCACCTCGTGGCGTCGGTCGTGATGTTTCACCTCTTTGCGGTGCACTACCTTCTTCTTGTGGTCAACATGGTGGTGGCAGCAGCTGTCATCCTGTACGGCGACGTTCACCTTGCCATTGACCAGATTCAGGCTGAGGGATACACCTGCGGCACTTGCCTGTGCGCTGACCATACCCAATACCATCACCGCCAGAGCGGCCATTTTAACGAATTGCTTTTTCATAATCGTGTTTTCTATCTGTTTGTTGTTGCGGGCCTCGGTGTGGCCCTCTGTTGATAGAGACACAGCTAAACACAATTCCGTTCAATAAAAGTTTTATTTTTGTAATTTTTATCTCTTTTTAACTACTTACTTGTTGGAAACCGGTACGCTCAGCATACGCGAGGGCCAGATTTTCGGCAAAAGTTCTAAGTGCGCGCTTATCGTCAACATCGCCACCTTCAGCCAGATAGCGCTCATACTCCCAGGGGAGCAAATCACTGTCAAGGATTTCCTCGACAAACAACTGGTGGCAACGGCGCTCATTCATGATATCCGTTACAATCTCCCGCTCTTCGGCTGACAGGGGCGCGACTCGTTCCCTACCCTTGCTGCCGGGCTCATTGCAAAGATAAAAATAAATGGATTCGTTACAGAGATAATAGGGGCGCTCGATGGTAACGCGCAGATACGCGGGGAGCAAATAGCAGAAAGCCACCGGCTCAAGATAGGAAAGACACTCCTCGCAGGCATAGAGCAACTCAGGCCCGATGCTTTGCCAGTAATTTCTCGGCGTCGGGTCTGTGGCATTGATATGCTGAATCACTTTCTCCGGTCTGTAATCGTCCTCCGCCATACCGCCGAACAGCAAATTGATATTCGGTGGACATTTGCGCGTGCGGAATGCCATCTCCAGCATGGAAAGCAATGAGAGCTTGCGCTCACACAGCTCACCCACAGGATGTTTGGCCAACTCATCCTTTCCTTGTTGCAGGTAACGCGCCATCCACTTCTCGTGGTCGGCGAGCTGCCGGTTTTCCCATTTATCAAAAGTAGGTAACTTAGCCATAGGTAAAAAAATGGGCACCTGTCCGTACTAAACAGGTGCCCCGTATAAAATGATATCAGCGGGTCAGTTGACGGCAGGCCTTCACCGTATTGGCCATGAGCATAGCAATGGTCATGGGGCCTACACCACCCGGTACAGGGGTAATGGCGGAGCACTTGTCCTTCACCGCCTCGTAATCCACGTCACCCACAATGCGATAGCCACGGGGGCGAGTAGCATCGGGAATGCGGTTAATACCCACGTCAAGCACAACGGCGCCGTCCTTCACATAATCGGCTTTCACCATCTCAGGGCGCCCCACAGCAGCCACGATAATGTCTGCCGTGCGGCAGAGCCCGGGAAGGTCAGCCGTGCGGGAGTGGGCAATGGTTACAGTGGCATTGGCCTTCTTGCTGACAAGCAGGTTCGCCATGGGCTTGCCGACAATCAGACTGCGACCAATGACCACGGCATGCTTGCCGGCGGTCGGTATGCCGTAGGCCTTCAGCAGCTCCATGCAGCCCAGCGGTGTGCAGGGAACAAAGCCTTCTTCATCCTCGAGCACCAGCTTGGCAACATTGGCAGGGTGGAAACCATCGACATCCTTACGCGGGTCGATGTTGAGGATAACGGCCTCCTCGTCGATATGGGGAGGGGGCGGGCTCTGCACCAGGATACCGTGGATACGGTCATCGGCATTCAGCTGATGGATGAGCTCGACCAGCTCTTCCTGAGTCGTCTCAGCCGGCAGCGCCCATTTCTGGGAGTAGATGCCCAGCTCCGC
>JAZSEM010000120.1:0-5143 GCA_045531695.1 Akkermansia sp.
AGGGAGCCAAGCTCCAATTTGTAGGGGTCTATGGCGAACCGAAGGTGAGCGGAATTCAAAAGCCCGAGGTACGAGGGCGGTAGCTCAATAGGCAGGGGCGTAAGCCCCTGCAGCGAGTACAAAAAGAACATGAGCCCTGAAGGGCGGCAGAAACGGCTCGTAATGAAATTGTCGCGTTATTTATGCCAACCTGCCTCTCATCTGCCGCCCTCGTTCCTCGGGCTCATCTATTTTATATACTCCTACCCGGGGCTTCGCCACTACGCGGCTCAGCCGCCGGGCTATTGAGCTATCGCCCGCTATCGCGGGCTCTGGTTTAGGCTCCCGTCTTCGGCTCCGCCTACGCCGAGGCAGGCGCCTTCGCTCGCTTGGGAATAAAAGCTTTTTAACGGCCTGCGGCCGAGTGAAAAGCGGGCTAAAGCCCGCGGTGAAGAACCGTGCTATGCACGGTGGTGAAGAATGCGCTGCGCGCATGGTGAAGACCAAGGCTGACGCCTTGGGGATAGGTGGCCAAGCTCCAATTTATTGAAATACAAGCTACGATAGACAAGCTATTTAAAGGACTAATTACGAGGTACGAAGGACTAGGTGATAAAAACAGGCGGGCTTTCGCCCGCAAGTATGCGTAGCCTATTCCACCGTTCCCGCCCCGGCTTCGCGTCTCACTGACGCTCGCTTGCTTCCGGCTTCGCTAAAGCTACGCCGTGACAGGCCGCCGAGACAAGCCGGACGGCTCACTTTAAGCCCGCGTCAGCGGGCGACAGAGCAGTAGCCACAGGTGTAGTGAGCAACGCGAACGGAACCTGTGGTAGGGATAAAAAAGAAATATGAACCCCGCAGACTTGCGGGGTGACAGAGAGCCGTTGCTCTGCAATACGCCGAGACAGGGCGCTCGCTTGCTCCGGGCTACTATTCCATCGACCCGCCATACGTCGGAGCTTTTGAATTCAGCACACTACCGCGCGCCTTTTTAAGTTCGGCTTCGCCTCACGGTGAAGAACAGGCCTGCGGCCTGTAGTGAAGAACGGCTGCGCCGGCCATGGTGAAGAACTCGCCGCAAGCGACGAGTTGATGGGGGGGATGTAAATCACCAATATGGCATAATGCGGGCTTGCCTATGGGCGCGGTGTATAGTAATCTGGGCACATGAAAAATCTGCTGCTCATTATGTTGTACCTCTTCGGCGCTGTACTGGCACAGGCCTGGCAGCAGGTGAACGAGGGTGCTCCGGAACCGGCTCGCGAGTTCCGCGCCGTGTGGGTGTCCACCGTGTACAATCTCGACTGGCCATCGCGTGCAGGGCTCTCTGCCGAGCAACAGAAACAGGAGCTGCTGGTCATCCTGAACAAGGCAGTGCAGCTGAAGCTCAATGCCATCATTCTGCAGGTGCGCCCGAACGGCGATGCCCTTTACCGCTCAAATCTGGAACCGTGGAGTGCTTGGCTGAGCGGCCCGGGCGTCAACCCCGGCTATGATCCGCTGGCCTTTGCCATTACCGAGGCACACAAACGCGGCTTGGAGCTGCACGCGTGGTTCAACCCGTTCCGTGCCACCATCAGCGGCCGCCCGGTAGGGCGTAACCATATTTCCCGTCGCAACCCCGGGCTGCTGAAGAAGGCCGGTTCCACCACCATTCTGAACCCCTCGAACCCGACAGCCCAGCAACACGTGCTCAACGTCATTATGGACGTGGTGCGCCGCTACGATATCGACGGCGTGCACCTGGACGACTACTTTTACCCCTACCCGCCCCACAACGACATAGCAGACGGCAAGAGCCCCGCACAGCGCCGCGCCGCTATCGATGCCTTTGTTAAGCGCCTGTACACCAATGTGAAGCAGGCCAAGCCCTGGGTGCGCGTGGGTATAAGCCCCTTCGGTATATGGCAGCCCGGTTACCCCAGCGGAGTGCAGGCCGGGGTGAATGCCTATGAGCACCTGGCATGCGATGCCCGCAAGTGGCTGGCCAACGGGTGGGTGGACTACCTGGCACCGCAGCTCTACTGGCGTATTGACAGCGACCAGAGTTTCCCGGACCTCATGCGCTGGTGGAGTGCTATCAACCCGCGTCGCCCTGTGTGGCCCGGTATTGCCAGTGCCCGTATTAACAGCAAGGAGGACCCGGGACGCCCGGCATCGGAGATTGATGCGCAGATTGACCTTTCGCGCCGTCTGGCCCGCCAGAGCGCAGGGCAGCTGTTCTGGAGCTGGCGCTCCATCGGTGGCAATGCCGGTGGTATACAGGGCTACCTGGCCCGCCGCTACACCGGCTGCGCTGTTCCCCCGGCCATGCCCTGGAGTGGCAGTGTGCGCCCTGCTCGCCCCACAGCTCAGGCTCGTGACCGCGGGAATGCCCTACAGCTTGCCTGGACTCCGGTCGACAACTCTGCCCGCAAATGGGTGGTTCAGGCCGGTGTAGGCAGGGAGTGGCGCACCATTTGCGTGCTGCCGGGTTCTCAGCGCAAGGTCACCCTGCCCGCCGGGCTCATCGGCCCTGCCACCCGCATCGCCATACGCCCCATTTCCGCCTGTGGCAACAGTGGCACACCTGCGGTACTGGCAAGATGACAAAACCGATAAGTTTGGTTTGACATATCCGTTAAACTGTCATATATTCTGTTTACACACTTTTTCTTAAACCAATCCAACCACTCAATCACCATGGACAATTCCGTATCCCCCCTCAGTCGCACCACGGCACTACTGCTCTCCCTGCTCGGCTTCCTCGGCATCTGCGGCATCCACCGCTTCTATGCCGGTCGCATTCTCACCGGCATTCTGCAGCTCCTCACAGCCGGCTTCTTCGGCATTTGGCAGCTCATTGACATCATCTGCCTGATTTTCGGCTGTTTCAGAGATGGCGATGGCAAGGTGATGAAATAATTGAAATACGAGGGACGAATTCCGAAGGACGAATTTTTAAGTTCCGCGCGCTAACACGCACCAATACTTTACAACAAAAAGGCGCAGTCCGGGGACTGCGCCTTTTTGTTCGTGGAAGATTTTGATGGTTAATCAGCAATCGAGCTCTTTGAGCACGGGATTGATCTTGGCCATGGTCTCGATGATGCGGTCGTTCACGCTGTTCTGCACCATACCGGCAGCCATGCGGCAGGCATTGAGAATAGCAGTGGCATTTGCCGAGCCGTGAGCGATGATGGAAACACCGTTCACACCCATGAGCGGGCAGCCGCCAATGGCATCTGCACTCATGCGCTGTTTGAGGGTCTTGAACACGGAGCGCATGCAGATAGCGCCCAGCTTGGCCAAGGTGCTGCTCATGATACCGGACTTAATCCAGTTCGTGTAGGCGTGTGCCGTGGCCTCCACACTCTTCAGCAGAATGTTGCCGGTAAAGCCATCCGTCACAGCTACGTCGAGCTCAGTCTCAAAAAGATCGTGGCCCTCACAGTTGCCCTGGAAATTAAAGGGAAGCAGCTCGCGGTCAGCCAGAGCACGCAGCAGGGAGAAGGTCTTCAGCGAGAAATCACTGCCCTTGCAGTCCTCCGTACCGTTGCTCATCACGCCCACATTGGGCATCTGGCGGTTGTAGACGTAGCGAGCCATCATGGCTGCCATCACGGCATAGCCAACCAGATGGCTGGGCTTGGCATCGGGATTGGCGCCGGTATCGCTCACCAGCACATAACCATGAATGCTCGGCAGGGGAGATACAATGCCGGCACGCTCCACGCCCTCCAGCAGGCGCAGTTTGATGGTGCTGGCAGCCACAGCGGCACCGGTGTTGCCGGCGGACACCACAGCGTCTGCAAGCCCCTTCTTCACCATATCCACTGATATGCTCATGGAGGAGTTCTTCTTCTGGCGCACAGCGGCCAGACCGCTCTCTTCCATTCCTACCACCTCAGGAGCATGCACAATCTCCACCTTGGGGTTGGAACCGATGCCGGCGGCATCGCACTGTTGCTTCAGAGTTGTTTCATCACCAACGAGAAAGAGCTTTTTAAGAAAATTCATCTTCGAGAGCACCTGCACGGCACCTTGGATATTCACCTGCGGCGCATTATCGCCGCCCATAGCATCGATTGCTAACTTCATACGCGATTATATGTAGTATGTTCAAGCATACTCTAACACACTTTCCCCTGCTCTGTCAACAAAAAAACCGCCCTGCAGTAAAATCTGCGGGGCGATTGAAGTTTTTTTGGTAAGCAGGGGTTCTCTATTGTGAGGAAAGGTAGATTAGTCTACCAGCTTCACAATCACCTCAGCCCCACTCTGGGTCTTGTATGTACCGCACTGGGCACAAGCTGTGTGACCGGGAACGGCTGCACCGCACTTGGGGCACTTGCCGAGTTTGGGGGCCTTCCAGGCCTGAGCGGCCAGGCGGGAGCGCTGCTTCATCTTGGACGTTCTGCGTTTCGGAGCTGCCATAGTTCTGTATTCTGGTTAAGATTTACTGTGAGTGAGAGTGGGGCTTTCGCGTCACTTTCGGGGGAAATCATCTAAGGCATCCCAGACGCTGTTGCCACTCGGGGTGGCAGAGTTTACACCCGAATGGGGGTCTTTGTCCAGTCTAAAATCACAAAATGTGTCATTTATTTCACATTCAAGGCCTGAAATTTCACATTTTGGGTATCCGGGGAGCTCCAGAAGAATCTCTTCGCGCAAATCTTCGGTCACATCGGCCACAACTTTTCCACGCACATCGCAGGATATGGTGAGCTCCTCAATATCGACTGTGTAGTCAAATTCACGCAGGCAACGGTCGCAGCGCATACGGAAAGTAGCCGATATGCTGCCACGCAACACGAGCTCCGTTTCGTAGAGCTGAGCCTCGAGACTGTAGCTGAGGGGCCCCACACTCTGTGCCCCTGTGTTGTCGATACCGAAAAGCGCGCCGTCGGCCTCGCCCTCCACGAACAGACCTTCCTCGGGGAACTCCTCAAGCGGTATGATGACTCTCTCTTGCATGCGCGTATTGTGCCTGCCCCCGCCGTGAAAGTCAATCCTAAAAAGAATCTACAATCTACAATTTACCATCTACAATGTAGGAGAATGCAGGCTTACGCCTGTGATAAGCGAAGCCGGAATCACACTTACCGCCACCCGCGCCTGAAAGCGCGGCCTGTCACGGCGCCCCGTCTCGGCGTATCGCAGAGAAGCCGAAAGCAAGCGAGCG
>JAZSEM010000017.1:0-3398 GCA_045531695.1 Akkermansia sp.
GGCATAGACGAAGGCGTCTGCATGCACGAAGTCAATACGCAGCGGGCCGTTGCTGCTGTTGATGTTGGCGTTGCGCTTGGCCATGAGAATGGCTTTTTCGTCGAGGTCGACAGCTGTCACCTCTTTCGCTCCGCCGTGCAGCTTGGCGTGTATGGAGAAACCGCCGGAATAGCAGCAGAGGTCGAGCATGGTCTTGCCGGCCACCAGCTGCGAGAGCTTGCGACGGTTGTCGCGCTGGTCGCAGAAGAAGCCGGTCTTGTGCCCTTGAGCAAAGTCGACTTCAAAGTTTACCCCGTTTTCGGTGATGCGTACACGATGTACCGGCTCGCTGGCCGGGGCTGTGGCGGGGTTGATGCCCTCCATGCGGGCAATGCCGTCATCTACGGTGATGACGTGGCGGCTGGTGCCGCAGAGTTTGTGGAGCAGGGGCAGCCATTGGGGCAGGCGCTGCCATACACCCAGTGTGGTGACCTCCAGGCTCAGCACATCGGCGTAGCGGTCGGCTATCAGGCCGCCCAGTCCGTCGGAATCGCCGTGAATGATGCGGTAGGCGGAGGTGGTGGCGTCCAGATTGCAGTCCTCGCGGCGCCAGCTCACGGCGCGGCGCAGGGATTCCTCGAGCTTGGCCTCGGTCAGCAGCTCCGGGCCGTGGTAGAGCATGCGCAGCGGGGTGCGGCTCTGCGGGTTCCAGAAACCGCCACCGAAGAGCTCGCCGTTCTTGTCGTACACGTTGATCAGGCCACCTGCCACGGCATCGGGGCTCACGGCGCCGAGCATGCGGGGGAACACGGCCGGGTTGTAGGTGAAGTACTTGAGCTGCACCCACGGGCGCACCCAGTTTTCGCTGCCTTCGGGAGCCTCTGCCGTTTTGAAGGTACGGGGCTTTGCTGCTTTGGGGGCAGCGGGGCGGGCGGGTTTGTCGCTGTAACGGGGTTTGCGTCTGTTATTTCTTTCGTTCGGCCTGTTGTCCTGCATGGTGGCAGTTTACACGCTCGCGCGCGAGATGTCAACGCATAATTCACGTATGGCCGATTTTGGTATTTGAAATGATGTGAGCCGCAGTCGGTCAGGACTGCGGCTCAGGTTCATTTCTTCAATTTTATGGCCAAAGGTTTTGCTTACAGGCTTACGGAGATGCTGAAGTGGCTGTGACCGTGAGGTGCAGGCGGCGGGCAGTGATGGTGCCCATGGGGAGGACACGGTGCCGGGGGCGGACAGTGGTGGTGCCCATGGCACGGGGCCGGCTTGCAGTGGTGCTTGTGCGGCTTATGCTTTTTCAGGCGCGGAGCCGGTTTGCAGTGGTGCACGTGGTGGGCTTTCGGGTGTCCCTTCGGGCCGTGATGGTGGTGGCTCGGGGCTGCCTGGGCGACGGCGGGCAGCAGGGCTGCCACAGCTATAAGGATGAGTTTTTTCATGATTGTAATGAGAATTAAGTTTTGAAATCTGAATTGTTCAGGTTTGATAACCTTTACGACGGGGAGAACGCGAATGAATGGAGTAATCTACACAATTTTTTATTTTTTTCTGTCAGGTAGCGATTTAGGCTTGCCTAACCTGGGTTCCGGGTATATTGTGGCACCATGGCTACAACCATTGAAAATCTGAAGACCGCTATCGTGGGCGAAAGTACCGCCTGCGCCATGTACGCCTCCTTCGCCAGTAAGGCACTGCAGGAGGGGTATCCGCTGATTGCTAAGCTGTTCGAGGCTACCTCGGCGACCGAGCGTATTCATGCCGCCAACCACACCAAGGCTCTGGTAAAGATGGGTGAGCAGCCCATTGAGTACGACATGAGCTGGCATGTGGGTACCACGCTCGAGAACCTGAAAGAGGCTCTGAAGGGCGAGACTTACGAGTACTCCGAAATGTACCCGCCCATGGTGGCACAGGCCGAGGCCGAGGGCGCCAAGGATGCTCTGCGCAGCTTCAACTGGGCTCTCGAGGCCGAGAAGGTGCACGCTGCTATGTATGCCGAGGCTATCCGCCAGCTGGAGAGCGGTGAGCCGCTCAATCTGCCGGCCGCCTACGTCATCTGCCCGCTCTGTGGCGATACGTTCCCCGCCGACACTGCACCGGACAAGTGCCCGCTCTGCAACATGCCCAAGGCTAAGTACATTGCTCTGCCCTGACGGGAGATTTGAGATAAAATAAAAGGGCGCAGTCTTTCGCAGACTGCGCCCTTTTTCAGTTTTCGACAGTAGGTGTCGGTTGCGGCGGTGGAGCTGTGGCCATGCGGTAAACGGGCGCAATCAGCACGGCGCAGAGGGTGACGAAGGGGCAAATGATGCCAATCCCGCGCAGCAGCGCAACAGCCTTGCTGCTGCCGAGCCGTTTGTGCAGCAGCAGGGCTGTACCGACGAGTGCAAGCAGGGCAAAGGGCAGCAGGCAGAAGAGTTCCTGCGGCTCAGGGCAGAATCCGCTGAGTGCTGCCGCTGTAATGGCAATAACAGCCGTGCCCAGTGCTATGTGGGTGGCCGTGCGCCGCTCGGGGTGATTGTGGTTCACCGTGGTAATGGCCGGTAGCAACAGGCCCAGCAGGGGCAGGAAATACAGCGGTACCTGAGCTCCCGGTTCAGGTAACTTGGCGCAAACAGGCCAAGTGAGCAGTGCGTGTACCAACAACGACAGCACGAAACCGAACAGTAGCTTGTCGACCGCCTTTATCAGGCTGCCGCGGTTCACCCACAGCATCAGCATGACCACCGGCAAAAAGAATACCGTGGCTGCAAGCAGGGACGTCAGAGCCACACCGGTACTCAGACCGACAATGAAAAAATGCCGCGGTCTGAACTCCCGCCTCTTACCCCTTGCCCATGCCATCACGTGGTACAGCACCACAAACTGCAGGCTCAAGCTCAGCTCGCTGACATGCGCCGTGAACAACGGTGTGCAGGCAAAAAAGACTCCTGTTATAGCCCAGGCTGAACTGCGCCTCACATACAATGCACAGATTTTGAGCACATACAGCATCATGATTCCCAACATAGGAGTGAGCAGCAGTGCCTCCCATCCTAATCCGCTTACATACAGTACCAGGGAACTCATCAGCGTGAAGAAACACCAGGCACTCCATTGCTCATGCTGCTTCAGAAATATGCTTACTCGGGATTTTCGTTGCTGTTCCATTGTGTTCACTCCGGCCATATTGGTGTCTTTCAGTGTAGCATATCTTTCCTCTCCTTACAAGCAAAGATTTCCCGGAAAAGCTCGAAAGTTATGTGGCATTTATGCGCGTTGGAAATCTCTGAAAACTCTACAAATTGGAGCTTGTAAGGAAGGACTAGTTACGAGTTACGAAGGACTAAGTGATAAAACAGGCGGGCTTTCACCCGCGGATATGCGTAGCTTAAGCTACCGTTCACGCACGCGCCTTAAAGCGCGGGCAGCAGCCGAGGCAA
>JAZSEM010000065.1:0-4772 GCA_045531695.1 Akkermansia sp.
ATTACCCTTGGCATCAACGGCATCCACCTTCGCACCGGCAGCCAGTAGGGCTTTGACCGCTTCCTGGTGACCGTTCAGCAATGCAATCATCAAAGCCGTCACTCCGTCATTATTTCCGGCATTCACCTTTGCCCCGCCTGCAAGGAGGGCTTTGAGCGAGTCTACATGTCCGTACTGAGCTGCTAAAATCAAAGGAGTAAAGCCGTTCTTGTCGGCAGAGTCCACCTTTGCGCCACTGGCCAGGAGCAGAGAAACGACCTCCGCTTGACCGGCCATGGCAACAACCATGAGAGGTGTGTATTGATGAGAAGGCTCAGCTAAGTTCGGATTTGCCCCGGATTGGAGTAGCAAGCGTACAATATTTGTGTGACCTTTACCGCCGGCATACATGAGTGGCGTCACTCCTTGGGCAGAGACAGCATTGACATTTGCGCCTGCGGAAAGAGCTTTTTGAGCGGCTGCAAAATCCCCGGCCTGAGATGCCACCAGCAAGTTGTAATCCTGAGTTTCATCGGCAAGTACAGTAAATAATGCAGGGGAGTCCGGATCTGTTGCAAAATCAGCAATCAACACACCGGCAATGGCAGACGTTACGAGGAGAGAAGAAGGTTTCATGGCTGTAAAAGAACTAACTATTAACGAAAATCGAATGCTAGATAGAATATACCGTCGTGCTGCACCATGTACAACAGAGTGCAGGACAGCAGAAAATCCGATACCCCCTACGATACAGCATCTCCGATGCTGATGCAAGCAGAAAATGCGTAACTGATTAAGCACCCTGTACGGCGAGCCCCTATATATTTTCCACCCCCACCCGCGCAAGCGCGGTTTCTGATATTGGGTGGGAGTTCGCCTGCAGCCCGCCACGACGTCCCGTCTCGGCGTATCGAAGAGAAGCCGGGAACTCATAAATTCGCCTGCCTCGGCGACCCGTCTCGGCGTATCGAAGAGAAGCCGGAAGCAAGCGAGCGCAGCGAGACGCGGAGACGGGTCCCTCGTACTTCTAACTGTGGCAGCCGCACTGGCAATCGTGGCCGTGGTCATGGCCATGGTCGTGCGGGGGCACGTAGTCGGCATCCTCAATTTCGGGCGGCAGGGGCAAGTCATCCTCAAAAATAGAGGGCGGAGCCAATTTGGCCTTCAGCTCGGCATCCTGCGCCAAATCGGCAGCAAACTTACCGGCATGATTGCGCACGGTCACCTTGGCACCGGCAGCCAGCAGCATATCAACAATGTGTGCGTAGCCATACTGAGCAGCTAAGTGCAGCGGGGCCTGCCCATAGGGGTTGAGGGCATTCACATCGGCACCGGTGGCAATCAGCAGGGTAATTAACCCGGTGTCGGGCTCAATCCCCATTTCAGCCAGCTCGGGCGAGAAGTCAATTTCGTCCTGCAGCAGCAGAGTAGCCGCGCGGCGCAGGTCGGTGAGGTCACCCGTGCTCATCAGCTCATCGAGGAACTCCTGCACGGGTTCGTCAAAATCATCGGGGTCGAGGTCGGCAGCAAGCTCGCGCAGGTCATCGATGCTCACCTGCGGTTTTTCCTCATCGCTCACGGTCACGCTGTTCCACTCAATATCGCTCATGGGCGGGATTGTAGCGCATTTCGGCACAAATAGCGAGCCTTTTTGTCAGCGGGTATTGTTTTCGGGGCAGTTAGGACGCAGGAAATCAGCAAATGCGGTTGACATTCGGCGCACATGGTACTACAATGCCCTGCCCGCTGAAAACGCCGGAGCAGCACCTATCATGTACAACGAAGATTTCAAAAACCGCATCATCACCGACCTGGCCGCACTGAAGGAGGCCGGTCTTTACAAGCAGGAGCGCTACATCGCCACACCCCAGTTCTCTGAGGTGGGTCTGAAGGATGGCAGCAAGGTCATCAACATGTGCGCCAACAACTATCTGGGTCTGGCTAACCACCCCGAGCTCGAGAAGGCCGCTAAGGAGGCCATCGACCGCTGGGGCTTCGGTATGGCTTCCGTCCGCTTCATCTGCGGCACCCAGACCCTGCACCAGCAGCTCGAGGAGCGCCTGAGCGCCTTCCTCGGCACTGAGGACACCATTCTGTTCGGTTCCTGCTTCGACGCCAACGGCGGTCTGTTCGAGGCTCTGCTGACCAAGGAGGACGCCATCATCTCCGACTCCCTCAACCACGCTTCCATCATTGACGGTGTGCGTCTGTGCAAGGCCGCCCGCTACCGCTACGCCAACAACGACATGGCTGACCTCGAGGCCAAGCTGCAGGAGGCCAAGGCTGCCGGTGCCCGCACCATCCTGATTTCCACCGACGGTGTGTTCTCCATGGACGGTATCGTAGCCAGCCTGGACAAGATTCACGAGCTTGCCGAGAAATACGGTGCACTGGTGCACTTCGACGAGTCCCACGCCACAGGCGTGCTGGGTAGCCGCGGTCGCGGTACGCACGAGCACTGCGGTCTGTTCGGCAAGATTGACATCACCACCGGTACCTTCGGCAAGGCACTGGGTGGCGCCTCCGGCGGCTATGTGGGCGCCAGGAAGGAGATTGTGGACATGCTGCGCCAGAAGTCCCGCCCCTACCTGTTCTCCAACAGCGTCATGCCCGCCATCGCCGCCACCACCATCAAGGTTATCGACATGCTCGAGGCCTCCACCGAGCTCACCGAGCGCGTGCAGAGCAACGCCGCCTACTTCCGCAAGGGAATGGAGCAGTGCGGCTTCACGCTTGCCGGTGCCGGTCACGCCATCGTGCCTGTCATGCTGGGGGATGCCGCCCTGTCTCAGCGCATGAGCAACCGCCTGCTCGAGCTGGGTGTGTACGCCATGGGCTTCTTCTACCCCGTGGTGCCCAAGGGTCAGGCCCGCATCCGCACTCAGATTTCCGCCGCTCACACCATCGAGCAGCTTGACCGCGCCATTGCCGCCTTCGCTCAGGCCGGCAAGGAACTCGGCATTATCTGAAGTACGACATACGAATTCCGACATACGAATTTGTAATTTTCCGCTCGCTGCACTCCCTGCGTCTGACGGTGAGTGCCAGCGAGCGGAACTTATATAAGCATTCTTTACTTCATGTACACCAGCTTATTTGATGTCTTTTCCATCGGCATAGGGCCGTCGAGCTCCCACACCATGGGGCCCATGCGGGCGGCAGCGCGCTTTGTGGCCGACCTGAGCGAGCGGGGGCTGCTGGAACAGACCGGTGAGGTACAGACCGAGCTGTATGGCTCACTGGCTCTCACCGGTGAAGGGCACGGCACCCCCGGGGCTGTCATTTACGGCCTGCAGGGGCTGGATGCCGAGACCCTCAACCTCGCTGTCGATTATGTGGGCAGGGTCAACAGCACCGGCCACCTGAGCCTGGGCGGCAAGCGCGACATCGAGTTCTGCCCCGAGCGCCACATAGCCCTGCGCAAAGACATCACTCTGCCCGAGCACGCCAACGGCATGCGCCTGCAGGCCCTGAGCAGCACAGGCGAGCTGCTGTACAGCGAAACATTCTTTTCGGTCGGCGGCGGTGCCATCTGCCGCCGGAGCGAAATGGGACAAAGCACCGACACCCCCTCGCAGAACGTCCCCTACAAGTTCCGCACCTGTGCGGAGCTCATGGAACTGTGCGAGCGCGAGAACATCACCATCGCCGGGGCTGTGCGCTGCAACGAGGCCTCCCTGCGCCCGGCTCAGCTGGTGAGCCACCGCGTACGCCACCTCTGCAAAACCATGAACGAGGCCATCGAGCGCGGCATTTCCACCCCCGGCACCCTGCCCGGCCCCCTGCGACTGACACGCCGCGCCCCCATCATTTACAGGCGCCTCGAAAAGCTCTTCCACGACAACAGGACAGACGCCCTCACCATCATCGATTGGATTAACCTGTGGGCCTTTGCCGTAGCCGAGGAAAATGCCGCCGGCGGGCGTGTGGTCACCGCCCCCACCATGGGCAGCGCCGGTGTACTGCCGGCCGTACTGCGCTACTACGAGCGCTACGGGCACAAGGAATCCCCCTTCTCTCTGGACGGCGGGCGCGAGGTATTCCTGCTCACAGCCTCAGCCATCTGCAGCCTGTACCGGGCAAATGCCTCCATCTCCGGCGCCGAGGTCGGCTGCCAGGGCGAAGTAGGTGTGGCCTGCTCGATGGCAGCCGCCGGTCTGGCAGCAGCCATGGGTGGTACCAATGCCCAGATTGAGAATGCCGCCGAAATCGCCATGGAGCACAACCTCGGCCTGACCTGCGACCCCATCTGCGGGCTGGTACAGGTACCCTGCATCGAGCGCAATGCCATCGGTGCCGTGAAGGCCGTCAACGCCACCCGACTGGCCCTGCGCGGCGACGGCTCTCACTATGTGAGCCTGGATAGCGTGATTGCCACCATGTACGAAACCGGCCGCAACCTGCACTCCGACTACAAGGAGACAGCTCTGGCCGGCCTGGCGACCAATGCCCTGACCTGCTAAGTCAACTCAAACCTTCACGATAAACTTACGCGTTGGAATAATTAGAGGTTTAAAGCCATTTGATGGCTAAATTGGAACTTGGCGGGGTGTGAGCCGAAGGCGAACCGTACTTTAAGCCCGCTCCTGCGGGCGACAGAACAATAGCCCAGGGTGAAGCCGCAGGCGAAACCCTGGGAAAATGCGAAAAATATATCTAAACCCCGCAGACTTGCGGGGTGACAGAGGAGTGTTGCTCAAGTATACACTAATGTTGTACCGTAAGAGCAGGAGGCAATTATAAAAATAACGCATGCGGTTGTAACCCGCTTTTCTGTCACCCCGCAAGTCTGC
>JAZSEM010000072.1:0-14451 GCA_045531695.1 Akkermansia sp.
TCTCTTAGGAAGACAATGGGTCTTACCAACTCCTTGGCTCACAGAACGACATGGCTACGATCCGACTTCGGGGGCTCATGGTGAAGAACGGCGGAGCCGTCGTGAAGAACCGCCCGGTGGGCGGTGGATGCCCCTTCCGTCTTGACGGAAGGGGGGGATTGTGGTATAGTGTGTGGCGTTGATATTTCTCTCTTCTGCAAGCATTTCTGAATCATGACGGCTATCATTGTCTTCTGTTTGTTGTCTGCCCTGTTGGTGGCGGGTAAGGTGTTGCGCACGCTTGTGCCGCTGTTGCAGCGTTGTTATCTGCCGAGTTCTGTGATTGGCGGGTTTATTGGGTTGGCGATTTTCCAGGGGTGGCCGGAGCTGGTGCCGGCGGATGTGGTGAGCACGGTGGGCAAGCTGCCGGGGTTCATGATTAATGTGGTATTCGCCACGCTATTCCTGGGGGTGGTGACTCCCCCGCTCAAGAAGGTGGTGCAGGTGGCGTTCCCGCAGTTGTGCTTTGGGCAGATTCTGGCCTGGGGACAGTATGTGATTGGTTTTTCGGTGGTGGGTTTCATATTGCTGCCGTTCTTCGGCATGAATGAGGGTTTCGGTAATCTGCTGGAGATTGGTTTTCAGGGTGGTCACGGTACGGTGAGCGGTATGGCGGAGAGTTTTGAGTCCTTCGGTTGGGAGGATGGCATTGCGCTGGGCTATACGATGGCGACGGCAGGTATGCTGCTGGCGGTGATTGTGGGTATTGTGCTGGTGAACTGGGCGGCTCGCAAGGGGTATATTACGAATATTCGCCGTTTCGATGAGCAGGATAAGCTGCAGCAGCGCGGTATTTATACGAAGGAGGAGCAGCCGGCGGCGGGTGTGCAGACGGTTTACTGCGATTCGATTGACTCTCTGGCGTGGCATATTTCGCTGGTGGGTATTGCGATTCTGATGGGGTTCGGTATGCGCGCCGGGCTGACGGAGCTGGAGGCGGCCTGCAGTTCGGATGGTGTGGTGACGCTGATGAAGGGGTTCCCGCTGTTCCCGTTCTGTATGATTGGCGGTTTGCTGATGCAGAAGTTGGCGCAGCGTGTGCGGGTGCACCATTTGATTGACCACGGGCAGATGCAGCGAGTTTCCGGCGCGGCGCTGGATTTCCTGGTGGTGTCGGCCATGGCGACGATTAAGGTGCAGGTGGTGCTGGACAACTGGGTGGGGCTGTTGATTCTGATTGTGCTGGGTCTGGCGCTGTCGCTGTTCATGGTGGTGGTGGTGGCGCGGCGTCTGTTCAAGGAGTCGTGGTTCGAGTGCGCGATTGCGGAGTTCGGCCAGTCGCTGGGTGTGACGGCTACGGGGCTGCTGCTGCTGCGCGCTGCCGACCCGGAGGCCAAGACTTGCGCGACGCAGGCTTTCGGCTACAAGCAGTTGCTACACGAGCCGATTATGGGCGGCGGTCTGTGGACGGCGATTGCTCTTACTCTGCTCTACAAGCTGGGTTGGGCGGTGATGCTGGGGATTAGTGCAACGGCGCTGGCGCTGTGGATTGTGGCGGCGTGGCTGTTTGCCAGGAAGGGCTGGCAAAGTTGAATGTTGAATGTTGGATGTTGAAAGTCTTTGAGCTTGGCGGCTGCGCCGCGGAACTTTAACAACTTGCCTTAAGTTCGGCGAGCCGAACGGTGAAGAATGAGCCGGGGGCTCATGGTGAAGAACAGGCTGTTGCCTGTGGTGAAGAACCGCCCGATGGGCGGTGGATATTCAAGACTTGTCCTTCCCCCTATGTCATGGTATGGCAATTTTGGGGCTTGCCATGTGTGGGTGCTATGTGATATGCTGCGAGCATGGTACGCTTATACCAACAGATTTTCGTGGTGACGATGGCTCTGTTCTTCATGCTGGGCAGTACGTCGTGCGGTGTGACGATGGCGCAGAAGACGGCCGATGGCAAGTGGGCGCTGGTGCCGCTGGCGGATGGTTTCGATTACCCGGTAGGCAAGCCGAATGGTGAGGGCTATTATAAGGCTCGCGGTCTGCGCCTGAAGACGCCGCGCCACTTGGGCGAGGACTGGAATGGCGTGGGTGGCGGCAATTCGGATTTGGGTGATCCGGTGTACACGATTGGGCACGGCTTGGTGACGTATGCGGCGGATGCCCGCGGTCGCTGGGGTAAGGTGGTGATTGTGCGCCATGCTTTCCGCGAGCCCAAGAGTGGTCGCGTGCTCTGCTGCCAGACGCTGTACGGGCACCTGGACCGCATTGATGTGAAGCTGGGTCAGCTGGTGAAGCGCGGGGACCAGGTCGGTACCATCGGCACCAACCGCGGTATGTTCCCTGCCCACCTGCACGCTGAGCTGCACTTCAATATTCTGGTGAACTGCGGTCAGCAGGGTATTCCCAAGACTGCCAAGAACTACGGCAACCTGTCGGCCTTCATTAACCACTACCGCCGACTGCGCCCCGAGAGCAAGTTTGTGAAACTGCCCATCGGTTGTTTCCTGCCCTACAAAGATACGGAGGGGCTGTGATGAAAACCTGCCTGTTCGGCGGCTCGTTTGACCCGGTACACAGCGGGCACCTAGCTATTGCTGCGGCGGCGGTAAAAGCTGCGGGGCTGGACAGGGTTCTGTTCCTGCCGGCGGCGTGTTCGCCGTTCAAGACCGGACGGCAGCACTATTTTACCGATGAGCAGCGACTGGCCATGCTGCGGGCGGCTACGGCAAACATGCCGCAAGCCGAGGTAAGTGAGCTTGACCTCACCCTCCCCCCGCCGAGTTACAGCTGGCGCGTAGTGCAGGCCTGCCTTGAGCTCTACCCGGGGGATGAGCTCTACTGGCTCATGGGCACCGACCAGTGGGAGCAGTTGCACCGCTGGGCGCGGTATGATTACCTGTGCGAGCAGCTCCGCTTCATTGTGTACCACCGTGGTACGGCTCCCCAACCGCGCGAGGGTGCACGCGCCATCTTCATCGAGGGGCACCACCCGGCGTCATCATCGGCCATTCGCGAGGCGCTCAAGCAGGGGCAAAATCCGCCCGCGGAGTGGGTTCCGGCGGGAGTTTGTCTGCCCAACGGTCAGCATTGACAAAGCGACGGTAGGTGTTATAATAGGCGCATGTTGCAGACTACCGAGAACAACGAACTGAAGAGAGCGATCGAATTTGCCCTATCGGATGGCGAGGACATGCTCTGGGCGGAGCGCCGCCGATATGCCATGGATGGCAATGTGTGGGTGGTATTGATAGGGGGTGTGCTCCTGCTGGGGCTGAGTGCCGTACTGACCTCGCTTGCGTTGTCCCCTGCGCCGCCGGACGCCTGCAACATCTACACCGTCGGCCTGAGCTTCATGGCAGCACTGGGTTGCCTGCTCTGCGTCATTTATGCGATAAAGGGCAATCGCAACACAATATATGCCCTGACGCCAAGCCGTGCCCTCATCGTGCAGGTAGTGCCCATCGGCAAGCCCGTGGTATACGCCGTACCTGTAGCGCAGGATATGGTACACCGGATTTTTCCCCACCCTGATGGCAGCCTGGATTACTACATGATGGAACTCCCCATGGGGCGCTACGGTCTGCGCGAGCACGGATTTCTGCGCGTGCACGACAACGAGGGGCTACAGGAGGCGCTGAGCAAATGTGGCGTCAAATTGCCCGAGATTGGCGAAAGACGCCCTGCCCGCCACCGATTGAATATCTACGACGGGCTCTCCCCACTGCTGCCGATGCTTGGCTGGCTCTCCCTGATGGCACTGATGCTCGTTGCGGCCGGGCAACAACTCCACAGCCACTCGACAATCACCTACCTCGACCTGTGGCTCAATGGAGAGCGTAGCACCGCCACCGTCATAGACTACTGCCACAAAACCACCCACAGAACCACCAAAATTAACGGTGAGGAACAAAGCTCGGTGGTGGAGGTGGTTTACTACCCGGTCTACCTCATCACACACGCTGACGGAACTACCACCGCTCATACGGAGTTAGACGGCAGCACTAAACCCAAGGTCAGACCCGGCGAGCAAGTTACCGTGTACTATGCCCCCGAGCTGCCATGGTGGGCCATGCGACGCGACTTCGACAAACTGCTTATGCCGCTATTCTTTCTCGGTATGGGCGGCTGGTGTTTTTACATGTTCCTGAGAGCCTGCGGGCGCTATCGGAGCACCCGGCACCGGCGCTATTATCTCATCGCCCCGGACGCGGCGAAAGAATAGCCGGTCCGGCAAAAACCGAAAATCCACCATACTGATGAAAATAATGCAAAAGCAACGCAGATTTATGCTTGCGGTACGGTGCGTTTTCAGGTAAACTGCGACACATGAACATTGTAAGATTTCTGACAGTGGCGGCGGCGCTGTTCACCGGCACCGCGCAGGCTCAGTTTGGCGGTCTGCCCTTCGGCCCCGGAGCTGCCGCGCAGCAGGCCCCCACCTTCAGCGTGAGCGCCAAGGCCAGTGTGAGCAGCTACAAGGCCGGCGAGAGCTTCTATATTGCCCTGCAGGGGGATATCCCGCAGCCCTGGCACGCCTATTTCCGTAACCCCGCAACCGTGGGCGAGCCGATGACCGCTGAGCTCACCGCACCCGCGGGCTTTACTGTAGAGGGCCCCTACTGGTCCGCCCCCGACCGCCACGAGGGTATGCTGGGGGTAGCCTACACCTACAACACCCCCACCGTCGTGTGGAAAGTCACCCCGCAGGCAGATGCCCCTCAGCAGGCAGAGTTTGCCGTGAGCGCTACTGCTCAGACCTGTAGCGACACCGGTTGCAATGCTCCCGAGACCAAGACCGCTGCAGTCAGCCTGAGCGCCGGCGATGGCGCTGCTGCTGCCGATTGGGCAGCCGAGGAAAGCAAGGTTGAGGTACTGGGCGACACCCCCACCACGGTGACGGCATCCCAATCCCCCGAGGCGGTGGTACTGAGCTTCACTGCCGAGGGCGAGGTGAAGAGTGCCTACTTCTTCTCGGACGACAACTCCATTAACCCCACCGCCGAGCAGCCCCTGACCAAGACTGACAGCGGTTACAGTCTGACTCTGGCACGCAACGACAACTCCGACACCATGACCCCGGTGAAGGATGAGGCCCTGGTGGGCAAGGAGCTGCCTGCACTGGGCGGCATTCTGACCTTCGACGGCAAGCACTGCGCCGTGAAGGTCACCTTTGACAGCGTAGCCACACCGGCTGTCACCCCTGCTCCCGCCGAGGAACCGGCTGACGAGGAAGAGGAGGCTGACACCGAGGAAGAGGCTGATGAGGAAGAAGCCGACGAAGAAGAGGCCGATGAGGAGGAATCTGACGAGGAGGAAGCCGACGACAGCGCAGCATCTACCGGTGGTTTCGCCATCGGTGGCACGAATGGCGGCGGCTTCGGAGCCGGGCTGTTCGGCGGCGAGCAACAGTCCACCGTCAGCGTGACCGGCAGCGCCAGTGTGAGCAGCTACAAGGCCGGCGAGCCCTTCTATGTAGCCCTGCAGGCCGACATTCCCCAGCCCTGGCACGCCTATTTCCGCAATCCCGCCACCGTGGGCGAACCCATGACTGCCGAGCTTACCGCCCCCGAGGGCTTTGCTGTGGAGGGACCCTACTGGTCCGCCCCTGATCGCCACGAGGGCATGCTGGGTGTGGCCTACACCTACAACACCCCCACCATCGTGTGGAAAGTCACCCCTGCCGCCAATGCCCCGCAGCAGGCAGAAATCACCGTGAGCGCCACTGCTCAGACCTGCAGCGACACCGGCTGCAACCCGCCCGAAACCAAGACCGCCACCATCAGCCTGAGCGCCGGTGACGGTGCTGCCGCAGCCGACTGGGCCGCAAAGGAAAGCAAGGTCGAGGTACTGGGAGATACACCCACCACGGCCACCATGACCCAGACCACCGACAGCGTGGTACTGAGCTTCACTGCCGAGGGCGAGGTGAAGAGCGCCTACTTCTTCTCGGCCGATAACTCCATCAACCCCACCGCCGAGCAGACCCTGACCAAGACCGACAGCGGGTACACCCTGACCCTGACACGCAACGATGGCAAGGACACCATGGTTCCCGTAAAGAATGAGGCGCTGGTGGGCAAAGAGCTGCCTGCGCTGAGTGGCGTACTGGTCTACGACGGCAAGATTGCCAAGCTGAACGTAAGCGCTGCAGCCCCAGCTCCGGCCGTGGCTGAGACTCCGGCAGCCCCCGCTGCTGCTCAGGGTGGCATCCCCACCGGCATCTGGGGTATCTTCGGGTCACTGTTTCTGGGTGGCCTGATTCTGAACCTCATGCCCTGCGTATTCCCCGTTATCGGTTTGAAGATTATGAGCTTTGTTGAGCTCGGTGGCGGTGAGCGTCGCAAGGTGTTCATGCACTCGCTCATCTTCGTGATGGGTATTCTGGTTTCCTTCTGGCTGCTGGCCATTGCACTCATCGTCGTATCGAACCTCGAAGTACTGGCCAACACCCCGTGGTCACAGTGGGTACAGACGCTCTGGAATGACGCCGGCTCCGACACCCGCAGCTGGGCTGTATGGATGCAGAACGAGTGGATTGTGTACTGCATCATGCTGCTGCTCCTTGTGCTGGGTCTGAGCATGTTCGGCCTGTTTGAGATTGGCGTGGGCGCTACCGGCGCCGGTCAGGGTCTGCAGCAGAAGAAGGGGCTCATGGGTTCCTTCTTCCAGGGCCTGCTGGTCACCGTCGTGGCCACCCCCTGCAGCGCACCCTTCCTGGGTGCCGCCATGCCCGCAGCCATGTCCCTGCCCGGCGTATGGATGGTGCTGGCTCTCACCTTCATGGCACTGGGTCTGGCATTCCCGTACATCGTGATGGGTGCATTCCCCTCGCTCGTTAACATCCTGCCCCGCCCCGGTGCCTGGATGGAATCCCTCAAGCAGGGTCTTTCCTTCCTGCTGTTCGCAGCCGCTGCATGGATGCTGGACGTCTATCTGGCCTTCCTGCCCGAGGAGTACAGCGCAGATCAGATGTGGATTCTCATGTCGCTGGTGGTGTTCTGCTCCGCCTTCTGGGTATATGGCCGTTGGTGCCCGATTTACCAGAACAAGAAGACCCGCCGGATTGGCGGCATCATTGCCGTCCTGCTGGTAGCCGTGGGCGTATGGGGCTCCAAGCCCCGCCCCGTCAGTGACACACCGGCGCCTGCAACTGCAACAGATGCCGCCACTGCCGGCTATGTTGTAGCCACCGGTGAGCACCCCACTTGGAACACCTGGAGCAAGGCCCTCATGGACAAGGCTCTGGCCGAGGGGCATCCCGTCTATGTGGACTTTACCGCTAAGTGGTGCGCCACCTGCCAAATGAACAAGAAGACCGCCTACACCGCCGACGTGTGCGCCCTCTTTGAGCAAGGCAAGGTTGTGCTCATGCGAGCCGACAAGACCCGCCCTGTTGCCGAAATCGACGCCGAAATGCGCAGCCTGAACCGCTCCTCGGTGCCCGTCAACGTGCTCTACCTGCCCGGCAAAGAGCCGGCCATCACCACTGAGCTACTCACCCCCATTTATATGGACGGCTTCCTTACCGAGAAACTCGGGTTGCAGAAGTAAGCAGCTCCCCCACTTTCAGCCTGCGGTGCACAACATGCACCGCAGGCTTTTAACTACACCCGAACTATCTTATGGCAAAACTCGACTGGTTAGAAAACAACGACTACGGCGAACGCCAAACCAGGAAAGAATACCTCCTCGCCGCCCTGTTCCTCTGGGGGCTCGCGCTGGTTATTCTGCTCGTGCCGGTGCGCAGCAGTGCACAGAACATCTACTATATCAACGCCGCCGAAGATACGCCCACCATCACCGGGCACGTCGTGCAACTCGAGCCTACGATGCAGCGGCGCAAGGGACTAACCGGCGTCAAGGGCGGAAGTTACCGTGCGAAAATTGATATTGAGTACAACGGGACCCCCTATTACGTGACCAACGTCGGCTTTAACTTCACCCGCGCCATGTACGAACAGGCTCTGGATAGCGGCGAAGTACCCGTTTACCTCAACCCACAGCGACCCGAAAAATCCGTACTCAGCAAGGGCGTACCCTTCATGCAGTACTTCCTGCCCGGCGTCTTTGCCGCGCTGGGCATCTTCCTGCTGGGAGCCGGCGTCTATTACCTGAAGCGCAGTCGCAGCTCCTGAACCGGCTGGGGCATTGTTATCAGTATCACACTAACAGCCGGCCGCAGTGGTTAGCTGTGATACTCCAATATGACTTGCAGATTCGGTATTTTCGAGGTAATCTCATCGGCGAGTGGAGCACCCACTCGGTAGAATAACCACCACACCCCCATACCGACAATGAAAGCACAACAGCTCAGCATGGCCATGCTCGCCGCAGTACTGCCCCTCGCCACGGCAGATGACTACACCGGCTGGCAAAGCAGCAACCCCGAATGGCAGCTCGTCTTCTCAGACGACTTCAATGGCACCTCGCTCGATACGACCAAATGGAACAGTATTGACTACGTGGGTTGGAACGTTGCAGACTGGCGCAAATACCAGTCGAAGGATGCCGAACTGGTAACCGTCAATGGTGACGGCACCGTATCACTCTGGGGTAAGTACGGTAACTACACCAGCCAGAGCGACCAGAG
Organism: Akkermansia sp.; assembly: GCA_045531695.1. Lineage (GTDB taxonomy): Bacteria > Verrucomicrobiota > Verrucomicrobiia > Verrucomicrobiales > Akkermansiaceae > Akkermansia. The sequence continues at coordinate 8,564 of JAZSEM010000072.1, forward strand.
CGGCTCTGCCCCGGGTTATGCATGCGGTGGTATTTTTACCGACAAAACATTCAATTTTCAATACGGCTATGTCGAAGTGCGCGCCAAGTTTGATTGTGCTCAGGGTGCCTGGCCTGCCATCTGGATGATGCCGACAGACGGCACAAACTGGCCCGCAAACGGGGAGATTGATATCCTGGAGCACCTCAATTACGAGGGTATTGCCCACCAGACCCTGCACTTCAATAATGCCAACGGCAACAACACTTCGCTCGGAACGGTCAACGCCCAGGGCGGCAGTACTGCCTGGTACACCAGTGTGGACGACAAGCTCGATTACCACACATACGGCGTTGAGTGGACACCCGATACGCTCAGCTTTCTGATGGACGGCCGGAAAACCCTTACCGTTTCGGCACAGGACGCCAACCCGAACTGGCCTTTCAACAAAGAGGATAACCCCTATTACCTGCTGCTGGATATGCAGTTGGGCGGCAACTGGGTGGGAGAAATCGGTGATATAGGCGATGGTGTGGCCATGACTATCGACTACGTACACGTGTACTCCACTCCGCCCTCCATTCCCGAACCCACCACAGCCATGCTCAGCATACTGGCCATGGCAGGGTTCACCTTCAGGCGCGTCAGGAAATAATTTTTAAGGGACTAAGTGTGCAAAAAAACGGTGCGAGGTAATTTTACCCCGCACCGTTTTTCACAATTTCATCAGTACGTGATACCGAACTGCACACCGGCGGCAGAGGCAAAATCCTTGTCACGGTAGGCGGCATCCATAATCATCTGGTAATAGACAGAGACATACCAGTAGTCATCGAGCTGCACACGGTACATCAACTCAACAATCTTCTCGAACTCATTGACGAGCGGATTGGCACCGGACTCACCACCCTTGAACAGACCGAAGCCAATACCGAGGTAGTCATTCGGACGAGAGGGGCAGAGATTGAGAGTGGCACCGGCAGAAAGCTCAGCGGAGCAACGCTGATAGTCACCGGAAGCCCAACCGGCACGGGCGTAAACTCGGGCATTGTCACAAGCCTGATAATCCACGCTGCCGAAGATACCCACTGCATTACGATCATGCAGGCGACCATCCTTGCCCCAGCCGTCCTGTGAGCAGAAGAAGGGGCTCACGCGCACCTTACCGCGACCGTCCTCACCGAAAATGTGGCCGTACTCACCCACAACAGCATAGCCATTGGCGTGATCGGGGTTGAACGGGTTCATGCCCCAGCGTGTGCCCATGCGGGTCACAGCAGCAGTTACCCAATTACGGCGGTCCAGCTCATACTGAGAAACAATAGCCAGATTATTGAAGGGCAGCGGCAGCACACCGGAGCTCTCAAAGTTATCGTTGGTAAAGCGAGCATGATTTACGCGGTCAAAGTAGTTGTTGAGCTTAATCATACCTGCGGCAACCATACCGCGCTTGCCGGCAAAGAACTGCTTAACGGAAACCTCGAGCAGAGCACCATCATGAGCATCGAGCACGTCTGTATGAAGACCGGAGCACATACCCAAGCTGTTAGCATAGAAAGTAGAGGGATCGTCGGAATCATTGTTGAGCCCCCAGGAGCCGGCAAAGTCAACACGCAGCCAAGTACCACCGTTAAGTTTATCCTCAAACAGGCGCTGATTCAGAATTGTATAAACGATGGCAATATGCTCGTTGTGGTTATAGCCGGGCATGGCGTTATCCAGAGCCCAGTAGCCGTACAGCAAATCAAGAATCCACTGTGTGCCGTACTTTTCATCGGCTACTTTCTTGCACTCAGGACCATTAGGCCCGGGGCCAAACATGTTGCCCTCAAACACAATATTACCGGGAGCCGGTTCATTTGCCACAGCACTCATGGGAGCTGCCATCAGACCGGCCAGAGCCAGAAGAGAGAAGAGTCTATTTTTCATGTGGGCGTATTCTAGCATAACACATACCCCCTATACAAGCATATTTTACCGCCTTCAGCGCAAAAAAGCTTGACTTATCTCTAACCTTTTGCTATATTCACTTCGAGCGCACTCTAACTTATAAGTTAATGCGCTTGGAAACAACCAACAATAGAAAAAGAAGAACCATGAAAAAGCTAATGATGACGGCAGTACTGGCAGTCGGCACACTGCTGGCTCAGGTAAGCGCCAATGTAGAGGGTTTCTGGACCACCATCGACGACAGCACCGGCGAGGCTAAGAGCGTAGTTCAGGTGTACAAGCACAACGGCAAGGTATATGGCCGTGTGGTACAGCTGTTGAAGAACAAGAACGCCACTGCCAAGATTCCCGGCAATCCCAGCACACTGGGCCTGGACATCATCTGGGGCCTCGAGCAGGATGGTGATGAATACAACGGCGGTAAGGTACTTGATCCCGAGAAGGGCAGCGTGTATCGTTGCTCTATGTGGCGCGATGGCGAAACCCTCAAGATGCGTGGCAAGCTCGGCATCTTCTTCCGTACTCAGACATGGAAGAAGAACACCACCTTCAAGCCGGCCAGCAGCGCTGCTCCCGTACCCAAGATTCCCAAAGTGGACTGAACTCCGGTTCAACACAGTTGATATAGTGAGTCAAACTGACCTCGCAAGAGGTCAGTTTTTTATTATGAGGCGAGCGTATGAGAATAAACACTTTCGGGCGCAGCAATTTGAGATGGCTCAATTGAGACTTGAAAATCGGCCCCGAATGTGTAGAATAAGGGCATGAAGACGTGTTTGGGCAGTCTGTTACTGATTCCCACACTGGCAGCAGTTGTGCTGACAGTGGTCTACCATGCGTCTGTCAATGCCGAGCTGCGTTTTGAGCAGAGAGACTCTGATACGGAGTACATTAACACAGCCCGCTCCTACCGTCCGCCGGTCAAAAAAGAGAAACCACGCGCCATCGTCACCCCGGCAGCACTACCGGATATGAAGGATGACGATGACCCCGAGGAAGTCGAATCATGATTGTAGAACGCCCTGTTATCGGTTACACATTAGGAGATCAGGCAGGGATTGGGCCGGAAGTTATACAAGCCGCGCTGAGAGCACTGCCTGAAAATGCTGAGTACCGCCTGATAGGGAAAACAATCCCCTGCACTCCCGGTTGTCCGACAGAAGATACTGCAGGAGCAGCCCTTGAGCACTTGGAACTCGCAGCAGAGGCACTGCGCACCGGTAGCATCGATGCCGTAGTAACCGCCCCCATCTGTAAGGAAGCCCTGCACAAACAGGGTTTCAACTATCCGGGACAAACAGAGTTTTTTGCTGATAGACTCGGGGTTAAAGATTTTGCCATGTGCCTGACAGGCAAGCACCTGACCGTAGCTCTCTGCACAACCCACGTAGCCTTGGCAGATATCCCTCGATTACTGCAAACCGAAGAAATTGCGAGAGTCGGTAAACTTGTAGCAAACTTTCTGCAACGCACAGGAAAAATCAATCCTCGCATAGCGTTGGCCGGGCTCAACCCGCACAATGGAGAGAACGGAGCCTTCGGAAACGAAGAAAGCACCATCATCGCCCCCGCCCTTCCACTGCTGCGCCAAGCGGTTCCCGGTGCTACCTTCAGCGGTCCTCATGTCCCGGATTGCGTGTATAGAGATGCCGCGCAGGGAGAGTTCGATGCCATTGTAGCTCCCTATCACGACCAAGCGCTCATACCGCTCAAACTCATCGACTTTGATAATGCCGTCAACGCCACCATAGGCCTGCCCCGATTGAGAGTCAGCCCCGACCACGGCACAGCCTTCGGCATTGCCGGCAAAGGAATTGCCAACCCGGCCAGTACCATACGAGCCTTTCAGGTGGCACTCAGCAGCGTCAGTTAGATAAATAATACCTTTATTCTGCTCAATTCCTGTTTGACTACAGAATAACGGTATGATAGAATAACACCAAGTAAACAGTTTTATCATTGTGAGCACACAAAAACGAGAAAAAATCACAGACCTTACCAAGTTGGTAAAGGGTGGGGACAAGTTGCCTGACTGGCTCGTGCTCTGGGCAGAAAAGAAGCTCGGACTACATGCACTGAATGTTGCACACGCTCACATCGAAGACGACTGGGAGGCCGGCAGCACCGACAACTTCTTTAAGCTCGCCTGTAAATACCTGAGCCTCAACTACGATTTGACCGGGCTGGAGAATATCCCGAAGGAGGGGCCCTGCGTTATCGTGAGTAACCACCCGCACGGCATGTCAGACGGCCTGATGTTCGGCGATATTGCCATGAAGGTACGCAGCGACATACGCATAGTGGTCAATGAATTCCTGCAGTGCGTACGAGGCATGGTTCCCTACGAAATCATGGTCGATGTGTACGGTGGCGAAGCTGCCAAGCGCGCCAACATGGCCGGCATGCGCGAAATTCTGCGCTGGCTGAAGGGAGGTCACTGCATACTGGTATTTCCCAGCGGTTCAGCTGCGACCTACTCCCACAAAGACCGCCGGGTGATAGACGACCCCTGGCAGACCAACATTGCCAGTCTCATACGCAAAACCGGTGCCACTGTTGTTCCCATGCACATATCGGGGCGCACCGGTATCTTTTTCCAAGTCCTCTCCATCATCAACAAAGGCGTACGCTCAAACTTTCTGGCGCGCGAAATCCTGCGCGACGGGCGCATGCGCCATACTATAAGGTTAGGAAAACCCATTTCCCCTGCCACTATTGCCATGACTGAAAATGACGAATCTCTCTCTGACTATCTGCGATTGAGCAGCATGCTGCTGCGCTATCCGCAGACCTCCGCTGCCTCGTCCGTCCCTGAGCGAAGCATGGCTGAAATTGAGCCCCATGTCCCCGCAGAGGCACAGTTGGCCGAAATCAACGCCCTCCCCGCTGAAGCGCTGTATGCAGAGACAAGCAATGGTCTGAAGGTCTACGCGGCAGAAGCAATCCAAATCCCAAACATCCTGCACGAAATGGGAATTCTTCGCGAGCACACATTCCGTGCGGTCGGCGAAGGTTCCGGCAACGCCTGCGATTTGGACGATTACGACCAATACTATACACACCTCATTATGTGGGATACGAAGGCCAACAAACTGGCTGGTGCATACCGTATGGGCAGAACTGATAAAATTCTGCAAACCCTAGGTGCAAAAGGTATATACAATTCTCAGTTCTTCCGATTCTCCGATAAACTGCTGAGTATTCTTACACACGGTTTGGAAATGGGCAGAGCCTTCATTTGCAAAGAGTACCAACGCCACCCGGCGTCACTCGATACCTTGTGGATGGGTATTGGTCGCTATCTGGCACGCCATACAGAGTATCGCTATCTCTATGGTACTGTGAGCATATCAAGTGAGTACACTCCGGCGTCACGAGCACTCATGCTCACATACCTCAAGGAGCACTGTATGAACAGTGAGCTTATGGATGAGGCCAAGGCTTTCTACCCGCCCACCGGAGCCGAGCTTCTCAGCGAAGACGCCCGACTGGTATCCACCGCCGTAAAGGAACTCCGCCATCTCACCGGGTTGGTAACTGACATCGAACCTGACAGCAAGAGCATACCTGTTCTGCTGCGCCAATACCTCCGACTCGGCGGGCGAATGCTCTCGTTCGGTATCGATAACGATTTCGGCGGCACACTCGACTGTCTGGTCATGGTAGACATGACCCAGACACCTCGTCGCATACTCGACCGCTATTGCGGCAAAGAATACGTACACCCGGATGCCCAATAAATAGGCATTTTGTGTCATCCCACAGAAATATGCTTGCGCAGAGCGCGGAAATGATATAGTATACGTGCACGCAGGCGACTGACGCTGACCAAGGATGGGTGGCAGAGCGGTTTAATGCAGCGGTCTTGAAAACCGCCGAAGGTTAATCCCTTCCGTGAGTTCGAATCTCACCCCATCCGCTTAGCAAAAAAAGCTCCTCAAACGAGGAGCTTTTTCCTT
>JAZSEM010000093.1:0-10273 GCA_045531695.1 Akkermansia sp.
GCCGCCCTTCAGGGCTCATGTTCTTTTTTGTACTCGCTGCAGGGGCTTACGCCCCTGCCTATTGAGCTACCGCCCTCGTACCTCGGGCTTTTGAATTCCGCTCACCTTCGGTTCGCCATACAGCTCTGCAAATTGGAGCTTGATGAGCAATTATCCGCGAGCGAAGCGAGCCTAACCCGGAGCCCCGTCAGGGGCGCCATAGGGTAGCCCGGAGGTTGAGCCGCGTAGCGGCGAAACCTCGGGAAAAGATGAAAAACATATTGGAACCCCGGTGAGGGGTGACATAATGCGTGGTATGAATATACCCGATGGCTTCATGAGTTTGCAGTGCATCAAAAATAAACACCTTACGATATAATGCAGCCCTTTATGCCACCCCGCCATTCGGCGGGGTTCGTATTCTTTTTTTATTCCGTACCCGGGATTCCGGCGCTTCGCGGCTCCATCGTCGGGCTATTATATACCACCCGCGCAAGCGCGGGTTCTGATATTAGGCGGGCAAAGCCCGCGGAACTCATAAATTCGTCCCTCGGAATTCGCCTGCCTCGGCGTAGCAAGCGAGCGCAGCGAGACGCGGAGACGGGTCCCTCGTACTTCTACAAATTGCCCTTTTTCTAATTACTCCAACTCGTAATCGGTGGGCTTACCGTTGCGCTGCTGCAGGCCGTTGTACATGTTTTGCTGCATGATTTTACCCTGTCGGGTATTGCGGCCTTCGTCGAGCCAGCTGGGAACATAGTCATTCCACTTCTTGCCACTCTTCACGAGTGCCCAGTGCTCCACGGGATAGGCGTGTCCCTCGGGGTAAATCCAGTTGAGCATATCGGTGGTGGAGGGGCGGTCGGCCCAGTCCTCCATATTCAGCTCATCGGGCGTCAGAGCTACCAAGCGGCCGTTCTTCTTCCATGCATCGAGGGTAATGGCCTGTGGCCAGGTGCAGCCCTTGGCGCATACGTACACGCAGTTGTGCTCGGAGCCCTTGCCCTGATCGCGCACGTTGCAGCCCAGAGCAAAGTAGTTGAGCTTGCGGCGACGCAGTTCGCGGTAAAGGTCGTGCTGATAGTGCCAGCAGAGCCCTCGCTCGCGTATGTTGAAGGGGGCGTTGACCAAGCGGTTGTTCATCCAGGCCGGCCAGAGCAGGGGATTATTGAGGCGCGCTATGCTGACAGCTGACTTGTAGGCAGTGTCGGAAATCCATCGGGCTTCTTCCTGAGCGGCGGGGAGTGTGCGCTGCTCGGCAGGCAACAGCGCCATAAGGTCATTGACAAGTTCACTTCGCTGGGCTACAACGGGAGCCGTGGTGGCATACTGTGGCATGGGGGCACGCTGGCATGAGGGCAGCAGTACGGCCGCGGCAAATGCTATGCTGATGGTAGCAAGTGCGGAGGTGATGTCAGATTCAATCGTGGTGGAGAGGATTCGAGCCATGTCGTGCGGCGCATTCTGCCACAGCATGTCGAAAAAGACAAGTGGAATCTTTGGCAGTTCCGAGATATGACACGGGGGAATTTCGGTCCGGGTAAGCGGCTATGAAAGGTGGCACATGCTGTACATGAATATCGCTCAATAAGATGTCGCTGAATTGGGGTGTTCCTGCTGCCCTTTCTGTATATTTTCGTACATGCGGCGGTATTGAGCCGAGGCTCGGGCTTTGTTGGAGGAGGAGATGAGGTAGCGACCGTCATCGCAGCGTACGCTGAACCAGTGCTCTTCGGGGTAGGTGTGCCCTTCGGTATAGGTCATGCTGAGCATATCGCAGATTTCAGGCAGGTCTTTCCAGTCGTCGGCATCGAGTTCGGTGGCGCGGTCCACTTTCAGGCGGCCGTTCCACATCCAGGCGTCGAGCACCCAGGCCTGTGGCCAGAAGTCCCCCGCTGCGGCAATGTACACGCAGTTGTGCTCGGTGAGCTCTGTATGATCACGCACACAACAACCTATGCGGAAGAAATGGAGATTGCGACGGCGCAGTTCGCGGTACATATCGTGCTGGTAGTGCCAGCAGAGCCCGCGGTCCTGAATGTAGGCATTGATGAGGGCATTACCGGCCCAACCGGGGAAGTTCGAGTTGTTCAGTCGGGCAATGGCGGCAGCGGCTTTGTAGGCGGTGTCGGCCAGCCAGCGGGCCTCTGCCTGAGCAGCAGGTAATTGGCGTTCCTGTTCCGGTAGCAGTTCCAGCAGTTTTTCGTGCAGTGTGCTTCGACGCTCGGTGACAAGTGGCGTGTAGGGGTACTGGGGCGGCGGCGGGTAACAGCCGACCACCAGCAGTGTGAGCGCGGCAAGTGTGGTTCTGAGCAGGTGCTGACCGACAGGTGTTTTCATATCGTGCCGACATTCTAACACAGTGATTCTGACATGGCAAGATAAATGGCAATTTGTAGAAGTACTAGTTACGAGTCAATTATAATTTGAGCAAAATCTGATTTTTTTGCAAAAAATCGATTTTGTAGTTCGGCATTGCCCAAATTTGGGCAATGCAGGAGCAGGATTTGGAAGAGGGGGAAGTGCATTGCCACTTCCCACCTCTCCCAAACCCTCACCCCCTGGGCTAGGGTAGTATGGGTTTCCCTTCGGGAAAACTTTTTTATGCTGCGCTTTTTACTTTCTGCTTATGTTGCGTTTTTTTCGATGCCCTTTTGGCTTCGTTTTCAATTGGTGGCATTCCTTTGGCTATCCAATCTCTTACTTGGGCATTGATGCGCACCAACAAGCGCCTGATGCAAGCAATTGTGGCTTGCTTGTGCCGTTTTCCCTTCGCTCTCAGTTTATCATAGAATGCGTGTATTGGATTATCTTTTATCCTCTTAATCGCTATGATAGACATAAATAGAGCTGTTCTGACGTCTCTTCGACCGAAACGTGCATAGCGCTTTCCTGTTTTTCGTCCACTATCCCAGTTGAATGGTGCAACACCTACCAGCGCTGCTATCTCTCGTCGATTCAGATATCCCAGCTCCGGAAGATTGCAAAGTAGCACTTTTGCTGTCTTTTCGCCTATCCCTCCTATTTTGAGGAACATACGATAACGATTTCGCATTTCTTCATTGGATTCAATGAGCTGTTCTACTTCTTTCTGAACTTCTTTTATTTCCTCGTCCAGCTTTGATATTCGCTCTTTGATTCTTGTGATTATCTCACTGTCACGGTATGTGTAGAGCGAGGCTTTCTGTTGTGCCCGATGCTTAATGAGCATGCTGCGATATCTTTGTAATTGTCGCATTCTCAATATGTCAGAGCTCATGGGTTTATCTGCCTGAATCTTGTTCAGATTAGCATAGTTGGCTATCAGCTCACTATCTATACGGTCAGTTTTTGCTATGCGACCTATTGACTTGGCGTAGTGTCTTACCCATGACGGATTGAGACATGCCCGCGCGATACCTTCTCTGTCGAGTTGTTCTGCAAAATACAAACTTATGCTGCCGGTTGATTCGAAAGCTACAAGAACCGATTTTTTGAGCTTTCTTACGGCCTGCAGAAACCGGGCAAAACCGGCTTCCGTGTTGGGGTACTGTTTGTATTTTCCGTTTATCCAGGTGTCGAGCTTCTGGCTGGAAAGATCTACACCTACATAGTGATATTGTGGCGTTTCGGCCTTTTTCGTCTTGCTATTTATCGCTTTTGGTTGTAACATTGCTTTGTCTCCTTCTCGGTTACGGACGTAAAAGTCCACTCAATTATTCGAGACGAAACGCGGAGCCTCCACCTTGGAGGGACTGGGGTGCCCCTTACTTGTAATCGGGTTTCTCCCATGTTACGAAAACGGGTGTACCCCCAGTCGGCTTATCAAGAGCAGCTAACTTCGATAAGCCTCTCCGCTGGCTCGGATTTTATCCCGAACGAGCTCAGTTTACCAGAAAAAATTAACCGAGTTACGAAGGACTAAGTGATAAAACAGGCGGGCTTTCACCCGCGGATATGCGTAGCTTAAGCTACCGTTCACGCCCGCGCCTTAAAGCGCGGGCAGCAGCCGAGGCAAAGCTCGGCAACCCTTGCGGCGTAAGTCGCGGAACTTTACACCTAGTCCTTTGTAACTCGTAACTAGTACTTCAACAAATTGCTCTTTGTCTAATAACCCAACGCATTAAGTCTTACTCCTCTGCAATTTCCTCCACATCGCTTTCCTCGGTCTCGGGGAAGGTGGGCTCAGGGCGCGTGGTATAGAGAGTCAACAGGTGCTCGCGGATTTCAGCGGGCATATCCTCGGGCAACATGAATTCCAGCTCCTCTCTGGGGCTGGCAACGTAGAAGGGCACCTTATGCAATATCAGCAGGTCAACTAATCGCACCAGCTCCTCCACCTGCCATTTGCCGGTACTGATACGCTGCAGCAGCGCGCGGGAAAGCGAAGTGCCGTTGTCCTCGCACGCACAGGGATTGGCGCCATTCTGCAGCAGGAACTCCAGCGAGTCGGCATTCCACACAGCGGCATTCACCACCTCAGGCGAGGGCGTGGAAACATGCTCCACCATATCCCGCAGCAAGGCCGTATGATAGCGGGCAGCATAGCACATAGCCGAGGGAGTGGGCAAGGCATGACGGCGCAGCAATTCCCGCACCACCTCACAGTGCTCGGAAGTCAGCTCCCCCATCAGGGCATAATCCATCGCAGTTTTCAGAGCCGCATCCGTATAATGAATATCAGCCCCCTCATCGATCAGGTAGGAAAGCACCTTCACATTACCAACCTCGGCCGCAGCCTGCAGGGGTGAGGTATCTCCGCCATCACCCTGTACCGTAGCACCTGCCGCCACAAAGGGGCGCAGGCAACTCACCGGCAGCTGATTTTCTTCGCCACCAGCCTCAATCAGTCGCAGACAGTAAGGAAACTCATTGATTTCCTCGTCTCCGTTGGTAAACTTCTCATAGTGCTGCAGTATCTCAACAGTATCATCCAGCTCATCCTCAGAATCCTCCTGTATGATACCATAACTCACCAAGCGTGATATAGCTGACTCCAAATCCAATTCCGTATGCGGAACCTGTTCTGCCCCACATACAGACACAAAACACACTGTACTGACAATCAGCCTTTTCATTCTTTGTGTCTTTATTATAACATTTAACTTTTCCGAAACAAGTCATTTTTCACAAACTGCAGCAATTCATGACAGAATAACCGACAAACAAGTTTAAGCCCTTGCCGGCTTTTTTCCGCCTGCAGAGCGGTACAATCGCGTATATTGTGCTTTACACGCGCGTGGAACGGGTGTATACTCAGGGCAGAGAATTATACACCTAACATCATCTGACAGAACGATATGATGACCGCCTCCCAGATTCGCCAGAGCTTCCTGGACTTCTTCCACGAGAAGCAGCATGCCGTAGTACCCTCCGCCTCGCTGATGCCGCAGAGCCCCGGTCTGCTGTTCACCAACGCCGGCATGAACCAGTTTGTACCCTACTTCCTGGGTGTCTGGACCCCGCCGTGGAAGCCTGCCCGTGCCACCGACACGCAGAAGTGCATACGTGCCGGTGGCAAGCACAATGACCTGGAGGATGTGGGGCAGGACAGCTACCACCACACCATGTTCGAAATGCTGGGCAACTGGTCCTTCGGCGACTACTTCAAGAAGGAGGCCATTGCCTGGGCATGGGAGCTGGTTGTAGAGCGCTGGGGCTTCCCCGCCGAGCGTCTGTACGCCACTGTGTACTGCCCCGACAAGAGCAAGGGCGACCCCGGTGAGTTCGACCAAGAGGCCTGGGACACCTGGGCACCGCTGTTCCGCAGCAAGGGGCTCGACCCCGAGGTGCACATCGTCAACGGCGGCGTGAAGGACAACTTCTGGATGATGGGCGAAACCGGCCCCTGCGGCCCCTGCTCCGAGCTGCACGTCGACCTTACCCCCGAGGGCAACACTCAGGGTAGTCTGGTGAATCAGGACAGTCCGCTGTGCATTGAAATCTGGAACCTCGTTTTCATTCAGTACAATGCCGAGAGCGACGGCACCTTCCGCAACCTGCCCGCCTGCCATGTGGATACCGGCATGGGCTTTGAGCGCGCCTGCGCCATGATTCAGTGCACCAAGGGCTTCACCGACTTCAATTGCCGTGTGTCCAACTACAGCACCGACGTCTTCCGCCCGCTCTTCAGCCGCATCGAGGAAATCTCCGGGCGCACCTACGTGGACATTTACCCGCAGGTCGCCACCCCCGACAACGCCGCCACGCTCAAGGAAAGCATCGCCTTCCGCGTGATTGCCGACCACATCCGCACCCTTAGCTTCTCGATTGCCGACGGCATTCTTCCCGGCAACAACGGCCGCAACTATGTGCTGCGCCGCATTCTGCGCCGCGCCGTGCGCTACGGTCGCGCTCTGGGTCTCGAGAAACCCTTCCTCAGCGAGCTGGTCGACACACTGGCCGCCGAAATGGGCCGTGTGTTCCCCGAATTGGTAGGCCGTGCCGCCACCATTAAGGAAGTACTGCTGCGCGAGGAAACCAGCTTCAACGAAACACTGGACCGCGGTCTGGAGCTCTTCGACAAGGAAGTGGCAGCCACCGGTGCCGTGAGCGGCGACTTCGCCTTCAAACTGTACGACACCTACGGTTTCCCCATCGACCTGACCTCACTCATGGCTCGTGAGCGTGGCCTGACCGTTGACATTGAGCGATTCGAGGCTCTCATGGAGGAGCAGCGTCAGCGCGCCAAGGCCGCTCAGAAAAAGCAGGTGGTACGAGCTCTGGAGCTGAAGACCGATGCCGTAACAGAGTTCACCGGCTACGCCAATGACAGCACCACCGCCACTGTGACCGAGGTGCACGAGGCCGAGGGCATGCTCTTCATCATCACCGACAAGACCCCCTTCTATGCCGAAATGGGTGGTCAGGTAAGCGACGGTGGCACCCTGCAGGCCGGTGGCGACAGCGCCCCCGTGCTGGGTGTACAGCAGATTGGACAGGCCCGCGCCCACATCATTACCGTGGCAGACGGCGTGCGCCCCGCCGTGGGTGACAGCGTGGTACTGAGCATTGATACCGAGCGTCGCCGCGCCATCGAGGGTCACCACAGCGCCACTCACCTGCTGCACAAGGCACTGCGTGTGCTCGTGAGCGATGACATCGCCCAGCAGGGTTCACTGGTGGATGCCGACCGCCTGCGCTTCGACGTCAACAGCGCTGCCATTTCCAAGGAAGACCTGCGCCGCGTGGAGGAGCTGGTCAACCAGTGGGTGCAGGAGGACCTGCCCATCGTCTGCCGCGAATACCCGATGACCGAAATCCGCAAGCACCCGGAAGTCTGCCAGTTCTTCGGCGACAAGTACGGCGACGTTGTGCGCCTGGTACAGATGGGCGGTCAGGAAGGCGGCTTCGACGGCGTATCCATGGAGCTTTGCGGTGGCACCCATGCTCCCGCTACCGGCAAGGTAGGCTTCTTCAAGATTAAGAGCGAGGGCGCTATCGCCAGTGGCGTGCGCCGAATTGAGGCCGCTGCCGGTCAGGCCGGTCTTGCTATCGTGAAGGACATCATTGCTGCCCGCCTGCCCGAGAGCAAGGAAGCCCTCGACAAACTCAACCTTGCCAACAGCAAGCTCGAGCAGCTCGGCCGTCCCACCATCCCCATACCCACCAACGACGGCCACCCCGCCGAGAAGGCTGTGCAGTCCAACGACATCCGTGTGGTCAATGCCCTGCTCGACGAGTTCCACGCTTACTGCGACAAGCTGAAGGAAGCTGCTCTCGAGGCCGACAAGAGCCTGAAGAAGGCCATTTCCGCCGCTGCAGCCGGTATGGCAGACGCTCTGCTGGCTGAGCAGCTCACCGGTGGCAACGTGGTTATCAGCGCCGAGGGTGGCAACGACCTGCTCACCGAGCTCTTCAACGGCCTGCGCAAGCGCCATTACGAGGCCGCAGCCTTCCTGATTGCCGACGACGGCAGCACGCTCTCCCTGGGTGCCTACTGTGGCACAGCAGCTCAGGCTGCAGGTCTGAAGGCCGGCGACCTCATCCGCAACCTCGCTCCCATCGTGGGTGGCAAGGGCGGTGGCAAGGCCGACATGGCCCGCGGCTCCGGTCGCGAGCTCGCTGCCAAGGATACCCTGATTGCCAAAGCACAGGAAACTCTCTCTTAACCAAACAACCACAACTCACGACCATGGCACAGAAACAGCCCCCGGTTTACCCGGACGAACCAAAAATCCCCATACTTCCGAATATGCTCACAGCGGGCAACCTGCTGTGTGGCTTCTTCGCCATACTCACCATCTTTAAGGGTATGGCTTTCGCAGACGGCACCCCGGAGGCCTTCGATTACTATCAGAAGGCTACCTACCTCATCTTTGCCGCCTGTATCTTCGACCTGCTCGACGGTCGCGTAGCCCGCATGTGCAAGGCCGACGGCCCCTTCGGCCGCGAGTTCGACTCGATTGCCGACGTGATTTCCTTCGGCGTGGCTCCGGCCATGCTGCTGGGAAGAGCAGTACTCTTTGACCTGCCGGACGCCTTCGGCATGGGCATCGCCGTACTTTATCTGCTGTGTGCCTCTCTGCGTCTGGCCCGCTTCAACTGCATGGCAGCTGCTCCCAAGAAACCCAACCAGAGCATGGATTTCGTGGGCCTGCCTGTTCCCATGGCCGCCGGCGCTGTAGTGAGCACCATGTACCTTGTCATCGACCTTACCTGCCACCACAATCTGGTTATTCAGCCCTTCTGGCAGTACGTCATGGGCGGTGTCATGGCCATTGTATCTCTGCTGATGATGAGCCGAGTCATCTACCCGAGCTTTAAGCACGTCAACTTCGAGAAGCGTGGCACCATCACCGCCATTCTGCTGCTGGTTGCAGCCATCTGCGCCTTCGTCTGCTTCCCGTGGATTGCTCCGGCTCTCATCTTCCTGTGCTATCTGGGCTACGGTCTCATCGTCCGCCCCTTCCTTACCCGTCGCATGCGTCGCGCCATCGAGGTCTACGATGACGATGATGAGGAGGAGGAAGAAGAAAGCCCGGAAAACAAGGGCTGATATTATAATCTCAACCTTTCCGAATGGTCGTTGTTATAACAGACAACGACCATTTTTTTATCTACATAACATCCATGTTATACTTTTACGGTTGATGATTTAGCGTTAGATTTGACTTGCCAAACTGTTTTTAAAAAGTTATAATGCTTGCCAGATGAAACCCGTAAACACCATTCTGGCTGGGGTTACGGCACTGGTTGCACTTTGTGGCCAGCAGGCTGTAGCCGATCGCTATTCTGATTACTGGGCTCCGCAGAACATGGCCAAGCGCCAGTGTACTTCGGTTCACATCGGATATTTGCCCACCATTCATGAGCATACAGCAGCCTATACAGAGGCCGTTATTGAGAAGAGTGCTCCCGGCACCTATTTTGCCCTCAACAACTTCGGCTGCGGCTATATCGGCGTGCAGGAACTCGGCCACAAGGATTCCAACGGTCAGCCCGTGCGCGTGGCTATCTTCTCCATCTGGGATGCCAAGGACAGTGGGGATAACCCCCACGCTGCCCCTGAGGAGGAGCGCGCCAAGCTCGTGCAGAAAGGTCGTCTGGTCAACACCCGTCGCTTTGGTGGCGAGGGTACAGGCGGCAACTCCATGCGCCCCTTCCCCTGGAAGGAAGGTGAGGTGATTCGTACCCTCGTGGTTGAGAAGCCCGATGGCGAGGACTTCCGTCAGATTGCCGGCTACATCTGGGATCCGGAAACCAAGCAATGGGAACTGCTGAGCTGCTGGCGCATACAGGCCCTTGCCCGCGGTCTGGGTGGCGGTTGCGGCTTTGTGGAAGACTTTAAGCGAGACGTGGACTCCAAGCGCCACGAGCGCCGTGCCACCTTCGGTCCCGCATGGCGCTGGACCGGCAAGGAGTGGAACCAAGCCATGCAGTACCGTTTTACGCGCGACGCTAACCCGAACAACGAGATTAACTGCCGCTTCAACCCCGCCCGCGGTTATTTCTCGCTGGCTACCGGTGGCAACATTAAGCCCGAGGCCGACTTCGCCCCCTACGATGTGAAGCCCCTCGAGACCCGCTCCGCCGCACCGGGTAACGATGTCATGAACATCGTCAATGCTCCCCGTCTGGAGCAGAAGTAAGACAAATTGACAATTTCCACAAAAACACCCTGTTGTCCTCCGACAATAGGGTGTTTTTGTATCACGGGCTAAAGCCATCGACAAAGAGCAATTTGTAGAAGTACGAGGGACCCGTCTCCGCGTCTCGCTGCGCTCGCTTGCTACGCCGTGGCAGGCGAATTCCGAGGGACGAATTTATGAGTTCCCGGCTTCGCGTCAGCCCTTTCGGGCTGCTTGCTACGCCG
>JAZSEM010000058.1:0-9308 GCA_045531695.1 Akkermansia sp.
CCATTTCGCTCATGTCGATGCCGTAGCAGTCGGGGTATCTTACCTGCGGGGCGGAGGATACGATGACAATCTTGCGCGCACTGCTTCGGGCCAGCAGGCGCAGCAGGCTCATCTTCAGCGTCGTGCCGCGTACGATAGAGTCATCGATGGCTACCAGTACTTCGTCGTTGTTGACGGCACCGTAGGTCAGGTCGTACACCATGGCTGCGAGCTGTTTGCGGCTGCTTTCCTCGGAAATGAAGGTACGCAGTTTGATGTCCTTGTGGGCAATCTTTTCTGCGCGGGGCCAGCGGCGGAGAATCAGCTCGTTGATGAGTTCCTCGCTCATGGTACCGTTGCGATAGGCCTCAATCATGGCTGCTGTCACCTTGTTGCGGCGGTAGGTACGCAGACCTTCCAGCAGACCGTAGTAGGAGACCTCAGCAGTGTTCGGAATGAAGGTGATGGCGGCCTTGGAGAAATTGTCGTCCAAGCTGTCCACCACCTGCTCGGTGAGGTTGGCACCCAGTGCCTTACGCTCACGGTAAATAACCGGGTCATTGCCACGGGAGGTATACACGTCTTCAAAGCAGCAGGGCGTCGGCTTGCCGGGTTTGGTGTACTCCTTTATGGTTACGCTGCCATCAGACTTCACCACAATCATGTTGGCCGGGTCGAGTTCCTTCACATCGCTTTCCTCGACTTCCATTACACTCATGAGCGGCACTCGTTCGCTGGCCACAGCCAGATACTCGTCCGTCAGCACATAATAGCAGTAACGTATGCCGTGCGGGTCGCGCAGGCAGAAGAAGTCACCGTTGCCTACACCACCCATGATGGTGTAGCCGCCGTCCCAGTCCTTGCTGGCTTTGCCGATAATGTCGTAGAGATCCAGTTCGGAAGAGATGATGTTGGGGATTTCGCACCCGTCGACATTCCGATCGCGAAGCTGGCGGTAAAGGTCGGTGTGAGCCTCATCGAGATAGTAGCCGACTTCTTCCAGCAAGGTCTGAATATCAGTGCCGAATACCGGGTGCTGACCACGGGAAATGAGTTTCTGGTGCAGCTCGGATATATTGGTGATACCCATGGTGCCCTGCATCATGAGGGTACGGGTTGCCCAGTTGCTGCGGCGCATGTAAGGGTGGCACAGCCCCTCATCGGGCATAGCGCCGCCGGTTCCGTAGAGCAGGTGCCCCATGAGTACTTCACCACCGAAATTGAAATGGCGCTTGTAGCTCTCGGCATCTGCCCCCTTAATCAGGCCTTCATCCTTCATGCGGCGCAGATTGCGCTGCTGATTCGAGAAAATATCGGTTATGGCTGAGGGCGAGGCATTTCTTGAGCGGAATATGTAGGGCTCGCCCAGCGGCATGTTCAGCTTTATGCAGCCTATGCCGGCACCGTCCTGACCGCGGTTGTGCTGTTTCTCCATCAGGAGAAAGAGCTTGTTGAAAGCCCACTCGGGGGTGCCGTACTTCTCCGCAAAATAGGAGAGCGGCTTAAGCAGGCGAATTGCTGCGGACATATAGTTACTTGGGGTTGTTGCTTACTTGCGAACTTTTACATTAATGCCCTTGCCCTCGCGCATGGTGCCGATAACGGTACCGCCGGGACCTGCCGTGCAGGCTTGTTCCACCTGCTCAGGTTTTACGATAGCAACCCAACCGATACCCATGTTGAAGGTGTGGAATCGGTCTTCGGCGTCCACGAAGCTGAGCACCTTCTGCACAGCGGCGTTGTCCCAGTAGGGGATTTCGAGGTCGGCACCCTTCTCGCCCAGGAAACGCTCGAGGTTCTCGGGCAGGCCACCACCGGTGATGTGGGCGTAGGCCTTGGGGGTGATGCCGAGCTTGCGCATATCGTACACAACGTCATGGTACAAGCGGGTGGGAGCCAGCAGGCTGCGCAGCTCCTCCTCGGTGAGCAGGTCGGGGTTCTGCTTCAGAATGCGGCGCACCAGGCTCCAGCCGTTGGCGTGGAAACCATCGCTCGGGTAACCGATGAGCACATCGCCCACTTCTACCTTCGAGGGGTCAATCATCTGGCTCTTTTCAACGCAGCCAATGCTGAAACCGGCCATCTCGACCAGATTCTCGGGAACAACACCGGGCATTTCGGCGGTCTCGCCACCGGCCAGAATGCAGTTGCAGCTTTCCAGATAGTCGCACATACCGGCCACCAGGCGGGTAATGCGGGGTTTCTCAACCTCCAGGTTGGAAATGCCGAGGTAATCCAGGAACACAAGCGGGTCACCGCCCGTGGTCAGAATGTCGTTCACATTCATGGCCACCAGATCCTTACCTGCGGTCTCGAGCATATCCAGGTCAAAGAGGATTTCTGTCTTGGTACCCACGCCGTCGGTGCCGGTCACAATGACGGGCTCCTTGTAGGCTGAGAGATCGTATGCTGCCGCAAACAGACCGAAAGCATTGCAGAGCTTGCGGTTTTTCTGCGTGCGCTTAACGTGCGCGCTGATGTCGTTCACGAAAGACTGTGCCTCGATAGTATCGACGCCGGATTGCTTATATGTGAGATTGCCGGACATAAATTGAGTGATATCGCGTGGATTCGCGCGGATTATACTCTCTTTTTCCTCATTTGGCAAGCCGTATTTTCGGGGCCGCTATCTATTTGTTCGGAATTCGGGGCGCTATCGGGGGCAATTTTTCCCGATTAAATGCCATCGGCGCAAGTGCAGGACGGAGCAAGCCGAATAGCGGGCTTAATAAAAAAACAGACATGCCGAAAGTGCGACTTCCGGCATGTCTGCTGGGGGTAAGTTAATCAGTTGGCGGCTACCTGTGCAGAATTCTGCGGTTCTTTACAGAACTTACTGGTGTACAGGCAGTCGAGTACTGCGGGAAGGCCGCGCTTCATGCCCTCCATAGCCTTGCGGGTAACCTGGGGCAGGGCGCGCTCATCCAGCTTACGCTGGCCGTAGAAGGTGCCGGCTATCTGACGGATGTTCTCCTCAATCCACTTGCTGTTGAAATCGGCACGTCGCGCGGCGCGGCTTACATCCACCAGTGCCTGGTGCAGGGCTTTCTCGGACGGCTGTTCTGCCCCCGTGCTGCCCAGCACAAAGATATCGTGGAAGTTAATGCTGCGCTGGGTGCGGAAACCCTTGCGAATGCTGCGCTCATGAACCACGGCGCCTACCATGGTGCCGTCGCTGTAGGTGGCATTCACCACGTATACACGGCCGTTCACCTTGTCGCCCAGCTGTTCGCGCAGTGTGTCGCGAGCCATGCGGAAATTCTGCACGTCCTCCGGTGCCTTGTAGATGATGGCATCCACCGGGGTGATGTCGCTGTTGCCCGGCAGTTGCTGAGCCACACCCAGCAGCATTGCTGCCAGGTCCATTGCGCCGGGGTTGGTTGTTTTAAGGGGTACTTCGTAGGTGGAAATGTAGTTGGCAATGATGGCTCCCTTTCTGTTAACCAGCTGCATGGTTCTTACACAGAAATTCCCGAGCCGCTCACTGTCGGCATCCCATGTCACTTCGCCGCCACCCATCCAGCCGTTCGGCAGGGTGTAGGTTACGGCATTGGTCTTGCTTTGTGTGTCCTGCAAGACTACTTTGGTTGCAGCGCATACGCTGCCGGCTGCCATCAGAATGGCAGCTGTTGTCGCGGTGATAAGGGTTCTTGCACTCATGACAACCTGATTGTGTCAGAATTGTTCTATATTGTCAATACTAAAGTATTCCTAAATTATTACGGATTGACAAAAATTAGATTTTGTAGTATAAGGGCGCCGTTATGGCAGGTCTTATCATAGCGCCCAAGGCGCGCATATTTCACGGGCATGATTGGGTGTACGGCACTGAGGTGCGCACGGTGTTCGGCAATCCGGCACCGGGGGATGTTGTGTTGCTCAAGGATCAGCGCGACCGTTATCTGGGCTCTGCCATGTACAATCCTCACTCGCAGATTGTGGCACGCCGCTTCTCCCGTCGCAAGCAGGATTTGGACCGCGATTTTTTTGCCCGCCGCATATCTCAGGCCATGATGCTGCGCGAGCGCTGGTTGCCCGGCGAGGAGCTCATGCGACTGGTGTGGAGTGAGAGCGATGGCCTGCCCGGTCTGATAGTTGACCGCTATCGGGATGTGCTGGTGGTACAGACTCTCACCATAGCTATGTATCAGCGTCTGGGGCTTATTCGTGATATTCTGGGCGACCTGCTGCAGCCGCGTGCCATCATCGTGCGCAACGATTCCCCTATGCTGGTGGCCGAGGGAATTGAACCGCAGACGTACGTGGCCGCCGGCGACATGCCCGAGCCCTTTGTCGCCACAGGTCGCGGATTGAAGTTCATGATTGACCTGGCCACCGGTCAGAAAACCGGTTTGTACCTTGACCAGCTGCAGAACTACGCCGATGTGGCGAAGTTTGCCCGCGGGCGACGTGTGCTGGACTGCTTCTGTAATCAGGGTGGTTTTGCTCTGGCCTGCGCCAAGGCCGGTGCCGCCAGCGTGACTGCCGTTGACATTTCGGAGGATGCTATCGCTTCCGTCCGCCGCAATGCTGAGCTTAACGGTGTGCAGATCGAGGCAATTGCGGAGAACGCCTTTGACTTCCTGAAGCGCGAGAGCGATGCCGTGCGCAAGGGCGCCGATCCCAAGTGGGACCTCATCATCCTCGACCCGCCCAGCTTCACCCGTAACAAGAAGAGTCTGAGCGGTGCCATGCGCGGTTACAAGGAAATTCACCTGCGCGCCATGCAGATGCTGCCGGTGGGCGGTGTGCTCTCCACCTTCTGTTGCTCACACCACGCCAGTGCAGGGGCCTTTAAACAGACGATTGCCGAGGCGGCGGTGGATGGCCATTGCACCCTGCGTCTGGTGGCTAACCATGGTCAGAGCCCTGACCACCCCGTGCTGCTCAATATACCCGAGACCGAATATCTGAAGGGCTTCACTTTTGAAATGGTGCCCGGTCGCTGAACCCGAAGTTTCTGAAAAATGAAGTTTATCGCCAGACTGTATCCGTTTGTCCTGTTTGTTAGTTTGTGTGCTGCTCAGGAGCCGACTGCCCCTGCGGTGGTTGCAGTGCCTCAACAGACAGGGGTAACCGTTCTTTCGTACAAGACTATCGGTACGGGGGAAAACGCTGTGTCCCCGGCCGATTTTGAGCGTGAAATGCTCTACCTCCGGGAATCGGCTACTCCGGTTATCAGTCCGACGGATTATCTGGCATGGCGTCAGGGCAGAAAGCAGTTGAGCGGTCACGCTGTGTTGCTGACCTTTGAAACGACAGATGCAGATTTTGCACAGTATGCCCTGCCGGTGCTCAAGCGCTGCGCCTTCCCCTACATGGTGATGAGTGGGGATGCTGCTTTGCCCGGGACAAGCTGTAGTCAGGTGACCGGGGATGCATCTTTCGCGCACGCGGTGAACTTTGATTCCACATCGCCTGATGATGAAGTGCTGGAAAATGTGAAAGCATGCACTCCGGCTGTGCAGTTGGTGCCGCAGAATGTGGTTCTGCCCGATTTCTCCGATGACGATGTGGCTGAGGATGTGAGCGAAGAAGAGGCTGATTTAGTAGCCGACCCCGCCGGCACTGCACCGTTGCCCTCGACTAAACCGCTGCCTCCAGAAGTGCCCGAGCCCGCACCTGCCGAGCCTGCACCTGCCGAGCCTGCACCTGCCGAGCCTGTGCCCGCTGAGCCCGCACCCGCTGAGCCTGTGCCTGCCGAGCCTGCACCTGCCGAGCCTGTGCCCGCTGAGCCCGCACCTGCCGAGCCTGTGCCCGCTGAGCCCGCACCCGCTGAGCCCGCACCTGCTGAGCCCGCACCTGCCGAGCCCGCACCTGCTGAGCCCGCACCTGCCGAGCCTGTGCCTGCCGAACCTGTTCCCACAGAGCCCGCTGTGCAGGAGGATATGCCTGCGGTGACGCCTTCTCTCGGTACCTTGGGTAAGCGTACTCCTGATGGCGATTGGGTGACTGCTCAATTTAAGCAGCCTCTGGTTCCACGCGAGGAAACTCAGGTGGCTGTTCTGGGCTATCATAATTTCAGCAAGACCAAGACCTGCACCGAAATGCGCATGAGTACGGCTGATTTCTGTCGTCAGATGCAGTTTATCAAGGACTCCGATATCTGCGTGATATCCATGCAGGACTTCCTGGAATGGCGTCATGGCACACGCCGCCTGCCTGCCAAATGTGTGCTCATTACCATTGATGACGGCTGGAAGAGTGTGTATTCCGATGCCTATCCCGTGCTGAAGGCATACGGCTACCCGTTCACCTTGTATCTTTATACACGGTATATCAACGTGAAGGGTGACTCGATGACCTCTGAGCAGATTCAGGAAATGATGGCTCATGGTGCCACTATCGGCAGCCACTCCTCCAATCACCTTTACCCCAGTAAGTGGAAACGCTACAAGCAGGATTCCGCAGAGTACGCGGCCCAGCTTCAGAAAGAACTGGCGGATTCCCGTACCAAGCTCATGAGTATGTTCGGGAATTGCTCCACATACTGCTATCCCGGCGGCTACAATACCCCGCCCATGCATGAAGTGCTGGGCACAGCCGGTTATCAGGCCGCCTTTACCGTGCTCGAGAAGAAAGTACAGTGCGAGGAAGTGCAATTCCAGGTGCACCGCTACATGGTGTTCGGTACCAATCACGAGATTTTCCGCCGTGCCGTGAACTTCGGCGGGCAGGAGAACGTTGCAGCCACGCGCGCTGCCATCACCGCAGCCGAAAAGCCGGCCCGTGAGTTCTTCCCGGCGGCATTTGAAGGGTGCACGAACATGACTGTCTTCGCGCCTCCCTCTCCCAAAAAGCCCGCTGCCAAAAAGACAGCCGTTAAAAAGACTGCAGCCAAGTCAAAAGCCGCACCTGTGCCCGAAGCTGAGCCTTCACCGGCACCTGCTGCAGAGCCCACAACTGTCGGGAAATTGCCGTAATCGTTCTGCGTTATTGGGTTGATAATCAGTTGAATATATTAAGAACGACAGAGGGGATTGAATCCCACTGTCGCTAAAAATCATGCTTTCCTCCGGCCGGAGTGTACACCAAAGCCAAGTTGCGGCACAGTCGCTTCTGCCTTGAGCTTGCCTATCGTTGTTCATTTCTGAAAAACTTTTTGCTGCAGTCCGTTGCATGAGCAGGGTTGAGATGAATGTCACACGTGAGAGCCCCAGAAATCTGCAGCATTCTCTACCCGCGCCATGTTCACATAGCGAGTGCGTAGCAGCATGCTGTCGCGATGCCCTGTTTCGTATTGTAACTCATTGTAGCTGCGAAAGTGCCGCAAGTGGTAACTGGCGTAGGTATGTCGCAGCACATCCGGCACCCAGTAGCGAAATCCGGCAAGCTGCCGCACGGCGCGCCAATGCCGTAACCACTGGCGTGGGCAAATAGAGCCCTCTCGTCTGCACTCCCCGAGCAGTGCAGCCAGGGGTGGATGTATGGTCACCAATCTTGCACCGCCCGTCTTGCTGTGTTGTGGCAATATGCAGATTGTGCCTCCAACAGCATCCACCTGCTGCCAGCTCAGGCGAGATACCTCGTGCGGGCGTATACCGGCATAGAGCATCATGCTCACCGCTGCCAGGCAAATCCCGCCCCGGTATTGACGGGCTGCTGCCAGTAAGTCGTGAATTTCTCGCAGAGTTAATATCTCCAGACAGGTTTCGACCACTTTCGGGGCATCCACTCGAGCCACAGGATTTTCACTGCACCAGCCACGCTTGATGGCCGTGCCGAATACCCCGCTGAGTATTAACCGCGCCTTCTGCCGCTGACGGGGTGTGTCAAATGCCTTCTCAATGTATTCCGCACACTCCTGTGCTGAAATGCTCCGCACGCGCCTCTTAGACAGTCCCTTGCAGCGCTTCATGAACCGCCGCGTAAAATATCGGAAATCCGTTTGCGTGCGCGCTCTCCGCGTCCGGCGCGCTTCCAGCGCGGCTTCTACGGCTTTTTCAAATGTTACCGTCTTTTCTCGGCGTCGTAGTTCCTCTTCCCCGGCTGCTATGCACTCCAGCGCTCGTCGTACACGATTGCGTCCCGCCCTTAGCGCCGCTCCTGCTATCTGGGCAGCCTCCAGTATGTTTATCCCGGTACTTCTCAACATGACCAGTGCGGCATGTTCTTCCTCGCTTATGCTGTATTTCATGTGGTTCATCGCTTTTGAAATCCGTAAGTCAAGCATAAAACGGGCAATACTACAAATTTAATTTTACAACACCGCGACTGCTCTATTGTTCGTTATTATGCTTTTTTAATTAGCTTTGTATAAGGTTTTAAGGTAGGCTATGGTACGGATTTCAAAAGCGTATTCTGCGCATTGTCTCTCATTTTATCATGAAATTACATCTCCCACACGCTCTACTGTCAGCCATTGTCGCCTTCTTTGCTACACAAGCTCAGGCTCAGGTCTCCTCAAATGATGCTTACTATACTGTCATTTATGACGGTGAGGAGTACCATTACCCCATATATGATGATGGAATCCATGTGAACCTGATTTCACCATTGCACATACAGCGCTGGTATGGATATCACGATTCGTACCCGATTGTTTTCGATGTTCTGACAAATGTCGACATTACCTGGACCAATACAAGCTCCCCCAGTGCGCCGATGGTATCGTTCTACGGCGGAACCCGTGGCATTCCCGGTGATGTGGTACATCACCTGAGTTTTACCAATTCCACCTCCTCTTTTTTCAAAAATATTGGAGGTTGCGTATTTAGCGGACTTGATAGCCTGACTTATTCCGACAAATAACATCTCATCCGGTATTGAGGGCACGAGCAATGGTATTGAAATCAGCTATAACGGTCACATCCGTTTTGACAACAATGACTACAGTAGCTCAGGTTCTGCTCTGCTGAATGGCTCTACCATAACCATCAAGGAGAACGGTAGCCTGACGTTCAGCAATAATGACAGACGTTCACGTGATTCTCAATATCGCAGAACAGCATCTCTCATTGAGAGCGACGGGGCGACTACTATAACCAATTCAGGAAAAATCAGTTTTACAGACAATACGAATAGTGGTGCTGATGCCCATATCACAACCGGTCGCTTCAGTCTGACGGGCAATGATAGCGTTGAGTTCCTTCGTAATACCGCGAAGGGTTATTTGATTTATTCCACCTCCCTGAACATTAGTGATAATGAAGGGGGTGTTACTTTCGAGGGTAACTCCGGTTCAATCTACCTCAGTGCTTCCGGTACACAAAGTAGTATCTGCAACAATGGTCATGTGCTGTTCAGCGGGAATAAGTCAGGCATGTCCGGCAGCAGTGACCTGGAAGTCAGCGGCAATACCGGCCTGACACTGAAGGACAACACTACGA
>JAZSEM010000091.1:0-5573 GCA_045531695.1 Akkermansia sp.
GAATGAGCTCCGTCTCGAACTTGTTGCCGGATTCCTCAGCCTCGTACAGACTCTTGTCGTAGATGTAGATACTGCTGATGGGCGAGATACTGGCCGGGAAGCAGTAGGACGGGCGGCACAGAATGCGTCCGGTGGTCAAGCGGGCTGAATAAATAGAGACGCCCCCGGTGACTAGGCGGGAGCGCTTCAGGAGAATTGTTTATCAGCATGCTATCTGATGGCGCTATTATAGCCAATCCAGACATTTTGTCAATGATTTAGCCCGATAAAAATAGATTATTTTGATTTTTGATTTTTGATGACGGAGACATTCGCTCGACCCGGTGGTCATCCGAGCCGAGCGGAGCCCTATGACTCATCAGAGGTGCCGAAGCACAAACAGGGTGACCTGTATAATGAGCAACAGAAGCTCAATCATGTCGATAGCATGCATGATTCATTTCTCCTCCAACCAAGTTTCTGCTGTTCCGTACCCTGGAGGACACATCACATCAACGGACAGGGTTGGTATACTCCCCGCTGAGAGGTGACATGGCCACCCACCAGACTAGTGGTGGCGGAAGAGCGGATGTATTCCGCCAGATAAGAGATGCTCTTTCAAGTAATCCGGACAACGTAATTTTGACATGTTGCTTCATTATATAGCTATAATACTCCCACGAATGCTGTATTTCATTTTGCCTGACCTCTTACAAGCGATGTAACAGTCTCCCTAATTGTGGAGGTTCTTTCACAAAAGGCTTCTATCCAATATATTACAATCTTTTCCTCATTTGCTTGGAGTGAACGTAGTAAAAGCAAAAAACGCGATTTCCAGTCAAAACTTTTCCAAGCTGATGGCTCGCTAGCTCCACTTAATCCCAGAAACCGAATCAGAAAACAATCTGGTTCGGTTTTTGTTTTGCCTCGATTTTCAACACCTACGCCCGCTTAGGCATTGCTCGCTTGCAAGCCCCGCCACCGCCCTGCCGGGCGCAAAACGCCCCCAAAAGGCCAAAAACCCTACTTGTCTCGGCGAAGCTTTAGCGGAGACGGAAGCATGCCTACCTGTCACGGCGTAGAAAGTAGGGCGCAAGCCCTAACTCGAAGCCGGAAGCCTTTTTTCTAAGCTCAAATGCTTTTCAGGGCACTAAAGATGCTTCGAATCTATAATCCGCTGATTCTGTGAGCTTAGGCAGTTTTGAGTAGATGGTGATTCTGTGACAAGCAAAGATGCCTCGAACTGGCAAGCTACACAGAATAAGTAGTTTAAGTGCCATTTTTCAGCGAGTGGCAACCTAAAATGAAACATCGCTTGCAAGGGGATAAAAAGACACTTGCAAGCGATAGCTAAAGGACGAGCCCAAGGCTCATCCCCATCGCCGCAAGGCACAGGGCTGTGGTGGCAAGGATTTTATGGAAAATTGTCTTCAACATTCTCTATCTCCTTTACATAAGATAAAACTTCCCTGCACCGAATCAGCAACAAAAAATTGCAGATAGTGCCGATTTCCTAATAAATAGACGCTTGAGGCAGGCAATTTTTTGAGCGTTTCCTGCATTTTTGTTGCTGATGGCGGGAAAATACACTCCGGCTCCGCCAAGGCTTCCGTCTTCGCGCCTATGGGCGTTACGCCGAGGCTGGCGGCAAGGGTAGGATGGAGCTCCGGCCTTACTTTTAGATATCGTTATATGCCAAGGAATACTCCGGATGTACGAAATTATAGCAGCCACTGAATCTGGCGGGAATACCCCATTCCCATTGATAATTGATATACCCGCAGCTGAAACCTTTGTTTCCTACGGCAATCAGACCGTGACGGGCAGGTCCATCGCTAAAGTATTTGAATCGGGGAGGGGTGACGATTTCTCCTGTTTCGCGCATCACACCCACCAGACCTCCCTTTGAATAGAACCAGAAATCCTCACCTATATAATCCAGATATTTGCCTATGGGTTTACAGACGATAGTTCCCTGCCTGTCCAGCAGCCCGGAGCGAAGGCCCTTTGCCGTGCGATATGGCAGATGCCCGTGGCAGAACCCGGTAGCTCCGGCCCAGCTCGCTATCGTGTTCTCAGGGAAGCGGAAGACCGTATTCCACAATTCATCCACCACCATATAGCTTTCATCCATATTCGTGACAAGCCTCAGCCCCTCCTGTTGGTTGTGCACATGAAGAAACGGCCCCCGAACCTGCGAAAGATGGCGGTCTGCAACATATTCCGGACGCCTGAGCGAATCTATCCCGGCATCGGCATGCTTCTGCATCGAAAAATATTCCGGCTCATTATTCTCAGGTTTCAGTCGCCTGATATTTCTCCAGACATCGGGAAAAGTGTGGATGATTTCTCCCTTTTCATTCACGAGAACTCCGCGTTTTTCCGAGTCCTCGGCGCAGGCTGTCCCGTGGTAAAAGGGATGGAGTCGATAAGGCATGGGAGCAAAACGCGGCGTACCATCTATATCCGCGACATAGGACGCTACAATACACTTGCCTTCAGGTAACGGCGGCCAGCATCCGGTATCCAGAGCGGCTGTATTCCTGCGCCGGGTGATACCCATGCGTTTCGGCACCAGACAAAGGGCTATCAGATAATCCTCCTCCAGTTCGTAGACGAGGGGGTGCCCACCAAGGCTTGTAGGCAGAGGGTGTACCGATTCATCTGAGGCATGAAAGACCGCATAGCTCCAGTCATCTCTGCGGATGAGCGCATACCCCTGAGCGGTGACATTCTCGATATGCGGAGCACTCAGGACCTCGCGTCCGGTACGGTCAATGATGTAATATGTTCGCATGTTATAACTAAGCGAGTACCTGTTATGAGGCATTATATCAATTCCCGCCCCTCGGTTCAAGCGCGGCGGGCATCTTGTTGCGCGTTTCCTGCATTTTTGTTGCCGATGGCGCAAAAAACGGGCAAAAAGCCGAGGAAGCCCCGCCGGTGGAGCCCTTGGTCTGCCGGGTGCGGGTCATGTGGTTGCGGGTGGTGTTTTGTGAATTGGTTACAGTATTTTTTTCAAAGCTGGTAGCTCATTCACAGGGGCTGCTCTACAGGATAATGAGTCTGGCTAAGTGTTGCCTCGCCTGTAGCGGGGTTGATGGTATAAGTCTCAAAGCGCAGAATCTTCATACCTTTCTCATCCATGTCGAATCGCAGCACTTCCCTACCTTCGCGGAACTGATACGGGATTTCACTGCGGAGAACCCTGGTGGTATGGGAGATATTCACGCTGGACGAGGGGGCTGCTATGCGGTAAATCTCTACCAGCAATTGCTTGCCATCGAATGAAAGGGTGTAGTGAGTAATCTTGAAATAAGCGGAGCCGCCACGTGTTCGCACCGGGGGCGCATATTGTTCCATTACTACGGTATGATACGGCGAAACATGGGTAGGTCTGGGGGCGCGAGAGAATCTCGGAGCCTCAGCATCCGGGATAGGCAAGTCACTCAAATCGGTTAGTTTGACGCGGAACTCTGTTGTTGCTTGCGGGATATCAGCTGTGGCTATCTTCTCGCCCGGCTCAGTAGCGAAAACCTGCGGAGAAGCCAATGACAACAAGGCAAGCATAGAACATACAAAAGGTCTCAGATTCATAGTATTTGGAAGATGGTTATTTGTTACCGTGTCATGCTAGCAGAATACGGGATGCTCTGCAAGCTGTTAGTGCAGGGAATCTCAAAAAGCCGGGCAAAAGCCTAGGTGGCGCCGCCGGTGGAGCCCTTGGTCTGCCGGGGCTCGTTCCTACCCTGTCCGGCTTCGCATAGCCCTTTCTGGCTCTTGCTACGCCGTGACTGGAATTAAGTTTCCGCCGGCACTCGGGCGATTTCCTCCGGGGTGTGGTCGAGCATATTGAGGGGGGGAGCGAGCAGCATGCGGGAGATGCCGTAGGTCATGCGGATGTCCGCAAGGGAGCGGAATTGCCCGGCGTGGAGCATTTGCTCCGGCCGGAGGGCATTGGCTATGCGAATGGCTCGTTTTGTCGCTTATGCTAATCCCGAATAATCGGAAAAAAGCTGAATTTTGTCATAAAGTCCACAAAACCTATAAAAATACTAGACAAAAGAAAAAATAACGGGTATATAAGAACAGTGCATCGCACGAGTGCATCATCAACGCAAGACAAAATGTAAACCTCACGCACGATAACCGATCATATGAGACCGCATCTTCCGAAACTTCTTTTAGCCGCCCTGTTGGCGGTATGTGCAGGCACCGGCAATACAGCTGCAGCCGTTGAGGCTAATGGTGCAGTATTTGCTGTAACAGGCGACAGTACCGTAACAGGGGATGTAAGCGTAACCGTGGACTCCGGCTCCACCGGCAACAACTGGGCGGCAGCCGTGGGTGTAACCGGCGCCGTTGATGATAATGACCTCACCGCCCCCGGCAGTGTTACCATGGAGTTTAGTGGTACCTTTACCGGCGGTGCTCCCAATGAGCAGGGGGGTGGTGGCACAACGGTATTCGGTATAGTAAATGCCGGCAGTGCCAATGGGGATGTCACCCTCAAATTCAATGCTGAGGATGCACAGTACGGTACGTTTACCTCCAATGGTTATGAAGCCTCAGTAGCCGGCTCGTACAAAGGTACCATTACCGGTGCTTTTAATGCCACCATTGCAGCCGGCACCTTCCATAAAAACATTCTCGGCGGTTTCCATACCTCAGGTACTGCAGATGCCTCAGATACCGCTGATACCATAGGCTCCACCGCACTCACCATCAGCGGTGGCAGTATTATGGGGAATGTTTATGGCGGCGGTATCACCGGCAAAATAGTCGGCGATACTGACGTTACCATTGTTGGGAATAGCGGCTTGGCAGCCCTCCGGGGCGGCGTTCTCAGCGCCGGTGGTACAGGGGGCAGCATAGGCGGCAACTCCACCCTTACTTTCAGCGGCATCGGCACACAAGATGCCCCTTCAAGCTACACCGGCTCGGTGGAGGGCGCAAGCGGTGCAACCGTGGCAGGTAGCACCGCTTTGGTGGTAGACAATTCTCACTTGTCGCTGGTTACGGTAAAAGATTTTGATACCATTAACATTGCCGCCGGTTCCTCCCTCAAAATAACCGGAGCTATTACGACAGATGCCCTTTTAAACATGAGTTTCGACGCCGAAACCGTTGCCACCAAAACAGACAATGGCTTGGGCGCAGGCGTTTTCTCCGGTCTGGTGACGGGGGGTGGCGAATTTGCTGTTGAAAACGGTGTTACCACCCTGAACGGCAAGGTTATATCTGGCACTCAGGACGGTGCGTTTGTTATGGCTGACTCCGTGTTCTATGTCATGAACACCACGGCTACTCAAGCCCCTGTTCCTCCCTCTCAGCCTCGTTCTGAAGCCGTCTACTCCGTAGGCAATGGCACAGAATATAGCTTCTCGGAGGTTGTTCATGTAGGTAAGCATGACTTCAGCGGACCGGCTGCAACAGAGGGAGCAAACGGTGCTCAGGGTTTTTACGTGGGAGAAAACGGTGTGCTCTGCATCATGGGAGACTCCGACACCATGCTCGCAGGGGATATTCTTGAAACCACGCAGGGCAGCGGTAAAATCTTCTTGCGTTCCCCCGGCTACACAAATGTTGAGGCA
>JAZSEM010000077.1:0-57425 GCA_045531695.1 Akkermansia sp.
CATGCTCATGCTCGGCAAGTGCTACGCCGCCAAGAACATGACCGACATGGCCATCCGTCAGCTCGAAGATGCCGATAAGGAAATCGTTGCCATGGACGATACCAAGAAGGAAATCCTCTACATGATCGGCTGCCTCTACGAAAAGGCCGGCAACAAGGAAAAGGCCCTCGAGAACTTCAAGGTTATTTACGAAGTCGACTACGGCTACCTCGATGTGGCCCAGAAGGTGGAAGCTGCCTACTCGTAATTCAGCCCCTAAACGCTCAATATTTAAGGCTCGCCGCTCACTTGAACGGCGAGTCTTTTTTATGCTCAGAAAAACGTTATATGCCACAATTCAGACTTGACAAGGCGGGGGCATTTCTGGCTCACTATAGAGTAAGCGAAGCGCCCCGCGGGGCAGCAGATAATTTCCCCCACACACAACAATTTTCAGAGTATGTCCAAGACCCTCATCATCGCCGAGAAACCCAGCGTAGCCGCCGATCTGGCACGCGTACTCGGCAAACAAACAGGCAAGTTCAAGAAAGACGACAGCAATGGCAGCTATGTCAATGAGCAGCTCATCATCACCTCTGCCGTCGGCCACTTAGTGGAACAGAAAAAACCGCAGACCGAAGATGGTAAGAGCCTGCCCTGGAAAATGGATTACCTGCCCGTCATGCCTCGCAGCATGGAGCTTGAGCCCATTGCAAAATCCGCGGACCGCCTGAAAAAAGTCCTCAAACTTGCCCGCAGCAAGGAAGTAACGGCACTTGTGAATGCATGCGATGCCGGGCGCGAAGGTGAATTGATTTTCCGCAACATCATTCGTTACGGCAAAATCCGCAAGCCTCTCAGTCGCCTGTGGATGCAAAGCATGACGGACGACGCCATCCTCGAAGCATGGGCTACCCTCAAGAGCGATGCCTCGATGACCAATCTGGCGGATGCCGCCGTCTGCCGCTCCGAAAGTGATTGGCTGGTCGGTCTGAACAGCACCCGCGCACTCACCGTCCTCCAATCCGCAGCAGGCGGCTTCAACATCACCCCGACCGGCCGCGTCCAAACCCCCACTCTGGCCCTGCTCGCCTCCCGCCAGAAGGAAATCCTCTCCTTCGTCCCCGAGACCTACCACGAGGTGAAAGCCACCTTCTCGGCCTCCTCGGGCAGCTATGAAGGTCGCTGGTTTGACCCCGAATGGAAGAAAGACGAGACTGCTCCGCAGCGCACCCGAGAGCGCCTGTGGGATGCCGCCACCGCTGCCGCGATTGCGGCACGTTGCGAAGGGCGCAGCGCTGAGGTAAAAGAGGTAAAGAAGCCCGTCTCCATGCCGGCACCCCTGCTCTTTGACCTCACCTCCCTGCAAAAAGAAGCCAGCAACCGCTTCGGGTTCTCTGCCAGCCGTACCCTCCAGATTGCTCAGGAATGCTACGAAAAGCACAAGGTACTCACATACCCGCGTACGGATTCCAAGTTCCTGCCCGATGACTATCTGAAAATTGCCACACGCACCGTGGCTGCCATCGGCGAAAACCTCGAATCCTTGGCGTCCTTTGCCCGGGATATCCTGAACAATCACCGCATACGCCCCAGCAAGCGCGTATTCGACAGCAGCAAGGTGAGCGACCACTTTGCCATCATCCCCACCGGCAAGTTTGTCAGCCTCACAGGCGATGCCGCCAAGATTTTCAATTTGGTCGTACAGCGATTCCTCGGCGTTTTCCTGCCCAATGCAGAATACGAAGATACCGACCGCACCAGCATCGTCAGCAGCCCCGGAGCCAAAGACCATTTCCATACTCACGGACGTGTTCTGCTGAAGGCGGGCTGGAAAGCCCTTTACAGTACCCCCGAGCGTCGCAAGAAAGACGAGCTCTGCCCCGTACAGCCCGGCGAGAAGGTCCTGACAGAGAAAACCGCTGCAGCACAAGACCGCACCAAGCCCCCGGCACCGTATACGGAAGCCACCCTGCTCACCGCCATGGAAACGGCCGGTAAGCTGGTGGAGGATGAAGAACTGGCCTACGCCATGAAAGAGCGAGGTCTGGGCACCCCGGCAACACGCGCCGCCATCATCGAGGGGCTTCTTACGCAGGAATACATTGCCCGTGACGGCAAGGACCTCGTAGCCACGCGCCGCGGTATCGACCTCATTGATTTGCTGAGCAAAATCGGCCTCAGCACCCTCTCCAGCCCAGAACTCACGGGCGAGTGGGAGTACCGCCTCAAGCTCATGGAGAGCGGCAAGCTCGGTCGCGATTCCTTCATGAAGGACATTCGCACCTACACATCCGACATTGTGCACGCAGTGCGCGACTACATGAGCAACGGCAAGAACCCCGACCTGAGCATAGCCTGTCCCGCCTGTGGCACCTCACCGCTCAGCAGCAGGGTCGATGCCGTATCCTGCCCCGGTTGCAAGTTCCGCCTTCGTCGCGTGCACGCCGGCTTAGGATTAAACGATGAACTACTGGCTCAGCTTATCACCACCCGCAGTCTGCCGGTCATGGAAGGTTTCCGTTCCAAGTTCGGCAAGCCCTTTAAGGCCGGACTTCGTCTGCTGGAGCCGGAAAAAGAGGGCGGTGCCTGGAAAGCCGAGTTCTACTTCGATGAAGAAAAGACGGAATCCCCGAGCGAATCCGAGGTACGCAGCAGTCTGGGTAAAGTAACGGTCAAAGATCAGGGCGAGCTTGAACTCGTGGAGAATGATAAGCAGTGGAGCGTTCCTGACTTCCGCCAGAGTGGCAACAAGACCGGCTTCGCCATGTCCAAGGTCATTCTCGGCAAGCCGATTGCCATTGACCAGCTCTACAAAGTTCTGGCAGAGGGCAAGAGCGAACTTATCACCGGCTTCGTATCCCAGCGTACGAATCGTCCCTTCGATGCCTATCTGGTGCTCGATGCACGCAAGGGTAATGTCGGCTTTGAGTTCCCGCCCCGCGAACCACGCAAGAAGGATAGCAAGACCACCGCTGACAGTAAGTTTACCGCAGCAGATGCCACCGTGCAGGATCTCAGCAAGGCTACACGTCACGGTGTTCTCAAAGTTAAGGGCAAAGGTGAACATGAGCTGCTTGAGACCGAAGAAGCCTGGCACGTGGAAGGTCTGACGTACGGTAAGAACCGTAAACCACTTGTCATTCCCCACACCATGTGCGGCATTTCTCTGAGTGCTGAGGTAATAGCCCGCCTGCTCACCAAGGGCAAGACAGAGCTCATTAAGGACTTCGTCAGCCACAAGAGCGGCAAGAAGTTCGATGCCTACCTCGTCTTCACCCCCACAACGGGTCGAGTCTCCTACGAGTTCCCGCCCAAGAAATAAGGCAAATGTTTATAAAAAAGGCTGAGCAAACGCTCAGCCTTTTATTTTTGCACAATTAGCAGCGCGACAAATAAAGCGCATATCACCCTCCGTCAGGTCAGCCTCGCCTGATTGCAACAACTCCGTTGTATAAAACAAATAATCGGCATAGCTGTTGGTAGACTCGTCAAAGGGATTCGGATCGCAGGCAATCAGAATCAGTATCACATTACCATTATCAAAACGGAGATATTCGAACCCATCATCTTCAAACACGCCTTTTAGTGACGCCCCGATGAAGGAGTTATGCAAGCAGGTCGTCTTCATCAACTCATCACCGGGATTCACTTGAACCGCATCCTCAGGCACGCCATCGCAGAACCTGAACCGTCCGCTGATGGAACGACGCAGACAACGGGATTCAAACTCAAACCAGTATTCACATTGCCCATCCGGCGTCTTCCGAATATACATTCCCCGGAACCCGCAACAGTTAAGTTCAGGCAATACCTCCTGCACGTCAGATAGGAAATAACGCACATCTTCAAGGCGCTCCAGAGCCATATCGCGTCCAATCTGATAGGCGTTGAACAAGTTCTCAGCCTTCTTTTCCACGCGGCTCACCGGTAGGGCTCGCCAAGGACGCAGGACCAGGATTTCACCGGCTGCTTCCTTCTTTTCAATATAGCGGAGCGTTTCATTGTACACTTTGTGGCGCACCTCCATGGCTTTCACCAATTTCGGGTACTTGCGGTACATCAGGCGCACCATGAACAGCAGGCCATTCTCTTTCTTTTCATATGTAGGCGGCTGGGTCAGAATCACCACATTTCTATTATAGCCCAGCTCCTCGAAATAGCGCAACGGAATTGAGTCGGTTATTCCACCATCAAGTAGCTTACGACCTTCAATTTCCACCATCTGTGATACCAGTGGCATAGAGGCCGAGGCGCGAATCCAATCAAAACCATGGTCCTCCTTACCAAGGAACTGATGATAGACGGGAGCTCCGGTCTCGACATCTGTCGCAACGAGATAAAAAGGCATCGGATTTCGACTGAACGAATCAAAGTCAAAGACATCGTGCACCAGGGGCACCTCACCATAGCAAAAATCGCGACTGTAGATATTACCATCCCGCAGCAAACTGCGCAGCCCACAATAGCGAGGGTCATTGCAGAACTTTGCATTGTAGCGGATAGCACGACCAATCTGACCGGATTTGTAATTCACACCAAAGGCAGCACCGGCCGACACACCAATCGTACCGTCAAACTGTATGCCCTCCTCCATGAATACATCCAGTATTCCCGCGGTAAACATACCGCGCATCGCGCCGCCTTCCAGTACCAAACCCGTCTTCATGTGAAGACAGTCTACCATATTCAGGCACTGCGTACAAGCCTTTGCTTGAGCTTATTCAGACATCAAACCGGCAAGACATCAGGATAGCATGCCATCACGTTGTGTCTCAATCTGCCTGCAAAGGTTCAGTGCTTGTTCCTCTTTCGGGAACTCTGCTATTTTCAGCTCATTTTCAAGTGAGAAAAGGTATACCTCGTACGATACACACACCCTTGCATCCTCTCCCGAATGCTCCCATTCACTCCGACGAACATCAACACACAAATGGAGGGTACTGAAGGAGCGGGTACTTGAATAAGCTAAGAAACGCTGTTTGTACAACGTCTTCTCGCGTGACATGAGCAAATATTTCTGCCCGCACTGCAGGTACAGCAATGTACCAACCATAGCCAGCCCCATTATCAGCGCGATACCGGGCACCCACAGAGCCGATGCCGGGGGCTCTGCACGGAAAAAGAGCCACGCGGCAAGGGCAAGCATAAACAGAGCGAACAACAGCAGCGCGAGCAAACCATACCACGGCAAACGGGGCTTCAGCTCAACCCGCACTGCGGTGTCATCAGTCGCCGGTCTTGAGCACATTGATGAAGGCCTCCTGCGGGATATTCACGCGACCGATGGACTTCATGCGCTTCTTACCTTCCTTCTGCTTTTCGAGCAGCTTGCGCTTACGGGTCACGTCACCACCGTAACACTTGGCCGTCACGTTCTTACGCATGGCGGAAATGCTCTCACGGGCGATAATCTTACCGCCGATGCAGGCCTGAATGGCCACGGTGAAGAGCTGTCTTGGTATCACATCCTTAAGCTTAAGCGCAATCTCACGGCCCTGAGACTCAGCGCGCTCACGGTGCACAATCATCGAGAAAGCATCCACCGGCTCGCCGGCAATCATCATGTCCATCTTCACCAGCTTGGCAGCCTGATAGCCGTCGTACTCGTAGTCCATGGAGCCATAGCCACGAGTGGTGGATTTGAGCTTATCGTTGAAGTCCACCAGGATTTCAGCCATGGGAATACGGCAGGTAAGCATCACGCGGGTATCGTCAATCGTCTCGGTGTGCACAACCTCACCTCGTTTCTCCATCACGATTCGCATGATATCACCGATGTAGTCAGCGGGAATCATGACGAACACCTTAACGATAGGCTCACGGATTTCCTGAATCTCCTGCGGGTCAGGCAGAATACTGGGGTTGTCCACCAGCATCTCTGTGCCGTCAGTCTTGGTCACCTCGTAAATCACGGAAGGATAGGTCGAGATGACGTCCATGTTGAACTCACGGCGCAGACGCTCCTGAATAATCTCCATGTGCAGCAGACCGAGGAAAGCGCAACGGAAACCGAAGCCGAGAGCCACAGAGCTCTCACCCATGTAGGTGAAGGCAGCATCGTTAATCTGCAGCTTAGCCATGGCGGCTTTCAGCGCTTCGTAGTCCGAGGAATCCACCGGGTAAATGCCCGAGAACACCATGGGGCGAATCTCCTTGAAGCCGGGCAGTGCCTCGGAACAGGGATTAGCCAGATTGGTATAGGTATCACCTATCTTCACGTCGGCAGCAGACTTCATGTTGGCAATGATGTAACCCACGTCACCGGTCTCGAGCTGGTCTGTAGCCTGCATCTTGGGAGTGAACACGCCCACCTCCTTCACTTCGTAGGTCTCATCGGTTGCAAAAAGCTTAACTTTCATGCCACGTGCAACGGTACCGCTGACCATGCGGACATAGGATACCACACCACGGTATGAGTCGTAAACGGAGTCGAACACCAGCGCGCGCAGCTTGTCATCCTCGGCAGGCTTCGGGTGCGGCACTCGGCTCACGATAGCTTCGAGCACATCCTCAATACCGATACCGGCCTTGGCGGAGCACAGAATAGCCTCGTCATGGGGAATGCACACTACATCCTCCAACTGCTTGTAAACCTTGGGCAGATTGGCACTCGGCAGGTCAATCTTGTTCACAACAGGCACAATCTCCAGCTGCTGGTCAAGGGCAAGGTGCATGTTGGCAAGCGTCTGAGCCTCCACACCCTGAGCGGCATCAACTATCAGCACAGCTCCATCACATGCGGCAAGGGAACGGCTCACCTCGTACGAGAAGTCCACGTGGCCGGGAGTATCGAGCAGATTCAGCTCGTATGTGTTGCCATCCTTGGCCTTGTAGCGCATGGTCACAGGGTGAGATTTAATGGTAATCCCCTTTTCACGCTCAAGGTCCATGGCGTCGAGCAACTGGTCCTGCTTATCTCGCTCACCGATTGTGTTGGTAAACTCCAGCAGACGATCCGACAAGGTTGTCTTGCCGTGGTCAATGTGAGCGATAATGGAAAAGTTTCGTTTGAAGCGGATATCCGTAGCCATGCGCGCGGGAATATACTACTTGCAAAATATTTTGTCAAGCCAAAAGAATCGCAGTTATTTCTTTATAGCGATTTCCGTACAATTTCAGGCTAACATTTATTGATTACAACAAACAGGGCTTGCATTCACAGGCAAATCATGGTAGAATGGTCGGAGTAAGACCACCACATGCAACGCAAGTTTCTCAGCTGGCTATTTGTCCTCATCTGTGCGGCCTTTGCCGTGGCAGGAGCGCTATCGTTCCTACAGTTCCAGCGACAGTCTGAGGCACGGGCTAAGGATTTGATGAGCAGCCGTCTGCATGACCTCATGCTGCTGGTGAAGTTCAGCCAGGAGAACATGCGGCACGTGATTGATATCAACGACGAAAGCACCTTGGAGCGCACGCGGGCCGCGGCAGAAATCATACGTCTGAACCCGGCTATACTTGATTCACAGGAAGGCTTACAAGGGCTTTGCAATGACCTGGGGGCAGCGCAACTCTGTGTGTCAGACAAGGCCGGACTGGTAATCGCCGGCGTGCCGAAGTCTGTGCTGGGATATAACCTGGCGCAGCATGAACAGAGCCGCCCCTTTCTGGAATGTATCACCTCCCCCGGGTTTGAAGTGATTCAACGCCCACAGGGTAACGGACTCAACGGTGAATTGATTCAATACGCCGGCGTAACCCGCCCGGATGAACCGGGTGTCATTCAGCTGGGGTTCAAAGCACAACATGAGCAGATGGTGCGAGAGTCCATCAACTTTAGCAAACTCGCAGATAACATTCTGGGAAAAGATGCCGGGCATATCATTGCATTCCAGGAAGGGCGCATGCTCAACAAACAAGCTCTCAATCTGCCCACCTCCATCCTGCTCTCTCTACCGCTCAATAAAGTAAGCGAAGTTACGCTTGGAGGAACAAATTATGCAAGCTATGTGATAGAGAGCAACGGCATGCGTCTGGTGGGACTCATGCCCTGGCGGGAAATCAGTAAAATCAGCTATAAGTCACTCCGCTACCTACTGTTGAGCAACATAGGGCTCTTCGTTTTAATGTTTGTTATTGTATGGCTGTTGCTGCGTATCTATGTGCTGAGTGGCATGCGCCGTATCAACACAGCGCTCCACCGCATCACCGAGGGCTATACAGAAGAGCGAGTGAATGAGAAATCTACCCCGGAGTTCACCCGACTTTCCACCGGTATCAACGCCATGGTGGACGCCATCCAATCCTACGGAGAACAGAAACGTGAGCGACTGCAGAAGGAGCTGCAACTGGCAGGAGTCATCCAGAGCACCGTTCTTCCAAGCACTTTCCCGGCTTTCCCGAACAATACGGAGTTTGATATCTACGCCACTTGTGACCAAGCCCATAGCGTTGGCGGTGATTTCTATGACTTTTTCATGCCTGATAGCAAGCACCTCTGCTTCATGCTGGGCGATGTTGCCGCCACCGGTATACCTGCCGCACTATACATGATGCGCGCCATTTCCATAACCCGAGAACTGGCCAACACGGGCGCAACCCCGCAGAATGTGCTGACAAAGGCGAACAAAATTTTATGCCGCGAGGGTGCGGATATGCGACTGTCGCTTTTCTATGGGCGACTCAACATCATCACCGGTGACCTGCGATTCGTCAACGCCGGAACTCCGCAGGCTCTTCGCTGCCACAATGGCGGCCAATATGAAATGCTCACCATGACCTCCGGTGCCATTTTGGGAGCACATGCCGAAGCGACCTACCAGGAATGCAGAGTCACCCTGCAACCGGGGGACAGACTGTTCCTTCACACTCACGGGGTACTGGCTGCGGCCGACGTAGACCTCACCCCGTTCGGAGCCGTGCGCCTGCAGGAAGCGCTGCAGGCAGACGCCCCCACCGTAGCCGATGTTCCCCGCCGGGTTAGAGCAGCACTGCGACAGTACACGAAAGAAATGGAACAGAGCAACGATATCACCATGTTAGCGCTTGAGTTCCGAGGCAAATGGAGCATTCATGCCCGCAAGAAAGTATCTGCAGCCTCACCGGAACCTCTCACTACCATGTTGCTGGAAAAGCTCGAGAGCGTGTTTGCTGCACCCGACAGTATCACAAACCTTCTTAAAGCAGTGGGTGATATCATGAGCGTACTGCCACCGGAAACCGAGGTCGAGGCCTACCTGCGCTGCAATGAACAAGAGGCACGCCTGAACCTCACCTATAACCAGCCCCTGTTCAACCCACTTATTGTTCTGCCTCACTTACCGCTGGAACGAGTCGATTTCCGTTCCGACAACGACAGCAGCACACTGAAACTGCGTCAATCACTTTAAAACGCCGTCCTCTCCATGAAAACCGTACCGCCAGTTCCGGTCATCCCCCCGCCCCCGCCGATTTCTCCCAGCCCCGAGGAACCGACAGCAGAAGAAATACGGGCAGAAGAGAGCAATCCACGCGCGCCACTCCCGCCCGGCTCCGAGGTGGGTGAGTATACCATCGTTTCCAAATTAGGCCAAGGTGGGTTTGGTATTACCTACCGAGCACGGCACAACACACTGAGATCGGAAGTCGTCGTGAAGGAACACATGCCCTCCGGTCTGGCCATGCGCATGCCCGGCAGCTGCTTTGTGACCAGCGTATCACCCGAGGCGGATGCGCGCTTCAAAGCCACCATGGCCGAGTTCATGGAGGAAGTGGTCATCCTCATGGGATTGGAGCATCCGGGAATCGTGCCCATCATATCCGGATTCGAGGCCAACGGGACAGCCTACTACGTCATGCCTTACGTTGACGGTCACTCTATGAGCCTGAGTGATACACCCACTCTCGACAAAGAGCGCCAGGCGATCGAGGCTCGCAAACTCAAACAACAGCTGCGCTCCCTGCTCTATACGCTTGAATATCTGGAACAGAACGGGATTGTACACCGTGATATCAAGCCGGAAAACATTGTCATCAACAGCGAGGGGCGCCCCATTCTGCTGGACTTCGGTTCCGCCCGTCAGCTGCAGGAAGGCAAGGTATTCACCAACATCTACACACCCGACTTCTGTGCCCCCGAGCAGAGCACTGCGCGCTCAGATGCGCAAATGAGCGCAGCCATCGGACCTCAGACTGATATCTACGCACTCGGCGCCACCTTCTACTACCTTATCACCCGCCTACTCCCGCCCAAAGCAGACATGCGCACACTCGCCTCGCCTGACCCATACAAGCCACTGGCCGGGCGAGCCCACTTGGAGGAGTACTACAGCCGTCATTTCCTGCAGGCTATCGACCGCGCACTGGAACTGGCACCGGCCGAGCGATGGAAAAGTGCGGCCGCATGGCGAGACAGCATGGAGAGCGGCATCATTCCCCCACCCTCAGGACTGGTGAAGCGCATGCGCATTCTCATGACCGGCAGTGTGGCGGTTGTCGTAGCGCTGGGTACCCTGAGTGCCTGGGCACTCAAGGAAAAGGAACAGGCGATGGAAATCTACAACAACAGCCTGAACTTCACCGAGGGCATGCTCTATGACTTCAACGATGAACTGGCAGATATTCCCGGCTCAACCGAATTGCAGCGACAACTGGGTAACAACCTGAAAAATTACCTTAACTCCATGGAGAAGCTCCCCATGGCCAAGGACGAAAAACTGCAGCGAGCACTCGCTATTGCCTGGAAAAACCTTGGTTCCGTGAACGTGCAACAGGGGGAACTCGCCGCGGCAACAGATGCGTACCGCAATGCCACCAAGCTGCTGCAATCACTGCACGATGCACACCCCGATAACCAGCAGTACCGCTATGAACTGGCCCGTACATGGTTATTGCGTGCCGAAGTAGGCCGACGCCGCAACATGACGGAGCAGGCTCGAGTGCTGGTCAGTCAGGCTCTCAACATGCTGCGCTCGCTCTGTGACCAATCTCCCGATAACCCGGATTACCACTGCGATTTGGGGCGCGCCATGGAATACACAGCTCGCCTGGCCGGCAATACAGGCAATATTGACCAGCGCCGGAAAGCCACCGACAGCATGACTGACCTCTTCCGCAAACTCGTAGCGCAATATCCGCGCCACGAAGGGGCAAATCTCGGTCTGGCTCAGGCCCTTATTGCCCAGGCAACCATTCTGTCGAATAGCGAAGATTATGCTCTGGCGACCCAGTTGCTCAACGAAGCGCGAGACATATACACCATGCTCGCCGCCGAACAACCCTACCGGCTCTCATTCAAAGCCGGTCGCTCTAACGAGGCCTACACACGCGGTAATATGTATGCACTCATGAGCGCAGGAACAGATAACAAAGAGCTGCGCTACGATTTCGATGATAAAGCCATGATGGCATTCAAGCAGAGTATATCACTCTCCGAAGACCTTGCAGCCATGGACGCGCATAACACGGAATACGCCTACCAACAATGCCGGGCTATGGCGTTCATGGTTGACATCATGCAGCGCCGAAACCTCAATAATCAGGCAGAAGCCTACTGCAACATCATCATGCAGAAAATCGAAAAACTGCTGAAGACCTCGCCCGGCAATGCCGAATACCTCATGCTCAAAGCAGGGGCTTGCCGAGGTCTGGCCAAAGCACACTCACAGTCCGAGAAATACAAAGCCCGCGCCACGACAGAGTTTACCGAATACCGTAAACTTGTACGGGAAATGTTGCAGAAAACGCCCGGGAATCACAGTCTCAAGGTAATGTATGCAGACGCACTCATCGAAAGTGCTGCTCACAACATCTCCATCGGGAACCCCAAGGATGCCAAAATATGGCTGGAACAGGCAATCGTGCTGCTGTCAGACATCGCCCGCCGTGCACAGGACCACGCAGCAATTCAGAAACAGCAGACAAAAGCTCACGAACTGCTTAACAGCCTGAACCCGCCGGAAACAGTGCAGCCGATAACAGATAGTGCACCCGAAACAAAGTAAAATCTTGCAGCCACCGCTCAAACATGCTAGA
The DNA here is from genome assembly GCA_045531695.1 of Akkermansia sp. GTDB lineage: Bacteria > Verrucomicrobiota > Verrucomicrobiia > Verrucomicrobiales > Akkermansiaceae > Akkermansia. The sequence continues at coordinate 11,935 of JAZSEM010000077.1, forward strand.
ATGCTGATTGTATGGGAGCACTGACGCATCGAATCAGACTCGGTTGGAAAGGCTTTTGCCAATATCTGGCAGAGGGTAGGATTGACCCGCTGCCGGCTCGCCATGCTATCAGCGGGTACAACCTGACAAAAGCCGGCAAGGATACCAAAGCGGCGCTGGATGTCGCGCTGGTAGGTCTGCCGCAGGGCATGGCCTTTGCAGCCATGGCCGGGTTGGACAGTATCTACGGTATCATGGCTGCTACCGTGGGTACCTTTATTGCTCCGCTGTTCACCCGCTGCGGCATGACGGTGAGCGGCCCCAGCAACGCCACCGCGTTCATGCTGGCGAGCTTCTTTCTGGCTTCGTCCCCTGGCATTCAGAGCAACCCGGCCATCTTCGTGCCGCTCATTGTATTCATGGCCGGTGTGGTCTGCGTGATTGGCGCCTTTGTGAAGGCCACGGAAATGCTGCAATTTGTCAGCCGCAGTGTCTTGGTTGGCTATATCACTGGTGCGGCGACGCTCATCATCGCCTCGCAGCTACGCTATGTACTGGGAATCAATGACGTCAATGCCGGCAGCTCATTCTTCACTATGAGCTCAGCCATCATCAACAATCTGGACAAGGTACAGTGGCAGCCCATTGTGCTGGGTGCACTTTCGTTCCTGATGTTCATACCGCTCAAAAAGCACTTTAAGTTCCTGCCGACCTTTGCGGTCATTCTACTGACCATGAGCCTGCTCAACTGGGTGCTCTGCCAGCCGTGGACAGGCGCCTTCTTCACCGATGTTCGCATGCTCAAGGACTTCACCATGAGCGACCTGACCTGCACTCCGCCGGCAGTCTGGGAACTACCCGGACATTTGGCAGAGCTTTTCCCGGTCATCATCGGTATTGCCTTCCTGTCCACACTCGAACAGACGGTAATGAGCAAAACCCTCTCAGCCAAAACCGGTGAGCAAGTCAACCTCAATCAGGACACCTTTGCTGTCGGTATGGCCAACATCGGCTCAGCCTTCACCACGTCGCTCCCCTGCTCAGCCTCCCTCACCCGCTCTATGCTCAACTACACGGCCGGGGCGGCCACACGTTTCTCGGGCGTCATCTGCGGTCTTCTTTGCTTGGGTATTACTTTTGTACTGGCCTGTTTTCCGATTATTTCCTGCATTCCGCACAGCGTATTGGCCGCGTTGGTGCTGGCGAACGCCGTATCCCTGTACGATGGCAAGCTGCTGCGCATTTGTTTCCGCTCCACGCGCGGGGATGCCGTTGTGCTGCTCATCACCTTCATAGCCGCTCTGCTGCTGCCGCTGCACATAGCCATCTTCGTGGGTGTTATCATCTCGGTCTCCCTCTTTCTGCGCAAGGCAGCACGCCCCGAACTGGTGGAATACACCTTTGACAACGAGGGCACACTCAAGGAACTCAACAACAAAGCCGAGCGCCTACCCCAGATTTCCATCGTGCACGTGGAAGGCGACCTCTTTTTCGGTGCGGCAGACCTGTTCCGCAAGCAGGTAACGCGCATTGCCGAGGACCCCAGTCTGGCTGTCATCGTGCTGCGCATGCGCAATGCCCGCAATCTGGACGCCACGGCCGTATGTGCACTCGAGGAACTCATTAAATTCACGCGAGAAAAAGGCCGTCACCTTATCATTTCCGGTGCAGGTCGACAAGTGTACCGAGTGCTCAGAAAGAGCGGAGTGCTGCATGTTCTGCAGGCTGACTGCGACCGAGACTTGGGCGAGAGCAACATCTTCATCTTCGAGCCCAAGAACCCCAATATTTCCACCCGCAAGGCACTCATGCGTGCCCAGAAGCTGCTCGGAACCAAGAACGCCGACATCTCCATCTACACCACAGAGCACCATCCCCCCGCCTGAGTATGAAGGAGAAACACTACGGCGATTTTGCTCAGGCACTGGTGGATTGGTTCTCGGCACATGGGCGTGATTACCCCTGGCGACGCACGACCAATCCCTGGGCCATTCTGGTCAGTGAAATCATGCTGCAGCAAACAACAATTGCCACAGTTCTGGGGCGATACGAGGCATGGCTTGCGCAATTCCCTACCCCTGCAGCACTTGCAGCAGCCGATGAACAGACCGCCCTGCGCTCATGGGAGGGGCTGGGCTACTACCGCCGCGTGCGTGCGCTGCGCGCGGCAGCTATAGCCATCTGCGAGAAACACGGCGGAACCTTCCCCGAAAATGAAGGCGACATACGCGCCCTGCCCGGTATAGGTGACTACACAGTGGGTGCCCTGCTCAGCTTTGCCTACAATCGCCCGGCACCACTGGTGGATGCCAATGTGAGCCGAGTGTTTGCGCGCGTATTCAATGATTCCACCCCGATTGACAGCCCCGCCGGGCGCAAACGCCACTGGCAGCTGGCAGCCCAGCTGGTGCACCAAACCAATCCACGAGCATACAACTCTGCACTCATGGAACTGGGGCAAACCATCTGCACCACCGGCACGCCCACCTGCCTGCTCTGCCCGGTGCGCCCGTACTGCACAGCGACCTCTCCGGAAACCCTACCGGTCAAACTCCCGAAAAAGGAAATTACCACCCTCGAGCATTGGGATATCTGGCATCTCACTGAGCAAGGGCTCCTCATGGAAAAACAACCCGATGGCAAACGCCACAAGGGTATGTACCGACTGCCCCGACGCAAGGCTGAAGAAGTGGCCGACCTCCCCCACCTGTGTGACCAGAAGTACACCGTCACCCGTTACAAAGTTACCCGCCACCTTTACCGAGCAGATAGCGCCACCCCACATCCCGGTGAATGCTTTATTCCCCTCGCAGACCTTCCAACCACTCCCATGGCCAGTCCCGATAGAAAATTGGTGGAGAAATATATGCGCTGAGTAAAAATCTTACGTTCTGCTCAATAAATTGCCAATCGGCAAACGTCTATCCGATGGTATGTCAAAGATTTCAGCAGTCATCATGACGATGTGGGGCTTGCTGCTCCCCCCATTAACGGCCGCCGAAGGAAACTACGGCACGGCAGAGGAGTTCGGCAGTACGCCACTGAGTCTCACGCCTGTATTCGGTACTCAACAACCGCGATTGTGGGGGCGTGGGACGGAGAAAGTTCGCGCCACCTTGCAGGGTATTCAGGGCAACTGGGGACAAAACGCCGTGCTGCAACTGCGAACTCCGCGTCATCGCAATGTTCGTATGCCCGCCGTATACCTGAGCGATGAGGACATAGAATTTGTCGAAAAGTGGCTCACGGATAACAAACTGGAATCATTGCAGACAAGCAACATGGGCACGCTATATGTGCGGTTGCTATCGGCAGCACCGACTGCGCTCCCCGGCGAAATGACGCTGCAATTTCTGAATGCTGACGGCAAAGTAAACAGCTGGCTTATCGATGCACGCCCCTCGCAGCCCGGCAACAAGAACAAACAACGGCTGAGTCTCACCCCGGCCGGTATGGAACGAATTAAGAAATGGCAGCAGGCAAAGGACACAACGGACCGGAACATACCGCTACCGATTGCAGCATCGCCCAATGAAGCTCTCGTTTACAGCGAATTAAGAGGCGTAAATACCGTGATTCTCTTTCTCGGCCAGCGCGGAGGTACTAAAGATACAGCCTTTCGCTATTATTTGACGCAACACCCGAATGCAGCAGCCGTATGGAGCAATAGTTACGTTTTTCTACTCGTCTATGCAGACGAAAACGGGCTTTACAGTCCGCAGACCTGCCGTGAGCTCAACGAACTGGCCAACCACCATAATGTTCAGCCAACCGGCTACACCTCATGGCAGCTATCGGTTATTCCCTCGGAACTGGCGTACGGAATCTCCTTATTCAATAACGATGTACTCACCGGCATAACCTTGATAGGCAATCCGGATGTCGGCAAAAAACATGTTTTACTGCAACGAATCTTTGTTTTCAATATCAGAACAGAAGATTTTCTTAACACCCAACCCACCCAAGTCCGATTTTTACAACAATGATTAAACATTTCATAGCGTGCAGCCTGATCCTGCTGCAAACATCTCTTGTCTGTGCATTCGAGGAAGAAATCAACACACTCCTTGCCAATCCGGGACATGACGAGGCATTCTACAGGCTCAGTGCTCCAAATCCGAAAATAGACGAAGCTCTGAGCAAGCGGAGTGAGGAGGAACAGGCGCAGCTGAGTACACTTATCACCTTCCGTGAACTCTATGCGGCGCGTTCCCGACAGGCACAAGTTCCCGACAAAAAGTTCGTGCTCCGCATGCGCGACTTCATCATGCAGCACAAGACTTTTAGTGAGCGCATGCAAGGGCTCGAGCAATGGCTGAACTCCCCAGAAGAACTCACACTTACAGAGTTGGATATGATTCGCCGAGCCGTCATGGTATGGTGCGGCAATTATGGGCGACGTCTGGTAGATGCTCGATATGCCCATCATTTCCTAACGGAATTTCGTGATGGTCGCCCGGTAATACTGACTCAACGTACTGAGCACGATATTGCAGAACACATGGGGCACTGCCTGAGTTGCTTCATTCAGACAGAGCGCACCCTCAACGACAGAATACCAAGCTCGCTGAGCAATGGCAGATATCGTTTGCGTAATCTGTTGGCTGCACTGATATGGAAGGATGAGACATCTGCTCTGGCGCTTGCCCGTGGCAAAGGATTAAGTGGCTATGAGTTACTTCAACAGAAGCCGGAAAACATACCGAACTGGCTCATGAGCAGAGGGATTATCCATTACAGTAAATACGGTTTCGATATTCCGGACAGTTGCCTGACAGCGCTGAATCCTCAGCATTTTATTTCCCAAAATGCCGCACTTGAACAATTACAGGAGCAGAACACCTCCCTACCTCAGCCCCTGCAGGCACTTGTCCCGCGTTGCATGCTTGCTCTGGGCAATAGTAGTGCCCCCGTCTGGGAACCCGTTATCCCCAATAACCGGGGTTGCCACCCTCATTGGCCGGATGCCAGTGCGCCAACGCTCCCGCAATGGTCCCCTACTCTATTGGGATTAAACGAAGAAAGCAAGGAGAGTATCGAACAGGCTTTCACGGAAGAGCTGGCAAAACTAGAACAGCTTATCATTCCCGTCCGCGAATACCATAGTACGTCCGCCATTCTGACGGCGGCCCTGGAAGAATGCGCCCGGGTTCGCCCCATAAACAACAGCAATCAACTCCCCATCTACCTGAGCATAGCCCTTGATTTCTCTCGTGACGGCATCACTATCGACTACGATATGGATGAAGAGGAACTCCTTTTCTCCACTCGGGAGGAGATTCCCGTTATTGTACAGCAGGCACAGCTCTATATCCCCCAGCACATTCACAGACTGACACTCATGCTGGCAGTTCTGGAGCAACAGGGCCATATCGCAGAAATAAGGCAGAATTGCAGCGCACTTGCACGCCTGCTCAATCGCCACAATCTGTGGCCGCTCATCATCTGCCAAAGAGAGCTCCGCGGCTTCAGCCCCCGGGCATTGATAAGCCTGTTTACTCATTATGAGGGCAATGCCGAGCTGCTGATGCAATACGGCAAGGCTATGGGCATGGAGAACGAAATGCAGATAGCCGCCCTTGGACATGAAGACAACCTAAGCATAAACCTGTTTAATGCCGCCATTATCAGCGGAGTCTTTATGCTCAATGAAGACGAACACTGTCAGGCAACCTCGGAACTGCTGGAACTGGCGCGCCAACATGCATACGATGCAGATCCGACACTGACCGGCAGCATTATCACCCACCTCTTACGGCATGGCGTTACAGAGCCTATCCTTTCCTGGCAGGATTGTCCGACTCGCTTTTTCTACGGCAGATATTCCATGAACGGCCTGAGGTTAATTCAGGCACTCAAGGATAATAATCAGATAGAGGCGGCTCAGAAACTCCTCGCCATCATGCAAAATGAAGCTCATTATCCTGCGACCCGACTGGCAGCCGCCGTTCTGGCTGACAATCCGGAGCAGAAAAAATCCTGCATCAAGGATGCTCTGCTGCTGTCCATGCTCTGGTACATTGCAGATGAGCAGATATACCGGGAATGCCGAGATTACCTGATAGAAAGCGGAATAGCCCCGCGCGATGCCATCAGGATGGAGTTAATCTGTACCGATGGCCGCAGCGCCGGCATTACCCCGGCCATGGCCGATATGTATCACCGTGCGGGCGACATTCAGAAGGAACGCTTTGTATGGGAGTATCTGCTGGCTACCGGCATATCTGTAGCCACACCTTATGGCGATTGTCCCACTCAGGCAGATATAGCACATTATCGACTGCAAGCAGACGCCTGCCGGAAAAAAGCGACAACTTCCGAAAACGAAGCAATACCACCCCGAACAACCGTGCAAGCTCAGTACGATACAGCTGTACTCCCGGCCAGAGAATGGAAGCGAAAGAACGGTTTACCCTCCGTAACCGGGCAATTAGTAGCCCTCTACGAGCAACCGGCAGCCATTCGCATACTCAAACAGGACGGTAAAACCGACTTATTACTACTCAGCGAACTGGCTGAAAATCCCACGCAACATATCGAAAAATGGAAACAAACATGCGGCTTCGAGCTGTGGGAGTGGAGCAATCCACCGTGGCATCTTGCTAACTTCAGTCGGGTATGGGGTAAACCCGTGGCAGCCTATCCCGACTTCACATGCCCGGGACAATTCATGCTCAGCGTGAGAAAACCCGATGGAGATATCGCACAGCTCCGCTGTATGGGACTGAAAGGCAAACAGGCTCAGCGAGCTGCCGAGTTCTGCAACTCGTATATGATGAAGGAAGGGCTTAAAATAGCCGCCTCGCCTGCAGAGGCTGCCGCCATGTCAGGTAAAGATAAATTACCGGTGATTGTTGTGTGCTGTCCCTATGGAGAAACGCAGGGAATGCCCGGCTATCACACCACCCCGGCAAACAAACTGCTCAGTTATCTGGCTGCAAATCCGCAAGCAACGCTGGCATGGAGCAATTGCATCATATTACCGGCGCCTTTCAAGCAGTTATCAAACGGTCAATTCGGCTACACTGACAAGGAAAAGCAAGAGCTCCTGCAACTGGAATCAACGCTCTGCGGCCCATGTGCATCGGGAGAAATCACGCCACTTACTCAGGCGCTGCAGGCTGCCATCAGCCATTCCCGCTCCGCGTTCCCTATCGTCTGTTGGCTAAGCCGTGAACGACATGAAAGCGGATTGCTCAACATCAACCCCATTTCAACAGAACCGACTGAGACCCTGCAACACATTACCCCACTTACTATGCCTGCAATAAGCAACAATAGATAACAACGGAATGCATTTGCGTTTAAATTTTCCGTCATTGGCGATTTTTAGCCTTGCACATTGAGAAAATTGAGCGTATAATTCCCGCGCGGGAGCGTAGGTTCCCAAAGATTCTTTCCGATTTTATCTAACCAAAAACAAAACACAAATATGGCTAAACTCACAGTACGTGACCTCGACGTTGCCGGTAAGGAAGTCCTCATGCGCGTGGACTTCAACGTTCCCATGAAGGATGGCGCCATCACCAACGATGCCCGCATCGTGGCTGCTCTGCCCACCATCAAGTACCTTCCCGAGAAGGGCGCCCGTCTGGTGCTCTGCTCTCACCTGGGTCGCCCCGAGGGTACCGGCTATCAGGCCGAGTTCTCCCTGAAGGCCGCCGCTGAGTGCCTGTCCGGTCACCTGGGCCAGCCCGTTTCCTTTGTTCCCGAGACTATCGGCGAGGCTGCTACCGCTGCTCGTGCTGCTCTGAAGGACGGCGACGTGATGCTGCTGGATAACGTTCGCTTCGACAAGAAGGAGAAGAAGAACGACCCCGAGTTCGCCAAGGCTCTGCTGGGCAATGCCACTCTGTACGTGAATGACGCTTTCGGTTCCGCTCACCGCGCCCACGCCTCCACTGAGGGTGTGACCCACTTCGCCGAGAAGTCCGCCATGGGCTTCCTCATCGAGCACGAGCTTGAGTACCTTGAGGGCAAGCTCGAGACCCCCGAGCAGCCTTTCGTGGTTATCATGGGTGGTGCCAAGGTTTCCGACAAGATTCAGGTGCTCTCCAAGCTCATGGAGAAGAGCCAGACCTTCATCATCGGTGGTGCTATGGCCAACACCTTCCTTGCCGCTCAGGGCAAGAATGTGGGTAACTCCAAGATTGAGGCTGACAAGCTCGACCTCGCCAACGAGATTCTGGCTGACGCTGCCAGCAAGGGCGTGAAGTTCATCCTGCCCGCCGATACCCGCTACTCCTTCAAGTTTGAGGAGGGTGCCGAGACTTTCTGCACCGCTCCCTGGGCTGAGGGTGGTGAGGTTCCTGCCGAGGGCATGGGCATCGACATCGGCGACAAGGCCATCGAGGAAATCTGCTCCATCATCAAGGGCGCCAAGACCGTACTCTGGAACGGCCCCATGGGTGTGTTCGAGCTCGATTCCTTCGCCAAGGGCACCAAGGCTGTGGCCGAGTGCCTGGCTGAGTGCGGTTGCACCTCCATCGTGGGTGGTGGCGACTCCGTAACAGCTGCCAAGAAGTTCAAGGTTGCTGACAAGCTCTCCTTCTGCTCCACCGGTGGTGGCGCTTCTCTCGAGCTGCTTGAGGGCAAGGTTCTGCCCGGCATCGGCTCCCTGAGCGAGAAGTAAGCATTCCGCTTCCTTTCCCCAAAAAAGGTGAACCCTGACGGGTTCGCCTTTTTTTTATAAAAAATTGTTTTTCCTATTGACTCTATCGGTATTGTGTGGTATTATTTTTCTGCAACCTTCGAACCGTTTCCGGAGCACTGATAAGAAAGAGACGGATAGGACGGCACAAACACAAACACCACCAGACAGACAACAATGAAAAATACAAGGATAAAACTCAATGTACTGCTTGCAGTAGTCGTATCGAGCCTTACCCTTACTGCCTGCGGAGGCGGAGGTGGAGGCGGCTCGGATAACACCTCACAGCGGATACCGGGCACAGATGATACACCCGACCGTTTGGAACCCGGTGACACAATCACAGTGAGCACCAATGTTCCGCCTGCCGATAAAACCTATTTATCGGAAAGACTCAGCATTTTAACACGCAACCAGTTGCGAACTGATTCACATACAGCAACATACACGTATACCTTACAGGGACAAGGCAAGGCTTCGTTTACCTACACATTCAGCAATCAGGATAACACAGAAATCTCAGTTACCTACAAATTACAGTTCTATGATGATGACGATGCGAACATTACGGGTATATTACTTGAAGAACGCAATGCCGCAACAGGAACAAGCACCCGTCAAATTAACGGCGGAGGGTTATTCCACATCGATTAATTAAGGGAGCAAACTCAGATTTTAAAGCCGAGAGGGGCGCCGGAAGTGCGCCCTTCTCTTTTTATTGAGCCGAGAGCGCGGAGGCATCAAAATAATACCCCACGCCACGCTCGGTCACAATACAGGGAGAAAACTCCCCGAGTTTCTGGCGCAAACGTTTGACGTGAGTGTCGAGCGCACGGGATTGAGTCGTATCAGCATAACCAAAGAGCACATTCTGCAACTCGTAACGATCCTGCACCTTGCCGGGACGCTCCATCAGGTATGAAAGCAATTTAAACTCTGCTGTAGTAAGTTCAATCTGCTCACCGGCAGCGGATGCTTTTAAGGTATTCTTATCCAAAACGAGAGAACCACAGCGAACCACCAACTGAGCAGCGGCTCCGGCATTCGCTCGAGCCAGAATATTACGAACCCGTAGCACCAGCTCCTTGGGACTGAATGGTTTAGTCATGTAATCATCCGCCCCGAGTTTAAGCCCCTCAAGCTTGTCCTCCAGTTGAGCACGTGCGGTAAGAAACAGAGCCGGAATGTTCTCGGTCACGGGACTTTCTTTCATGGCACGATAGATACTCAAGCCATCCATTCCCGGCAGCATGATATCGAGAATAACCAAATCCGGCCTGATGGAGCGAATCAACCCAAGCCCCTCTGAGCCATTGTGAACCATGGTAGTACTCCACCCCTGCCGCTCCAGATTGAACGCCACAAGCTCAGCGATATCTTCATCATCCTCGACTATCAGAATGTGCATGCGTGCAGTATAGCATATATCAGGCTGATTGACACCTCTTTTCTGTGAGCATTTTGCCACATTGAATGTCCGAGGCTAATTACTTGACTCAACGGCGTATTTCTGCTATAAGTGAGGCATCATCTATTAACCGGATAAATGATGAATAGTCGGCTATACATCTACGATTGTCTGACGGCGAAGCTGCGTGTATCAGACAGTGACTTCATGACCATTGGCAACGCTGAGGAAAATACCTTTCGCCTGACCATGCGCGCAGCGAATGGTGGCGTGTTTGCGCAACGCAATGGTTTTTGCCGATTTTTCCCGAAAACACAGATAGGAGCTAACTCTCTCAACGGCTGCGAGCTCAATCAAAGTCTGCTTATCAGGCCAAACACCCATTACATGCTTGTTCTGGCTGATGGATGTTTTGTACTCTGGTATGGGGAAGAGGATAAGAAACCGGATTTTGCGTCCTTCAAGCCAGAGACTTGGTATACCTATTCTCAGCGCACCGGAGAATGGTCAGAAGGCAAGAAACTAACAGCTCTCTGCGATATAGCACCGGAAGAGAGTACAAACATGATGGCAACCTTCGACGGTCTGGGTAGCTATGTGTTCCTGATGCAGGATATTTTGAAAGTCGCAGCATTTGCACGAGAGATTGGGATTGACGCCGGTCTCTCCGATAACGAAACGGGAAAAAAACTCAGTTGTCCCTCCTGTCGAAGCACCTTCACATCATCAGAGCTTCTGAGCATTGCCTCTCACCCGGAACTGAAGGGCGACGATATTCTGGGGGCAGATGCCATGAAGCGCTTCAAAGCGACAACAACAGACAGCGAAGGATTTGTCCTCGATCAATACGGAACACGCTGCACAGAAATAGCCTGCCCAACCTGCCATCATAAACTACCCCCATTCTTTGAGCAGATGAAGCAGCACGTTTTTTCGCTCATCGGGGTACCCGAATCGGGTAAATCATATTTCCTGGCATCGCTCGTACAGGAACTGGAACATACCTTACCCATGGGCTTCGGCATACCCTTCCGAGATGCGGACCCGACCACGAATCGTCCGCTCAATGATATGCGAACTAAGGTATTTACTACCGATAGCCCGCTCGAGGCTCACATGGGCAAAACTAACCTTCGCACAAACTCGGTTCGCCAAGTACATAAAGATGGAACGTATTACAAAATGCCTCGTCCTTTCATCTATACACTCAATAAGGGAGAATATATACACTCCATCATCCTGTATAACAATATAGCAACCAGCCCTGACGATAACAATAATAACGATTTCGCACCCTATACAGACAATCTCAAACGGGCTGACGGCATTTTTTTCCTCTTTGACCCAACCACAAACCCGGGATTCCGAGCATTGCTGAAGGGAAGTAGTGATCCGCAGCTTAAACAAAATCTCTATCTACCCGGCAGACAAAGCAGTCTGCTGGCCGAAACAGAAGTTCGGCTGCGCACAGAACTAAATCTACCGCCCGGTCGCAAAATCAACAAACCTCTGGCTCTTATCATCGGCAAATGCGACACATGGTTACACCTGTTAGGTCCCGAACCGCTGCTCCCGATTATACGCAACAATCAGATACGAATGGACAATGTAGATGCCAATTCTGTGCGACTGCGAGAACTCTTATTCAGAATAGCCCCACAGTTATGTGCCAATGTTGAGGCTATTTCGTCGAAGGTTCGGTACTTTGCAGCATCATCATTCGGCAGGTCAGCTCTTGCGTTCACCGGTGAAACCGGCAATACCATTCTGGGTTCCCCCGGAGCCCCGCTGACGCCGGTTCGGGTAACGGATGCCTTCTTCTGGGCCATATGTAATACCGCCCCCAAACTTCTGCCGTCCTACAACAGCTAACTTGCTCCCGCGATATGTCATTTCAGCTCATATACCACTCTAAAGTTGCTCCCGGCCGAAAACCTGAAGGGCAAATGACAGCCCGCAGTCGTACCATACTGACAGCGCTGGAGCAAGAACTAATCGATTTAAGCCCGCAGCTCTACCCCGGCAACAGCACAAGCGCCGTCACGCAATTCAGTTATCTTCAGCTGGAATGTTGCAGCACAACTTTTCATGTTCTGACTAGCCTGCAAACTTCCCCCCTTCCTGGCGATGAACAGGAATTCACAGCACACCATCTGGCTCTTACCCACGATGAAGTTCAGGCACTGCGCCGCAATGCATCGCGCCCTACCCCTGCCGGTGTCATTCTGGCGCTTAGCAACATAGGTCTATGGTGCACGAGCGGAGCCGCCAGTCGTTTCGGGTACATTGACGATGAACCTCGACTTACCGCAGCAGCCCTGCCCGAAGCAGAACTACAACCGACATGGAAATCATTGACCGGCCATAAAAACAATGCACGAGCCTTTTTCTCGCCCCCATACGATCGCAGCTGTCTGGTTACAATTCCGGCAGACATGAGCTCGCGAGAGGTACTGCTTCTGCTCCATGAAAGCGACTGGTTATCTTCCTCCCGTGGTTGGGGCAAAACCTTTACAACTCAGGCAGGCCCCTACAGTGGACATCTGAACTATCAGCGTACCGTTCTGTCCCCCTGTACAAAAGTACCGACCAATGATAAACGGCCGATATTACCTATCAGCGCAGAACTGGAATTGAACTACAACGATACTCCGGCCCCGGTATCCTCTACCCCCGGCATCATTAATCGGACACAATCCACCGGTTTTACCGGCGATACCGGCTACCTGCCGTATAAATATACCGAAACGCCTGATGAGGACATATACGACATTATGCCTCAACCCAATAAGCTGGTTCGCTGGTCGTGTTTTCTCGGGGGTGCAGCTCTATTGTGGTTAAGTATATCATTAATATCAGGGCTAATGATGGACGATGCCGTTGAAATCACCGGTAATATCATCACCCGAATCAATACTGAAGAAGACGCTCTACTGCTGTCACGCCTAGCCTCCAGCACCTATTCGCACGAAAGTACGGAACGGCATCTGAGCAAATTCGAGGCTCGACTGCGGAATTTGCCGGCTAGCGACGAAAGTCAGCCCCGCAGCCAGCTACTGGATTGCGTGCAGCTGCTCCGACTGGCATCACTTTCTCCGCAAGGACATCCCGCCAGACTTCGATTACTCCGCAAGTGCGCCACCACCCTCAAACTCAGGGAAGAAGATATCTGTAAACTCTATATGAATGAGGCCATTTACAACTGCACCCCCGAGGACTGGCAGCGATACCTCACCGACGGAGAGAAAACAGACTGGGAATCATTGCTTAAAGATTTCCCGGCAATGGCAGAGTGGCTCACACAGCCCCCGTTCGACTCATACCTACAACCAATAGGTTTAATACCCCCTGCACCTCAGCCCCCTAAGACAGAGCTCAATGCCCCGAAGTCATAAACAGTCCCCTGAGCGCACGCTGAAACGCCTGTTGCTGAGTGGCAACACCTCCGCAGCGGAAAAACTGCTGCAGCAGTTACTGCATGATAACCCTAAGCACGAATGGGCCGGTGCTGAACTTGAACGATTACGCTCGGGGAAAACTCTGCGACTCATGGAGGATGCTGAGACTCGCCATAAGCGACTTAGTATTGAAACATTATGGGCCATCACCCTACTGTTAAGGCAGAACCCCGAAAGCTCTCTTTCTTCACGCAGTGCAGATAATCTGACTGAATTACGAGATAAACTCAACCGCCTTCTTCAGGCTACGAAACAGCTGAAGCTTCCGGATATTCCTTCGGCCAACTCACTGCTACTGTCGATAAGAGCAGAGCTCACAAAGCACCGCAGACGCTGCATAAAGCGACTGATACCACGCTTTGCCATTGTGTCACTTATCGTCGCCCTGTCTGTAGGTGGATGGTATCATTGCCGGAATCGAGCAGGTGACCTTGAGCAGGAACTTCGCTCAGCCGTCGAGCAGGCACGCTGGGAAAAGGTCAACGCCACGGTAAAAGTTGTCGATACGGCATTTTATCGACTGATAAATCCCGGTGTAGAGTCCGCCATTCAACAGGCAAACCAGTGGATTACGACCACTCACAACCGCAGGGAAAGAATCGAACGACAGCTTTCCCATATAGAAAACAACGGCGTACGTGTATCTGCCATGGCGCTCACGGATCGCGGCACAATAGAACGTGAGCTGGAGTCGCTCCCTCCGGAACTATCAGCCCCACTGAACAAACGCTGGCAAGCCCTCTGTTCAGTTGAAGAGCAGGAATTACAACATCAGAAAGCAGAGTTTCTGCAGCAATTACAGGCACCTCTACCGCCGCCACCTACCTACCACGGTAATCCGGATTCTGACTTAGCCTCAGTCCAACAACAGATCAATGACTTCAATTCGCGACTCTGGCAGTTTGAAAATGCCCCGGTCAGTTACAAGCTTTCCCCTCAACTGATTTCACCGGTTAAAGAGCGGCTGCAACAGCTGCGCAAGTGTGCTGAAGAAATCAGAGCATACCGACTGCTAATTGCCGACATGAAACGCTGGCGAACCTATGGCCAACATCGGGCGGCAATGCAGAAATACTCACCGGCTGTCTACACGCCCGCAATAACCCACATGAGCATTTCCCCCTTCCTACCACCCGAGGAAAATGTGAAGAATGCATTGCAGGCAGCCGGATACAAAGTTATTGATAAAGCCCGACAGGCGGCTGCTGTACAAACATTGCTGAAAGGAGGGCCGACTTTCACGCCGGCCTACCCCGCAACCATCGAACAGATTCACCTCGTAGAGGACCTTTTCACCGCCCCGTCCCTGCACCGCAGGATATACGAAATTGCTCGCACCAACGGCGAAACCGGCTATACAGAAAAAGCCCCCGGAGTCGATGTTGGCGACAATCGCATATATTTTAAGCGCTCCGATTTGGACCCGGTTCTGAATATTGACAACCGCGAGGTATGCTGGGAAGGGATTGACAATGTAAGCATTCGCACGCTCGATGCCGGCACACTCATGCGCAGTCTGAAACTGCAGAAGGAAAATTTCTTTCTGACAGCCAACATAGTGCAATTGCTTACTCAGACACTGAATTTCAGCCACAAAGAGTGCCCGGCTCTGGCGCAGGCATACGTCTACTACACCTTGCTGAGCCTGCTGGACATGCACCAACACCCCCAAATGACCGGCGTGCGCTACAGCCCGACCATGCGCCGCCATGCCGCAGAGTTCACACGACTGGCCAAACGACTGGGACTGAAGTTAAAGCACCCGGGTGGCTGGCTGGGTAACACACCGACCGGAAACAGAGCGGAACAGGAATTCCGCGATTGGTTCGCAGCCCACAGGGGTGCTGATTACGCAGCAGAAATCAAACAGAACTTCGGCCCGCTGGTCAGAGTCGGACTTCAATACTGCGGCTATATCAGCACCGATGGGAAAGCTGTACTATTCCGTCAGCTCGATGCCGACACGCCCATCTGGTACATGACCGATGAAGGATTTAAATCCACCCCCTGCAACACAGTCCCGCAAAACGCCTGTCCATTCTCACCCGTATTTTCTGCGCTATAAGCCATGTTGACAGCCGTTCTATCCGACATACACGACAACATTTCCAACCTGCTTACGGCACTGTGGCAGGCAGAAAAAGCCGGCTGCAGGCACCTGCTCTTTACCGGCGACATAGCCGAACTGAGCACCCTGCGAACCCTGCGTGAAGAATGGGAATACGGTATTGATATGGTATTCGGCAACAATGAATGGGACCGCGGAGCTCACATACGACTGGCTGAGCAGTTCCACCACCTCAGGCACCATGGGGATGTCGCCGATTTCATGCTCGCCGGGCGCCGCATTTTCATGAGCCATTATCCGCATGAAGCAGAGCGAGCTCTGCACAGCGGGCTGTACGATGCCGTCTTTTACGGTCACACTCACAAGGCAGAGCTGCGGGAATACGGCAACACGCTGATTGCCAACCCGGGCGAGATATGCGGCGTGCGCTGCAGCCCCTCATTCGCGGTGTACGATACGTCGACCAACACCCTCACCTACCACCGCATCTGATGGACTACCTCTGCTACCGATTCAGCGAACTCCTGCCCGAGGCGGTAAACCCGGAGCTCCTCACGGCCGAGGAACGCCGCAGCTATGCCAACAGGGGTGGACATGCCATGGCCACGCGTTGCCTGCTCAGGTGCGAACTGGCCCGCCGCCTGAACTGCGAGCCTCAGCAGGTACAAATAACACTCAATGAACACGGCAAGCCCCTGCTTCGCGGCGGTGAGCTGTATTTCAATATTTCCCACTCGGCAGACCTGCTCTGCATGGCATTTCACCACGAGCCTGTTGGGGTGGATGTGCAGCAACTGCGCCCCGCTGCCGTCACGCTTCGATTGGCCGAGCGGATTATGTGCGCCGAGCAACTGCTTGCCTGGCGCGAGCGTGGGGAGAGTGCGGAGGAATTCTTTGCCTGCTGGTGCGCGGCAGAGTCACTCGTCAAACACGCAGGCTCAACGGTATGGCGGGCTCGGGAGTACCCCTTCCTTTGCCACCACGGCAGAATTGAGCCCCGGTTCAGCCCCGCGCCACAGGTGCGGTTATTCACACCGGCTCCCGGTTACTGTGGGGCCATCTGCCTGTAATCGGGCATCATCTGCGCCCCCGCCAGGACATCAGCAGGCACAGAACGAGCACCAGAGCACCGGCTGTTATCGGGAACAGTTCTGAGCTGAGCTCCCCACGCAGAGTATTAAAGGGGAGAGCGGCCAGAACACCCGGAGACAACGGCAACAGAGAGCTCAGAATCGCACCGACAATGAAAATCAGGAATGCCCAGGCCGGTCTGTTTTCGTTTGTACGACGGCAGGTCAAATCGGTTATCAGCAGGAGAGTCAGCAACATGTAGACAAGCTGCAACCACCAATAAATCTCATCCTCCCGGTTGACGCTATCGAGATAGGCACAGTTCATCCAGCACAGAACAGCCGCAACCGGTAACAGGAAAAATGCCGACTGCCCAATCCCGGGCACCTGCAGATAGGCAGGCAGGAACGGCCAGGCCCGCCTGTCGTGCCCCTTCAACGAATAAGTGGGCAGCAGGGCATCGCTCATGCAGGCAAACAGGGAATAGTAAGTCACAAATGACAGTTGCACGCTCACATATTCGGCACAACATCTGTAAATCAACGGGACCGATACCAGCGAAAGCAGAATCAGCACGCGAACACTGCGTGAGCAATTCTCGGCCGGAGCAGCATAGCTGCGGCGGGCAAACTCCATCAGCAGCAGTATCACCATCACGGCATCTGCCAGGAATAAATACAGCCCTGTTCCACTCAGAGCATCCCGGCAGAGGGCTATCAACCCACCACGGAACAACAGCCCCGATTCCAGCAGAAATATCACCAGATTGATAAGTGATAATATGGTGAAAAGAACCAGCAGGGTGCGTATAAGCTTACTCAGCTGAGCCGCAAAGAGAAAGGCAGTACACATCAAAATACCGCCACAGAGCAGAATGGTGTAGTTTAACCAGATAGGGTTCTCGGCATCCCCCGGAATTCCGGCTATGGTAGCATACCCCCAGTGGATGAGCAACGCTATGCCGGCCACGACAATTTCCTGCACGCAGGCTGAAATCCATATTCCCCACACCAGCTGACGGGAGGTAAGCGGGGTGAGCATCATGAAATTGGTTCCCTTTACCCGGGCATCTGCCGACACTGACCCGCAGGCGCGGACGGGGATAATCACCCACATGAGAGCGCCCATCAAAGCAAGCATCGTAAATGTGCTCGAAGTCTTATCGACAATAGAGCCGCCATTCATTACCGACTCGCCCGTATGGGAACTATACAGCTGCCATACAAACAGAACCATACACAGCCCCAGCATAATCGGGTACCACGGCGTACGAATACTGCGGCGGAAATCACGAACGAGAGCCGGCGGCAGATAATCAGAAAAGTGCTTATTCATTTTTTCTCCTGCAAAATGTTAACAAATGTTTGCTCCAGATTGACGCTGCGACGGCTCACTTCCAGCACAGCATTGCCATTGCACAGGGCTCGCAGAGCCTCCGCCGTTTCAGCATCACCGGTAGCCAGACAATCAACATGAACCGAGCCGTCCGGCTGCAGGGTAGCCCCCACCCAGTCACGGCTGCCGGCCAACCAGGCAAGCAGCTCATTCAGGTCGCCAACAGGGCGTATGGAATAGGGGCGGTTCTGATTGGTTTCGTCAGCAAGCTCATTCTTATTGCCGGTACGAATGATGTGCCCGGAATCCATGAAAATCATGGTATCACACATTTCCGACAGTTCCGAGAGAATGTGTGAGCTGATGAGCAGAGTCTTGCCCTGTTTCTGTAATTCACGCACCAGTTGCTTAAACTCCAGGCGAGCCTGCGGGTCCAGCCCGGCTGCCGGTTCATCCATCACCAGAAAATCCGGATTGCCGATAAGCATGCGAGCCAGGGAAACGCGCTGAGTCTGCCCCTTGGACAAGCGCTTAACATGGCGGTCTCGCAGCTCGGCAATCCCGCAGAACTTAATCACCTTCTCCACCTCAATCACGCGGGCATCTCCGGTCAGGCCATAGGCACGGGCAAAGAAATCAATAAAATCGTATACCGTGGTATGTGCGGGCGGGTCGAAGCTATCCGGCATCCACCCTATGTGCGAGCGCACCTTTTCCGGCCAGATGGTGGCATCCATCCCCTTAAAAATAATTTCGCCGCTATCGGGCAGGTCCAGAGTGGTGAGCAGGCGCATGGTCGTGGTCTTGCCGGCACCATTGGCGCCAATCAGCCCCACCGACTGCCCGGGCTTCAGCTCAAACGATATACCGTCTACCGCCTTAACCGCACCGAAGTGCCGCACCAGGTTCGTGACTTTTAAGAATGGCTCTGACATAATGTTGGAGACATAGTAAGGCAAAACCGCTGTCTGCTCAAGTAGAAAAGCAGACAGCGGCTGTATTTTTAAAGCTTTGTTTTTACTTTCTCCTGCGGCGGGCGGCCAGAGCGGCCAAAGCCAACAGACTGAGCGTAGCTGTAGCCGGTTCAGGAATCACGTCCAGATATACCACACCGGCAGAGGAATCCCACACGAGATAAACATCGGGATTGATGTACTCGCTGGTGAAGTAATTCTCGGCCATGGTGTAGTATACATCATGGACCCCATCGATAGTGAGCACCTTGTTATCAGCCTCGCCAATCCCGAGGTAGTTGATAGCATCCACACCGGTGAAGAGGACAATCTGCTGGCGGCGGCCATCCTGATAGAGCTCACCATCGAGGGAAATATCGAGCGCAATCTTACTGATTTCGGTCACATCGAGAGTGAGCATACCACCATTGAGCGAGGTATTGGCCTCGAACGGTCTGTAAGTTGAACCACCCTTCAGCGTGAGATTATTCACCTCAGTTGCACCGGCAGCTGTCATATTGAGCGCGATGTCCTTATCGTAGTGGTAATTGTACCCCACAGCGCCATCAAGTGCCTGCTGAGTACCACGATCCAACTGATAGCCCTCAAGGACATCCGTCATAGTGACAGATGTCTGAGTCTCCAACTGTTCAAGATTGAAGCTCCAGTCAAACTCACCATGAGTAACATTGAGCTCAGCACCGTCGGAGATAGTCACGGTATCGGCCACGACGGTAGCGGCAAGAGCATCCGTAACAGAATCGCTCTTTCTGTCATAGGTCGAATAGGCCGATGAGGTGAGGTTCATGCTGCTGCCGTCGGCAACAGTGATGTCGGCCTCGGGAGCGCTGAACAGAGCCCCCTGCCCGCGAACCGTCACACGCCCCTCGTCTGCACTCACGCCGCTGCTCACGATGTAGTCATGCCCCTCACCGGTTGTGGAAGTCGTGCTTGCCATATTCAGCACAGCGCCCTCGCCTTCCACAACAACGGAACCGGTGAAGTCACGCAGTTCAGCAAAGGCATCGCCCATCGTCTTACCGAGGGATTCGGAGTTATCGTCCACATCGCTCACGCCAATGGTACCATTACCGGAGATAAAACCAGCACCCTTACCCAGCACCTCATTTTCAGCATCGCCGGCAGTGTTGGTGGCCTTCTCACAACAGAACACGATGGTGGAGTTCCAGCCCTCGAGCTGAGTCTCCTCCGCCCAGTAACCGTTGCCGGTCACATGCAGCATGCGTGCCAAATCATCCGTAGAGGTGATAGTTATCTTACCTTCCACAGAGTTACCTTCGTAGGGCACGCCATCAGCGTCTACACCATCGCGATAGGCGGCAAGCGTGGTCACAACCAGACCGGCCTCCTTCTCGGCATCTGTCGCAGCCTCGGTATTGAACCACACGTGAGAACCGCTCCAGGTTACAAGGTTGGCATGGCCGCCTTCAGCCGTTGCACCCAGACCTTCACCGGTCTGAACCTCCACAGTACCGCGGGTTACAGTGGAACCAAGGGTGTAATCATTGCTCATCACCATCACCGTGGTACCCTCGCCGCTGTGCAGGAAATTACCGTTGCCGCTCAAAGTACCGCTGATAGTATAGCGCACGTCCCCGGCCACATCCGAAATCAGCGCAGCGGTCTCACCATCGGTGAACTCATCGGTAGCGGCCTCGGCATTCCAGCGCACATCACCGCGGCCCACAAGTACCAGATTTTGCGAGAGTTCATGTTTCTCATTCATCTCGCCGGCATTCATGGTGATTTCCCCGGTTGCAGCATCGTAGCTCTTTATACCACCGGTGGTATATGAACCATCGTAGGACAGCATGAGAGAAGAGCCATCGTACTGAGTCAGGCCGTTGGCGACGATAGAATTGGGGTCAACCCATCCCTTGAATCGCAAAGTACCGCCCTCAACAGTGGTGGTGCCGGTGTAACCGGTAACCTGATCAAGTACCAGAGTACCGGCCCCCTCCTTCACGAGGTTGGACATCGAACCACTGTCGTCCTTGTCATTAGCAAGTATACCACTGTAGGTAGCCTCATTGTAACCGGCACTTCCCAGGCCTGTGACGGTGACGGAATCGGACAGCGAATCCCACTCGCTCTTGGTGATGAGCAGCATTTTGTTGCGATCAATCTCGTCGCCATCGTTGTAAACGGAACCATCGAGATAGATACCACTCACGCCATTGATTCTGCTAAGGTTATGTGTATCGATTCGCACATATTCCACGCCATCCCGCACAATTGTCCCGCTGTGCTGGACATCGGCGGCCTGCGATGTGCTATCAACGGCTTCGGCATCCGTCTGGTTGACGAGGAAGATGTAATTTCCCTCAGCATCTGTCGCCTTGAGCGCCGTACCGTTGGGTGCAGCCTCCACGCCGATTACCATATTCTGGGGCAGAGAGTCGCTCTTCACGTTATCGTAGTAACAGCCGCTGTTGAGTATACGCACCCCGTCACTCAGGTAAACCTTGCCTTCGTGCAGCTTACCGTCCGCTCCCATATAACTGGTCCAGTACAGCTCACCACCACCTATAACACCGACCTTTGTCTGCGAACTACCGGCACTGAATGCCGCAGAACCGACCTCCATATTGAAGTGAGAGGTCCCCAGAAGGTACAATGTACCACCGGATACATAGGTACCGCCCAACTTACCCTCAGCGAGAGTATAGCCGTAGGTGCTCTCAGAACCGGAGAAATACTGCACTCCATCGCCTGATTTCGACACGGAAGAGTCGCCATCACCCAAAATAGCACCGCTATAGAACGCATAGCCATAGCCGTTGCTGTTCCAGTAGGTCTTGTTCTCATCCATGAATTCATCGTAGAACTGATTACGCACTACGATAAGTTCAATACCGTTCAGACCGAAGTCCTCAAGGTTCGTTTCGCCCTGACCGGTGAGGGATGCAAACTTCAGTGCCTGCAAACCGCCCCCCAACGGGGTATCGAGGTCGTCGGAGCCATTGTTAAGGTCCGTGTGCAGTTGCCCGCGCTGCGTCAGCACAATATCAGTCGTCTTGGCGATGGTGACGTGGCGGGCATCATTCTCGGAACTCAGCCCATACTTTTGCCAGTCCTGCAGGCGGTGGTCAGAGGTATTGACCGCACGCAGTGTACCCTCTTGCACATTGATGGTGCCGCCGGCATCGTCTGCCACGGTAGTGTTCACCAGCGCCAGTGTACCGCCGCCCGTCACACTCAGTGTGTGTTTATTGAGTTTCAGGGTACTCTGGTTATAGTCGCCCAGGTAATCGCTCTCCTCATACAGACCGGTAGAGGAGTTGAGCTTGTTGTCATACACGTTGTCAGCGCCATACATGTAGATGGGAGACGAACCGGCTGCAATACCGATGGAGGCGTCATCTGTCAGGCTGATGTAAGGGAACTGGAACGAGAACGCCGTGTCGGTATCCGTATCAGCCACCCCCTTGTAAAGCGCTCCCAGACCATCGGTACCGTGACCGGCCATGAAAATATCCACCAGTGTGGAGCCACCACCGCCATCTATCAAGCGGTCGGTGATATCCATGGTAGTACCGGCATTGATGGTAATGTTGGAGCGATTGTTACCGGTATATCCGCTGCTCGTGTCCTGCCCCTTAAGGTTGGGGTCATAATAGGCACTCCAATTCTTGCTCATGGCGAGCTTCTCGGGATCCGACTTTCCTTCCGCAAGTGCCGCCCAACCGGAATTGGCGTTCCAGGCGGTGATGGAGTCGGTGGACACCTTCAGGCGTGCACCATTCTCGAGCACAATAGCGCGGTTACTGAATGCTACAGAGCGCACCTGCTCAGAATCCTTCTCGCAGAAGGGCGTGAGCGGTATACCGTAGCTGTTCAGCTGGAAGACCTCCGGACGAATGAGCTCCACAATACCTGCACCGGATATCGTAATATCCTGATCCATATTAAAGCGGCTGGCCTGAATCTTGATATGCGCACCATCCGCAAGTTCCAGACGGTCGAAACCGCGAATCGCGATACTGGTGAACTTACCCATGAAGGGCTGATTGCCCCTGCATTCATCGGCGCTCCACTGGTCGAGGTACCTGTAGCGCTCATTGGCAGCCTGAATCCAGGCGTAGACCGTTTCCATGTTCAGGTTCTCGTAGAGCCCGGAATCCGTCAGGTGCAGCGTGCTGGTGCCGGTAACATTGTCACCGCCGCCATCAATCAGAGCAAAGTTTGTACTGAAATCGAATTGCTTACCCAGATAGATGTCAGCATTGCCCAGCACTTTGGTGGCATCGCCATAGGATGAAGCCCAGTCCGAACCGGTGGCATATATGCCACCCCAGTGAGCAGCTGTGGAATCCAGGAAATAGTGGGGCGGTATACTTTCCGCATAATAACCGTCAGGGTCATAATAGCCACCGAGTGCATCAACGGCATCTGCATAAGAATCGAATTTAAACTCTCCATTGGCATACTGCAGAATCTGAGCCTCGCTAAAGGCCTTTCCGCTATAATAGGTATTGAGTCGGCCACCGTTGAGATTAATGACAACGTTGCCTTCCAACTCCACGTTACGGGAACCACCGTAGATATTCTTGTACCCACCGGCACTGATACTCACGTAAGCATTGCCTTTCTGGCGTATACCCCAACTGCCACCGTAGACCTCAACATCATCCAGATGGCTTTCACCAATAATCTGCAAATGGCTGTCGCCCTCCAGATTCGGAGTACCGGTTTCACCCCATCCCAACTTGTAACCACCTATCTTGAAGTCATAGTCTGAACCTTCATCGTATATCCATATATTACCCTTCAGGGGCGAACTGTAACCGGTACCCCAATTACAGCCACCGGCAAGATAATCGCCTTCACTGTTGTTATCAGAGTCGCGTTGAATGACAATAACAGTATCGGCAGAAGAGCCTGTGGCAACAACCTTATCATAGGAGAATTGCCCGGTGCCGGCGAAATTGAATGCTCCGTCGGCAAGATTGAGATTATCATTAACAGAATTGCTCCAATTCACGCCGGTGAACGTCTTACCGAAAACCGGCGTGTTCTCCAAATCCCACGTTTTGTCCCACTGTATAGCTTTTATGCCGTTGAGAGACAGGGAAATCTGACCATTGCCTGCATTACTGAAAGTGGCACCTGTCTTGATATCGGAAATCTTCACCCCGTTATACGAGAAATCAGAAGCACCGAGAGCCTTCCACCCGTTGATGGTACCACCACTGATAAAGGTGTAAGTGTTGTCGACGGCAGAGAGGTTACCGAACTCGAAGGATGCCCCTTCGGCAATGTTCACAGTCCCCTTATTCACCAAAGTCTGGCTGAAGTTAAGGTTACCACCTAAGGTATATTCGGCACCTTCGGCCACCGAGGTCTGCCCATTGGTATCAGTACTCAGGCCGGTGGCAGCACCTATACCGCCGTCAGTCAGAGAGCCGGTACCGCGCAGCTCGATGGCCTCGACATAGAACCCGTTGAGCTTAGCGTCGGATAGAGCACTGATGTTGTTGTTCTCCGCAGTATTTCCGCCCAGTATGGCATTACCGGTCATTTTGACACCGGAGACAGAGGCGATTTTGCCCTCGGTCGCGGTGAGTGTTGCTCCGCTCTCGGCTACGAGTTTTGAGCTGTCATCGACCGTGAGCGCAGCATCCCCCACGGCACCGACCTGTAACATCTTGTCAGCACTGTAGTGGAATTCGGAGCCATTTTTGAGCGCCATTGTACCCACACTCACCGTCACCCAGCCCAGGGCATTCCCCTTGCTGCCGGCCTGTACGTTATCAAAGGTAGCGACACCACCCGTTTCGAGGGTACCGGTGCCCTCAGCGTCATCTCGCAGGTGAATCTGCGTGCCGCCGGCAATATCCACCCCATCAGCCTGCCCCACAAAGGTATAGTTAGTCTGCTCCACCCCATCCATTACACTGTCGATGTAAATTCCACGGGGGCTCACCTCATGGGTCAGGTTGACCGTCAGCTCAGACACTCCGCTCCGGTTGAGGAAAAGAGCATAGTCGTATGTGGAGGAATCGTACAGCCCCGGTCCACTACTTCCATTTGCACGCCAGGACTCAGAGCCCCAACTCTGCCCGCTATCGCCCTGCCAGATGTTACCAAAGCGAGTTTCCACATAGAAGAGCCACTTACCATCCACCTGTGTATAGCCGGTGACATAGTGATTGCTGTCAAATTGCACATAATCACCGGCAGGGGTCTGAGTAAAGAGATGGAGCGTGAGCTGCCCGGCACCTTCCTTGATATCATTACCGGAATAGAGCACATTGTACACGCGCATGGGCTCAATATCGGCGTTGAAGATGATATCCAGCGAGCCGTTGTGGTCAAATGTGAGCGTTTCTGCCTTGAGCGCGGCATTGTTGGCATCGAAGGTGAGAGAAGTTGGCAAACCTGCGATGGCCAGAGTTGAGCCGTCACGCATGTGCAAGTTCTTAAACTCGACCGGATAGTCGGGGTTATCGAAGTATAGATTTGCTCCCGCATCGATAGTCACCTGTTGGGCATTGAGCAAGGCATGCTGATGGGAAATCGACAGCGTTGCGCCACTGTTAACCATCACCGAACCATTGTAGCTACTGTTGTCGGTAGTAAGTAACACCATGCCTGAACCGGAAATGTCAACCCGGCCATCGCCACTCAGTGAACCGGTGAGCTTCAATTCATCGCGCACGCCGCCAACAAGATTTTCGCTGACAACATCCAGAGTTGCACCTTCCTTCACCTCAACATCGGCAGAAATACGGTTCTGCATACCACCGTATGTCAGAGATACCTTGTCATCGCCCTCACCCTCGGCAGAGATAACGAGCTTGGCATTTTCCGCCGAGCTACCGTTGCACTCAATGATGGCATTATTGAGTACGAGGCTGTTGGAATCCTTAAAGGTCTGCGTTGTACTGCCAATAGAGAGCGCCCCGCTCACATTCATGGTGCCGGAACCATCGGCCATGATATTATCGTTTGAGGCGTCATCCTTGAGCTGTACTGTAGCGCCATGGGTTATCGTTAAATCACCGTAGATGGCTCCGCTTGCCTTATCAATGTTGAACTGTCCCCCGGAAAGGGTCAGGTTCTTGATATCCTTCAGTTCGGTGATGTCAGTCTCGCGAGCATAACCACCTATGGAGAGGTCATGGCGAGAGCCGTCGCTCAGACCATTTATGAGAGCCCACTTGGAGCGCATGTTGGCACCGATTTGGAGGTAGGCTTCATCGTGTGTCACATTCAGGGTGTAACCGACGTCATTCGACACAGCATCTCCTACCTGGTCAGAATCAGTCTTATTCGAATCAAAATAACCGTTGTCAAACAGGAACCCATCGCCATTGTGCAGAATCAGCGAGCCCTGCCCCAGATTAATGCTCTTAATCACGACCACACCGTCACTTTCTTCCAGTCCTTCCTTACCGGCAAGGTCATGATCCATATCGCCGTTCATGAACATACCGGGCGAAAGAGTCACCACGGCGCGTCCGGCTATATTCAACTCACTTATGTTCAGGAAGCTCTGCAATTTAAGAGAGGTATCGGAAATCATCGGCACACTACCATCCTCGCGTGTGCCGTCCACCGTTATCACGGTATCTCCCTTACCCAATACACCATATCCGATATCAACGCTACCATCGCTATTCTTCTGATTGACGGTTAAGATGCTGTTGCTACCGGCCACTACCTCGATTTTCTCAATATCCACTACAGGATGTCCGCCATCGGACCAACCGGTTCCTGCAGGTGTGTATTCAGTGGTTGTACCAACATTTCCCAAGGTAATGGCTCCATTTTCAGGCACCCACTCCCCGGCAGCAGCCTGCTGAGTGGCATCTGCCACAGAAACGCTGTCAGCTGCTATAGTAACAGGCAGCAGACATGCAACCCCCACGAGTGAGGCGAGCAACGACATCCTGAGTTTGAGCGGTAAGTGTAATTTCATGAGAGTTGAAAAAATTGTTAAAAACTTTCTTTCCGCACTCATAATAGAATCACACAGCATGCAAGTCAAGTGTAATTTTCATACTATTTAACTACAACGCGCATGATAGCAGATAATGTTTTTTAAATCTCTACTAATTTTATATCATTTTTTCAATCGTTGTTCTTTAACACTTTGCTTAAACGCTCCAACTAACAAAGAAAATAATTAAGGCTCAGCATATCGGCACAATGAAATTTGTGACATAGAAATTACAAATAATCCCATCATTATGATTACCCACCCTAAAAACAAACAACACACTGTCACAAAGCGAACTTGCAAGTTGAAACAGCGCAAGTTAAAATGAAAGGAAGATATGAGACGTCTTCTTCTAACTCTGCTGAGTGGTCTGCTGGCTCTCAGCTCCTGCACCAGGCTCTACCAACCGACCGGCGGTGGAGCCATACCCATCACAGCCCCAACCGAGCAGGAACTGCGGCGGCATGTTACTGTGCTTGCCGGCGATATCGGTGAGCGCAACCATTACCAGCAGGCAGCATACGACCGCGCAGCAAACTACATAGAAGAGCAGTTCAAGACAGCCGGCTACAAGGCCCGGCGCCGGAGCTACACCATACCGGCTGAGGAGGAGTACAAGAGTGCGGCCGGCAAAACAGCTGTTAACATCGAAGCGCGTAAACCCGGCACCGACCCGACAGCCCCCTGGATTGTGCTCGGAGCCCACTACGACACGCGCGTGGGTATGGAAAAGTGGAATGTGCACGGTCCGGTTATTGAGGGCAAAACAGGCACCCCCGGTGCCAACGACAATGCCTCGGGCGTTGCCGCCCTGCTCTGTCTGGCCCGGCGTCTGAAGAATGTTCCCACCAAAAACGGTATTATCTTTGTAGCCTACGCCAATGAAGAAGCTCCGTTTTTCCAGACAGACGAGATGGGCTCTCGCGTGCACGCCCGCGAACTGGTAAAAGAACTGGGCAGTGCTGACAAAGTGGCCGGCATGATGTCACTCGAAACCCTGGGAGTCTATTCCCCGCGCGTGAATAAAAAGCGCCGCAGTGCCGTAGCCGGGGCGCTGGTGGGGCTGCATGACCGCTGCGACTATGTGGCATTCATGAGCACCAATCGATTCATGCGCAACAACGACGGCCGCGACTACTCCCACAGGTGTGCCGAGGTCTTCGCCTCGGTCAGTCGCTTTCCGGTGCGCTCACTCGTGTTCAGCTACCTCACCCGCGGAATTGCCTGGTCGGACGACTGGTCCTACATGAAAGAAGGCATACCTTCATTTGCTATCACCGATACGGCCTATATGCGCTGCGATGATTACCATGAAACCAGCGACACCCCCGACAAGCTCGACTACCGAGAGTTCGCAGAAGTCGTACTCGGCGTGGATGCCATGCTGCGCAAGCTCGCCAACTGATTTTCCACCATGCTCACACTGCGTCAGCTGGCCGTTCAGGCCCTGAGCAACCTGCCCCTGCAGGGACAGACTACCCTCGCTGTGGATACCGAGGCGCGTTCTATACTGCGCAGTTGGATGCTTGCCGCACGCCGGGGGACAACAGCCCCCGTGCCTCAAGCAACCGCCACAGCCCCCACAACACAGGTTCCGCAAACAGTCGAGGAGAAACTGGCCTGGCTGCGACAAAAAGCGCAAAACTGGCGAGCAGCCCGCGCTCTGGGCAGCTTGCGCGAGACTACGGTCTTCGCTACCGGCAATCCCCACGCCCGACTCATGTTTGTAGGCGAGGCACCCGGCTACGAGGAAGAATTGCAGCAGGAGCCCTTTGTCGGCCCCGCCGGTCAGAAACTCACGCAGATTATCACAGCCATGGGCATGAGCCGTGCGGAAGTGTATATCTCCAACATCTGCAAATTCCGCCCATCCATGGGACCACAGCAGCACACGGCCAACCGAGCCCCAAGCGATGAGGAAATTGCTGCCTGCCTGCCCATCATACAGGCCGAAATCCGCGCTATTCAACCGGCCTGCATCGTCTGCCTGGGAGGAACTGCAGCCCGGGGGCTGCTGGGACATGCCGCCAGCGTGGCAAGTCAGCGCGGCAAGTGGTTCGACTGTGGCGGCATACCCACACGCGTGACCTACCACCCCAGTTATCTGCTGCGCAACGACACCATCACCGCACGTCGCTCCGTGTGGGAGGACATGCTCGCCGTCATGCAGCACCTCGGTATGAACATCAGCCCCCGACAGCGCAACTATTTCAAATGAACATGCGACCAACCACCCTGCCCGCCATCGCAGCCCTTCTGCTCAGCGGCTGCGCGGTGAACAACACCCCGCAGATAGCCGCAAAGGCAGCCGAGGGTGACCCCTCTGCCTGCTACGAGTACGGGCACCGTCTGCTCACCGGCCGCAAGGTGAAACAAGACAGGGAGCAAGCCATCAAGTGGCTGAGAACGGCAGCCGACAAAGGCAATATCCGCGCGGCTGCCGCTCTGGGCGCCTGCTACGCCCACGGTCTGGGCACTGCAGCAGATACCGCGCAGGCCCGACAATGGTACACTGTCGCGGCAGATGCCGGCCACCCGCATGCACAGCTCGACCTCGCGCAACATTATCTGGTCGTTGCCCCTCGCGACCCGGCAAAAGCCGTTACCTACATTCGCTACGCCGCCATGCAGGGTTCGGCAGATGCAGCTTTCCTCATGTCCGTCTTCTTTGCTCAGGGGATTGGTGTGACTCAGCACTCCGGCATTGCTCTCGGTTGGCTCGCCAATGCTGCCGAGCTCGGCCATGAACAGGCCCTTGAAATCCTCGAAGACCTCTACGAAGAGCAACAAAAATCACAAAATTCATAAAAAAACCTATTTTTTTACAAAATAAGCTTGACTTCCCCGCCGGTAAGTGATAAACTTGTGGCGCACCCACTGGGTGACAGAAACAGAAAATCGCGGGATGGAGCAGTCTGGTAGCTCGTCAGGCTCATAACCTGAAGGCCGTAGGTTCAAATCCTACTCCCGCAACTCAAAAGCTCAGTTCTTCGGAACTGAGCTTTGTTCATTTCGGGATTCAATATCAGATGTACGCCAATGTTTATTCTTGCTGAAAAGCGCGAAATATGCTAGCATGTCGCGCCGAGAGTAGTCAGCAGAACGGTAACAATATGGCAGAGAAGTTCGATATCAACAGCTTAAACACCGCACAACGCCAGGCTGTGCAGACGCTTAACGGCCCGGTGCTCATTCTGGCCGGAGCCGGTACGGGAAAAACCCGCACTGTCACCTGCCGTATTGCCAACATGATTGAGAAAGGCGTGAACCCCGCCGGTATTCTCGCCCTGACTTTCACCAACAAAGCCGCCAACGAAATGGCTGACCGCGTGGCCGGACTGGTAGACCGCAAAGCCGCCCGCAAAATGACCGTCTGCACCTTCCACTCCCTCTGCGTGCGAATTCTGCGTCAGGATATCGGGCGACTGGGCTACAAAGAGAACTTTTCCATCTACACCGGCAGCGATCAGAACGGATTGCTCAAGCGCCTGATCATGGAATACGGCGCACGACGCGAAAAATTGGAGCCTGCTCAGGTAATAGCCGAGTACTCACGCGTGCGCAATGAAGGGCTCGATTACAAAGCGATTGAGGATACGCTCATCTCAGCCGTTGCCGGAGCCTACCAACGCGAGCTCAAGGCACAGAATGCCGTTGATTTCGACGACCTGCTCATACTCACCGAGCGTCTGCTGCGCTGCTACCCCGATGTGCATGATAAGTGGAACAAGCGCTTCTCTTACATTACGGTTGACGAATTTCAGGACACCAACTCACTGCAGATGAGCCTGCTGCGGCAGCTGGTAGGCCCCGAGCACAACGTGTGCGTGGTGGGTGACGATGACCAATCCATCTACGGATGGCGTGGCGCTCAGATTTCAAACATCCTCGATTTCGAGAGCTTTTTCCCCAACCCGACCGTCATTAAGCTCGAGGAAAACTACCGCTGCACCAAACAGGTGCTCGACTGCGCCAACATACTGATTCGCAACAACGCCGGTCGCCGCGATAAAACCCTGCGCACCAACAAAATCGGCGAATACCCCGTGCGATTGATGGCCATGCCCGGACCACAGGAGGAGTCGGAGTTTCTGGCCGACGAAATCGAACAGCTGCACCTGCGCGATAAGTTGCCGTGGGAGAGCTTTGCCGTACTCTTCCGCGCCAATGCCCAGAGCCGAGCACTCGAAATGGCCCTGCGAGAGCGCCACATACCCTATCGCATGGTGGGTACCAAGAGTTTCTTTGACCGTCGCGAAGTGAAAGACCTCATCAGCTATCTCCAGATGATGGATAACCCCGATGCCGACCTGCACCTGCTGCGCGTGCTCAATACCCCGCCCCGCGGCATCAGCGTGAACACGGCCTCCTTCGCCATTGACTGGAGCCGTGACAATAAAAAAAGTATCTGGGCTACGCTGCTCGACATTTCGTTCCTCTCGGAGTGCTCTACCCGCTCACAGAACAGCATCGCCGCTTTCACCGAGCTGGTCACGCGTTACGGTACGGAGTTCGCCCAGAGCGAGCGCCCCTTTGTTGATATACTGTCTGATTTCCTCAAAGAAACTCAGTACGAAGAGTATATATCCAAAAACTGTAAGACGGAGGAAGAGAAAAACCGACGGCAGGCAGCTATCGATGACATTAAGAGCGCCTTGCGTCAGTTCTGGCTGCCCGGAGCCAAACTCACGGACTTCCTCTCCAAAATCAACCTCGACAACGACCGCGATGACGATGACATCGAGGCCAAGAGCGGCGTGTGCCTCATCACCATGCATGCCGCCAAGGGACTGGAGTTCCCGCAGGTCTATATTGTGGGGGTCGAGGAAGGGCTCATGCCCCACAGCCGCTCCGTCGACGAGGGCAACCTCGATGAAGAACGCCGACTTTTCTACGTGGGTATAACCCGTGCGCGCGAGCGACTGACCATGACCTACTGTGCTAAGCGCAGCCGTTACGGACAGGAGGAACGCTGCCAGCCCTCATGCTTCATCAGCGAAATTCCCAAGCGCATGTATGAGTTCATCGACTACGACAAGCTCATGAAAACCCCGCTTACCGAGGATCAGTGTGAGGATGCCATCGCCTCCCTGCGAGCCCTGCTCGACGACTGATCAGGCAACGGTGCTAGACGTAGCAATCTGCATTTAGCTGTTCGATTAAGGCCTTGCAATTATTCTCGCGAGTCCAGAAAATCTGTTCATTGCGAGCCCTCAGCTCGCTTTCCAATTGGCTGCCATTCCGGACGTAGAAATCAATCTTGTCCATAGCAGCCTGCACATCGTAGAAAACATTATAGAGTCGGGAGTCCTCCTGCGCAGCATCGTCGGCATCCTGATTATCTCGCTCATCCGGGTGAGTCACATCGGCATCGAAACGGTAAAAGATTGTCGGTACATCCATATACATGAAGTCAAAGCATACACTGCTGTAATCCGTAATGAATAAATCCGCCTTGCGAATCATGGTTGATATCTCGGTGGGCGATACCTGCTCCACCCCGAACAAGGCATCCATAGCCCGTGGGTCCTTCTTCCGCATTGTTGCAAGGATACTCCCATCTCGCTGCCGATAATGATACAGTTTATCATTACATACAGCAATGTGCTCACCCACGCAGGCAAGAAAAGCAATTAGCGAGAAAGCCACATCTTCGTATATACGCCCGACATCAAATTGAAGCTGCAGCCTGTCAATCAAGCCTTTCCGGAACATTTTATTGAACATGTAACAGCGCGATACCACAAGGGATACCAAATCCGGCATAATGGTATAGCAACCGCTTTCTGCAATCCCACTCGGCATACCCTCCGTCATGGTGACAGATACAGCCATGCTGCGCAACCCGCATTATCACGAGCCTACGGACACCCCCGATACGCTGAATTACGAGCAGATGGGACGGGTGACACGCGCTCTCAGCCGCATCATTACATCACTTGCCGGGCCGATGGAAGCAAGCACCGAGCAAATCAGGATTCCTCTGCCTGTTGTTCTCGCAATTTAGCCTGTATACCGCGCAGGAATACACTCTCGAGGGAATTCCTGGCGGGAGCTACAGAAATAAGCGACTCCCCGGCAAGTTCGCGCAACTGTTGCAGCAATTCGGGGGAGGGATTGTGCAGGGTGAGCTCAGTGCGGGAGTTATCGCGGGTGAGCTCCTCCATTGTACCCTCAGCAATCATGACGCCGCGGTACAGAATCCCCACGCGGTCACAAATCTCCTGCACTTGCTCGAGAAGGTGGGAACAAAGGAAAACGGTCATCCCCTGCTCTTTGAGGTTGAGAATAATATCCCTGATGGCGCGAGAACCGATGGGGTCAACACCGGCAGTCGGTTCATCGAGCACCAGCAGGCGGGGCCGCTGTACAAGAGCCTGAGCAAGCCCCACGCGCTGCAGCATGCCCTTGGAGTAGCCCGCCAATCGACGGTCTGCAGCCTCGGTCAGCCCGACAAGTTCCAGCAGTTCCTGAGTGCGGGACTTGAGCTCGGCACCTCGCAGACCGCAGAGACGGCCATAAAAACGCACCGTCTCAGCCCCGGTCAGGAACTTGTAGAAATAGGGATTTTCCGGCAGAAAACCGATTTCACTACGGTTGCCGGCAGCTGTAGCCGGTTTGCCGAACACACGGCAGGTGCCGGCATCGGGCGCCAGCAGACCGACAAGCGCCTTCATGATAGTGCTCTTGCCTGAACCGTTGGGGCCAATCAGCCCATAGACGCCCCCCTGCGGAATACTCAGGCTCACTCCCTTCACGGCATAAACGCCCCCTCTTCCCCAGTGACCGGGGAAGGATTTGTGGATATCCTGAATCTCAACTGCGTTCATACCGGGAGGGCAACGCTAAACTACTTACGCTCCGGCCATCAGGCGCAGCAGGTTCTCGGCCATGCTGATACCCTTCTCGAAGATATCGACACGCATGTTCTCATTGGGGGAGTGAATGCGGGCATCGGGCAAATCCATTCCCAGGAAGATGGCATCCTTGCCCAGTACCTTGGAAACCTCGGCAATGATAGGAATAGAGCCACCTTCACGCACAAGGACGGGCGGGTTGCCGAAGGTCATCTCGAGGGCCTTCTGGGCAGCCTTGCCCCAGGGGGAATGGGGGTCACTCAGGTAGGCCTCGCCACCGTGCTGTCGGGTGAAGGACATGCGGACACTCGGGGGGCACACCTTGCGGAAGTGAGCTTCGACTTTATCAAGGATATCATCGGGGTCCTGCCCGGGTACCAGACGGCAGCTCATTTTGGCAATGGCCTTAGTGGGGATGACTGTCTTGGAGCCTTCGCCCTCGTAACCGCCGGAAATACCATTGAGCTCAAAAGTCGGGCGTGCATACACGCACTCAGCGCCGGTGTAGCCGGTCTCGGTGCGCAGCTCAGGCACGCCGGTGAGCTCGGCCAACTCGGCATTGCTCATACCGGGCACTCGGCGCCAGCTCTCGCGCTCCCAGTCGGCGATATCGCTCACGCCATCGTAGAAGCCCTCGACCGCCACGTGGTTGTCGGCATCGTGTGTAGTTGCCACCATTTCGCAGAGAGTGGTAATGGGGTTAGCCACGGCGCCGCCGAACACGCCGGAGTGCAGGTCCATGGCGGGAGCGCTCACCTCGAGCTCAAAGCAGCACAGGCCCTTCAGTCCATAGGAAAGAGAGGGGACATCGGGAGCGGCCATGCCGGTATCGCTCACCACTATCACATCGCAGGCCAGCAGCTCGCGGGCCTCGGGCTTCTGCATGAACTCAAACAGGCTGGTGCTGCCACGCTCCTCCTCGCCCTCAAGCAGGAAGATTACATTGAGCGGCAGGGCGCCATCCTTGCGAATGATTTCCTGAACGCCGAGAATGTGAGCCATGATTTCGCCCTTGTCGTCGGAAGCCCCTCGGGCAAATACGCGTCCATCGCGCACCTCGGGCTTAAAGGGGTCACTGAGCCACTCGTTGAGCGGGTCGACCGGCATGACATCGTAGTGACCGTAAATCAGAACAGTGGGCTTACCCTCCACCTTGGGGCTGTGAGCCACCACGATGGGGTGAATGTCGGTTATGTGCTTGACGGCATCGAAACCGAGGGAGCTGAGTTTGTTCACCAGGAAGTCGGCACAGCGCTCCACCTCGGGGGCATATTCAGCTACGGCAGATACACTCGGAATACTCAGAAAAGCGAAAAGGTCATCAAGCTTGCTCATGAGCGTATTCTACAGCAGCCACACCACGGGTGCAAGCCCAAAAAAGGACATGTTACAAGCGCGATTGGATATGGCGCTAAAAAAAGCCGGTGCGCAGGTATATCCCTGCACACCGGCCAAAAAATCACTTATTGAGCGTTGAGGGCGGTAAGCGTTTCTTCAATAATACTGCGAGCACTTCGCACGTCTGCAGCGTGCTCCCGCAGTGAACTACGCTCCACCGTGAAAAGAGCAGCCAAGCGCGTGTTCATGCTATCGATGATAGCCGCCGCTTCCGGAGATTCTGAAGCACGTGCGCGCAGCTGATTGATTTTCTCGTACTCCTCAATACCATCGCGAAGGCGCTCAAAGCGGATGGAGGAGCGATTACCGGGATACACGAGGAAACAATCGCCCGTTGTCCAGTAACCAAAGTCCGTTGATTGAAGAGGATTTCGATTCCAGGCATTATACGCCCAGCGTAAAAAGCCGTCCAGATGATTGGCAGCGGCGAAAATACCCAGCCATTCAGCCTCTGCCGGAGCAGAGGTTGTATACGTATTGGGCACAAGGGGCTGCATACACACGTAGAATGTGGTAATCTTACCTTCGGCCTTGCGTTCTCGCAACAGGGGACCGAGTGCAGAGTCTGCATGCGTGATGACCGGGGAAATATTGTAAACCTCGCGTGTGAGTTCGGAAGGCTTATCCACGGCAGATGCTATGCGGAATAAGGGGGCGTTCTCCCGCACCAGTCGCATGGCTTCCCGTACCATGCGGTCGGGGCGTTCGTCGATGGCAATACATGTCTTTTCGGCCCATCCTTTCTCCTGCATGTGGCGATGAAAATCACGCAGGAAGGGTGCCCACATAGCTTCAAACTCGGGCTTGCCGGGCTCGGCTTTAACTACAGCCACCTCTCCGCTCTGCTCATCGTAGTACTTAATGCTCAGATGCCAAGGCAACATGGAGTAGCAGCTTATCTGTTCGCGAATACCGATTTCATCGTGCATGAAATGGAGCCACTTATCCAGTACGCTGTAGTCGTAGCGCATTACTCCATCCTTACCGCGAACCCAACGTACCATAGAAGGGTACCAATCATAGGTCTGGGCATTCCACGCTTCATCCAGCAGGGTGCAGGTGATACACTTCTGGCCGGCCTCTGCAAGTCTCTTCATGAGCGGTCGCAGGATGGCAAAATGCGCGTCTGACCAAGGCTCCACATCA
This sequence comes from Akkermansia sp., assembly GCA_045531695.1. Lineage (GTDB taxonomy): Bacteria > Verrucomicrobiota > Verrucomicrobiia > Verrucomicrobiales > Akkermansiaceae > Akkermansia. The sequence continues at coordinate 48,224 of JAZSEM010000077.1, forward strand.
TGCCAGCGAGCCACGGAATACGGGTATTGCCACAAGTCAAGGTGAATCTTCCAGTCCCCGGGTTCCGGGAGCGTCGCAGGCAACACCTCAAGCGTGACTTGCTGCACAACGGGTTCGCAGCCGGGGGCAGATACCGTCATGGTTCCCCGGTATGTACCGGGTTGAGCGTCCTGCGGCACATCGACCGCGTACCAAATGGGGCGGTGTGCACCGGCAGAGTGAGAGCACTCCGTCTCGCTGCCAATGATATCTGCCGTGATGCGCTGCCCCGCTTTCGTATAGCGCACCATACTGGCCGTGGCGGCTATTTCTTCATTCCCCATTCTCAGGGGCGAGCAGCTCACGCGCAGCTTGGCCTGAGCATATCCCGTATAAACAGCCAACTGACAAGAGCTGCGCTCCCCGCGCCATGCCTTCAGTATTAACTCTTCCTGGACACAATCTTCATCGAAAGGATATGAGCTCCCCAAAAACAAACGATTATCCGGAACTGCTGCTATCTTCAGCTCAGTTGCTTTCGGATATACACCATTGATATGGTAATCCGTCACATCATAGTGCGGGTGTCTGTCTGACGGGCTTTGAGCCATAGCTAGCGGCCCCGCAATCAGCGTGACTCTTGCTACTTGTACCAATCTTCTTATAAAAAGCATAGAGTGCTTATAACATATATCCGAATTGAAGAAAAGCTCGAAATGCGTCCATCATGACCGGCCAAAATAGAAAAAGACGCTAAAAAGAAGTTCTGAGGAGCTGTGGCTGAGTATGGCCTGCAGTATGGCCTGCAGCTGCATTTTCAACTTGCCAAAAACAGAAAAAAACGTAGAATAAAAAGTATGCACACCAAATATCTCATCCCATTGCTTTTGGGCAGCCTTTCCCTGGCATCCGAAAGCTTTGAGACTCTGCAAACGGGGAATCTGATAACCCAGCCTGTTGCCTATGGCACAGTCAGCGCGCAGCCCGGACACGCTGTTGTACTACAGAAACTCGCACGCACTGGTAATCAAGCACTGCATATTCAAGGCGGCGAAAATAGGACTGTTCGTCTCCGGCTGCCCGAACCAACCACCGACGCGGCTCAGTTTTCACTCTACTTGCAACGCTGGACGAACAACGGCAAGTTTGACTTCCGAATCCTGGCAGAGACCGCTGAGGGCTCCGTGGAAGTGGCTCGTGAGCAAAAACTGCGAGCGGGTGGCTACAATGCATCGCTGCAAGCCATTCTCCCCACAGGCACAGTAGCAGTGCTTCTTGTCTGCACAAGTGTTGAAAAAGGCGGCGCTCTGGTGGACGATATTGAGTTCCATGCCGGCCCCATGAAGCTGGACTCTGTAGAATGTGTAAACCCCGGGCCTCAGCCCCTGCTCAAGCGAGCCCCCATCAATGCCGTGTTTAGCTACCGCATGCAGACAACGGGTGCTGCCAAGCCGATTGCGGTCAATAGCGTAAAACTCAGAATCAGCCCGGCCAATGCTGTGGATGAAGTGACCATCCGCACCGGCAAGCCGGATCGCTCGGTCGATGGTACCATAGGTCTCAAATTCCGTTCCGGGAAGGTGTATGGTAAAGCCCAACCCGCAGCAGATGGCACGGTGACTATCCCCTGCTCCGGCGAGCTGCAGCCCGGTGAAACAGAGCTGTGGGTGGATGCCCGCCCCTCAGCACACACGCAAGTAGGTGACTCCATCACTTTCGAACCTGCGGGGATTGAAATAGATGGGCAGCTGCACGACTCGCAGGCAAAACCTGTAACTCAGCGTGTAGGCTACTTGCTCGCCGTGCCGGATGCCAAAGTGGCAAGCCCCATTACCGGAGAGAATCGCCCATGTATCACCTACCGCATACCGGGTATGATTCGCACCTCCAACGGCACCCTCCTGGCTTGTTTCGATGCCCGTTATGAGAACCACCTCGACCTCAGCTCGGATATAGACGTGGCCGTAGTGCGCTCGGAAGATGGCGGGCTCACCTGGACAGACCCCGTAGTGGCCATGGATGCAGGCCCCGGCAAAGGCAATGGCTGTGGTGACCCTTGTATTCTGCAAGACAGCACCACCGGGCGCATCTGGCTGCAGGCACTTGCCGTTCATTTCGACCGCAATCCCTGCCTGCTTCGTTCTCGCTCCGGCTATAACCCGCAGGATACCGGACAGTGGGAAATGGTGTATAGCGATGACGATGGTAAAACCTGGAGCAGCAATATCAATATCACCCGCGAAATCAAACAGCCTCAATGGACCACCGTCCTTGCCGGTCCCGGGTGCGGCATTTGCACAAGCAAGGGGGTTATCGTATTCCCGGCTCAAATATGGGACATGAAAGCACGCCCGGCTTGCAGAAGCACCATCTGTTACTCCACCGACCATGGTAAAAGCTGGCACTATGGCACGGGAGTGCCCCTCAGCACCTCCGAATGTCAGGTTGTGGAGCTGAAGGATGGCGCACTCATGCTCACCTGCCGCAACGAAACATTCCAGGGCAAGCGGGCCGTTTACATCACCCACGATATGGGTAAAACCTGGCACCCCCACTCCACACACACCAAAGTGCTGAACGATCCGGCTTGTCAAGCCTCGATTATCGCTATCGACAGCAAGAAATACGGTAGGGTGCTGCTCTTCTCTCACCCGAACTCCAAGCCCAAACTGCGCAATCACATGACGGTGCACGCATCCACCGACGAGGGCATGACCTGGAACGATGGTCTGGTGTACGATGTGCGCGAATGCTGGGGCTACTCCTGTATCGCCCCCATCGATGACGAAACAATCGGCATCATCTACGAGCCGGCTCATGCAAGCGAAACCAATGATTACCATGGCATGGGTTTCCTGCGTATTCCTCTCAGCGAAATCCTGAACACGACAAAATAAATAACAGCCCCGGCTCTATCGGCCTTCAAAATAAGTGTGGCTTTGCAAACTTTATGCTTGCAAAGCCACACTTAATTGGTATGATATACCTAACGTAAGGGTAAACGCAATGAAACGCACTCTGATACTAGCCGGATTGTTGGCCTGGGGAAGCACCATGACCCAGGGAGCCACCTACAGCAACCTGTCAGCGCCACTGTGTGATGAAGCCAACCATGTCATTTATGATGGCAAGGGCAACTTCATGGTTCAGTCCGGGGCCGAAACCACGGTAGAGCTTAGCATTAACCTGCCCTCGCTGCAGAGCTACGCCAACTCCAATGACTACAAGAGCGGCAGTCCCCTGCTGCTGTGGGATGCCGACTTTGCGGACTACGGCCTGACCGATTTGGCCGATACCACACAGCCGACAGGTTCCCGTACCCCTGCTCTGGCCGGCTACGGTGTGGACAAAATCTGGCAGCCGGGCCGTAACATCGACTTTGCCACGCTGCAGCAATACGCCGGTGCAGATGGTAATGTGCAGTTGAAAATCACCAACAGCAACAGCGAGGGCGTAACCGTCACTGCCCGCGCAGCAGACGGCAGCGAACAGGTGCTCTACAGAGCCCCCGAGCTGCGCTACTCCCGCAACCGCAAGCTGAGCGCCTACCGTGTGAACCTCAACTATGTGACAGCCGTCACGCTTCATACCCCCTCCGCCCTGGATACCGCCGGCTACACTCCGCCCAAGGATTACACCATTCCCTTTGTGAGCCAACGCGAGGATGGTCTGAGCCTGGGGCGCGTGATGTTCATGGGCGACTCCATCACTCACGGCGTCAATGACTGCACCTGGCGCTGGCAACTCTTCAAAATTCTGGTAGACAATGGAGTGGAAGCCGAAATCGTCGGTCCCCGCAGCGGTTATACACCCGGCTACACCAAACTGAGCACCAGGGATTCAGCCATGAACAGCTATGGCGGCAACGAGTTCCCGAACTACCACCTGGCTCAGTCCTCCGGCCGCACCCACAACATCATCTCCGGCTCCAATGCGGGTATGAGTGGTGTAAACTACGGGGGACACTCCACAGCAAGCTCAGCCGCCACCTACAACTGCGACACCTGGTTCTGCCTGATGGGAACCAATGACCTGCTCTCCGACCGCGGCTACAGCGAGACAGACTTTACAGCCAAGATGCAGCGCCTGCTCGGTGGCAAGGTCATCAGCCGGAACGGGCGCTACACCCGAAAAGCCGCTGACAATCAGGGCACGATGGCACGCATAGCAACCGACGTACTCAAGGACAGCAGTGACGTGCTCTATATCATGAGTGTTCCCTGCTGGGGTAGCCACCACAACAACAACGCCCCCGAGCGACATCTGGCCGTACAGCAATATAACAAACTGCTGAAGCAGTGGGTTGAGGAGTACGGCAAGAAGAACGGGCTGAACCTGCGCTATGTAGACATCAATGAGGGCATGGTTGACCCCACCCACAAGGTTCCCTTCAGCTGGCCGGACTCCATGTCCAACCGCCCCGGTCGCGATGGTCTGCACCCGAATGAACAAGGTTCGCTCATCATGGCCGGCAATCTGGCCCGGGCTCTCGGCATCGCCGGGCGCACCGCAGGTCTGCCCCGAGCTGCAGCCAAAGACTGGGCTACAGCCAAACTCGCCACCAATGAAAGGGGGCGCACCATCTCCAATGCTGCGGGCAACGTCGACAGCACCCGCGGCTACAGCCTGGAACTCCCGACCTCATGCGCAGGCAAGTCGCCGCTTAAACTCACCCTGAGCGATGGCAGTAAGGGCGGCACCCTCACGGTGGAGCAGCAGCGCATCTGCTGGGGCGACGCCCCGCTCTACTGCGCCGAGAAGTTGCAGGGCGAGCTCCGTATTGTATGGCACCCGGGTAAGCCGCAGCAGAATGTGCTGCCGGGTATTTACGTCTGGTTGGGTGACATGCTCATCGGTCAGGGACTGGCCACTGCACCCACCGACACGGCCAACGGTATCCATATTTCCGGGAGCAATAAGCTCAGCCCCCGCGATATCAGCCTGAACGAGCAGCCGCTGGCCCCCGCGACCGACCTGCGCACCGCACCTTCACACGCCTACACCATCCGCTAACCCCCTTTTCTCCATGAAAATCCTTCGAATCATCTCCGCACTCCTGCCACTGGCGCCCATCTGCGCCACCGCCGAAATCACCGCCGACAGCATCTACGCCAACCACATGGTTCTGCAACAGGGTCAGAGCATCCCCATTTGCGGCAGCTGCGACAGCACCGGTAAAGTCACCGTCTATTTCAACGGCAACGAAGTTACCGGCACGGTCAACGAGGGGCGCTGGCATGCAGTTCTGCCGCCCATGCAGGCCAATGCCAAGGGGCAACCGCTCACCATCATGCAGGATGGCTGCACGCAGGTAATCGATGATGTGCTGGTGGGCGAGGTATGGATAGCTTCCGGCCAGAGCAATATGCTGTGGCGCCTGAACCAGACCGGCGACACCAACAGCCTGCGCGAACCGGCAAACGCCAACTTCCGGTTCTACCATTCCCAGCCGCAGGTTCACACCAGCCCGGGTGCCTACCGCGAGCGAGAGAAAAACCTGCTCAACAGCAACAACATGTACAAGGGCGGCTGGCACTGCAACACGCCGCAGACCCGCCCCACCATGAGTGCCGTGGGCTACTACTTCGGTCGAGAGTTGCAGAAACACCTCGGCATTCCGGTTGCCGTGATTCATGCCTCCCTTGGCGGTTCGGAAATGATGGCATGGATGCCTCCTGCCGTACTCGATGCCAAGTACCCGGAGTGCAATACAGAAAAGTGGCTCGACAGCAAGTACATGTCCGCCTGGGTGCGTGGTCGCGCCCGTCAGAACATCGGTAAGGACCTCAATGCCCCTCACCCGTACAAGCCGGCCTACCTCTTCCGTACCGGCATAGCCCCCTGGAGCAAATTCCCGGTGGCCGGTGTTATCTGGTATCAGGGCGAGAGCGATGCCGAGATTCAGGATATGGAGCAGAACTACAAGCTGCTGAGTGACCTGATTACCGGTTGGCGCACCGAACTCGGCAAGGCCGACCTGCCCTTCCTGCAGGTTGAGCTGCCCCGCATCAACGACCGCTCCGCGCTGCGCGCCTACTGGCCCGAGTTCCGCACGGTTCAGCGCCGCGCCGCCAATGAAATCCCCGGCGTATATGCCCTCACGACCATTGATTTGGGTTCACGCAACAGCGATGTTCACCCCCCGCGCAAGCTCGAGGTAGGTACGCGTCTGGCCGCCCTTGCTGCCTCTGCCGTATATGGGAAGGATGTCCCGGCCTCCGGCCCGGCGGTCAGCAGGGTTGAACCGCAGGGCAATAGCCTGCGACTGCACTATAACTATGCCGATGGTCTGAAAACCACCGACGGCGCGGCTCCCAACGGCTTTGAAATCTCAGCTGACGGCAAGACTTACCACACTGCAACGGCCCGTATTGTTGGAAAAACTGTGGTACTGCGTTCCCCGGAAGTCAAAAAACCCCGCTATGCCCGTTACGCCTGGCAGACCTACCTGGAGCCCAACCTCGTGAACTCTGCCGGCCTGCCCGCGGTTCCCTACAGTTCAGCGGCTGAGAGTAGATTGTAACCACACACCGTCAGTAAAGGCCCAAGATAAGCAGGTCAGACGTCTTCCTGCAGACGCCATATATTGCTTATCTTGGTCTGCTGGCTTTCAGCATGTTAAGCAGCGCAGCGGGGTCACGGAAGTAGGTATCTGTGAATTGGCGTGTTTCCGCGGCTTTGTCCTCGGGGAGCAAGGGGATTACCTCCTCGTACATTTTTTTGATGGTAAGGATATCATCCACAGTTTCAGCAGTCGCCATAGCATACTGGCAGCGCTCAAGCATGACCGAAGGGCGGTTGGCCGGCAGAGCTTCGCGGACCTGTTGCTCAAGCAGTTTACCCAGATCCGGGCTGTTGATGGCATAGGGGGCACGCTGGCTCTGGAAAAGCTTAGCCTGAGCAATAGCGGCCGCGGCATCGTGTATGCCGGTGACATTCTGCGGGTCGCACCTCTCGATTTCATGTCGCAGGGCCTCATAAGGGACGGCAAAACTCTTGCTGTCCGGGTAATTGAGGTAGGCCTCGTACAGAGTTTTGGCACGCTCCACGCCGCTCTGCCCAGCCGCCTTGCGGAAAAGGGAATCGGCATGGCAGGCGTTCTCCAGCAGGGAGATGGCCTCTTTCACGCTCTTGTCGCCATTCTGAAAACCACCCAATACCCCACCCTGCGGATTGACTATCAGGATTGTGGGATAGCCGGCTATACCATACCGGGCAGCAATGGCCTCATTTCTCGCACGCAGCTCGGGGTCAAAATTCTTCCGCCGTGGCAAATCCACCTCCATGAGCACAAAACGCGCATCGGCATACGCAAGAAAATCAGGGTTATCGAGCACATTGCGACGTAGTTGAATGCAGCCGGAGCACCAATCAGAGCCCGTAAAATCTATCAACACCAACTTATTTTCCTTCAAGGCTTTCTGCTTGGCTGCGGGGAAATCAGTCATCCACCCCTCAGCAGCATGAGCCGGCCCCCCCAGAGCGCACAGCAGCATGGCTACAGCCGGAATAACAGGTGCAATCTTCATCATGCTTCATTATATAGCAGATATTTCACTGCTGTACAAGCATATTCCCGGCCAATCGAAATACCAAAATTACAAAAACGGCCGACACTGCGATTGCCAACGGAAAACAAAATGAAGGCTTGCTGCGGTGTCTGTTTTCCGTATCATGTACGAGCCATGAAACCTCAGCGCAAACTCTCCGAAATCATCGTGCGGATCCTTGTTCTGCGGCCCGCCCCGAACTATGCAGGAGCCATTGGCTACACCCTGTCGGGCTGCTTCATCTGCGCGTTCGGCATTTTCACCTACGTGAAGGCCGACATGATTCCGCTCTCTGCCGAAGGTTTCTGTCTGGCTCTCAGAAGCACCTTCAAGTGGCGTTTCAGCCGTGTGAAAGTCGCGGTGGACTGCTCCATGCTGCTCATTGCCGTGTTGAGCTCCCTGATTTTCCTGGGTAGGGTTGCAGGCGTACGAGAAGGCTCCGTCATCTGCGCCGTGAGCACCGGCTACATCATCGGTTGGTTCTTCAAAGTCTGCCCGCTCTGGGACAAAGTTTTCTCAATGTTCGGGGCAACAGCTAATCCCGACAACAAGCTGTCCTGATAACTCAGTCTATTCAATACAAGCTAACATCCACTCTTGCTATTTTTGAAATTATTGATACAATTCTCCCCATTCCATTTTTCTCCTCAGGTCTATAAGCTATGAACATCAAAACTCTTTACACAGCAGAACAGATTCAGGACGCCGTTCAGTCCGTAGCTGCTCAGATTGAAGACTTCTTCGGTAAGGACGAACCCGTTGTCGCCCTCTGTCTGCTCAATGGTGCCATCTGGTATGCTGCTGACCTGCTCAGGTGCCTGCCCGACAACTTCGAGCTGCAGACCATTCGCATTTCCAGCTACGAGGGCACCGAGAGCACCGGCAAACTGAAGTGGCACAACGCCCTGCCCGAGTGCTCCGGCAAACATGTGCTGATTATTGACGACGTGCTCGACACCGGCCTGACCATGAAAGCCGTATGCGATGCCCTGCTCGAGAACGGCGCCGCCAAGGTTGCCTCCACCGTGGCTATCGACAAGAAAGGCCGCCGCAATGTGCAATACGAAGCCGACTTCTGCGCCCTGCACTGCGATGACTGCTTCCTCGTCGGTTACGGCCTGGATTTCAACGGCAAATACCGCAACCTGCCCTTCATCGGCTACATCGAGTAAACTCGCCGAACTCCTTTCTTTCCCCGCCGCAGCTCCCGGGAACTGCGGCGGGTTTATTTTCGGCAGGCTATTACCGCAGCTAACCGCTAAATACCTGTCGGCATCGCAGAAAACTCGCTAAATTGGAACTTGTCCCTCCATCCCCAAGGCGCCAGCCTTGGTCTTCACCCTGCGCTCAGCGCAGTCTTCACCACCGTGCGCAGCACGGTTCTTCACCGCGGGCAAAGCCCGCTTTTCACCCGGCCGTAGGTCGTTAAAAAGCATTTATCCCTTGCTCGCCAACGGCGAGCCATACTTTAAAACCTGCGCTTGCGCGGGTGACATATGAGAGCATGGGGCGTAAGCCCCATGTCAACCGATAAAACTATAAGAACCCTCACTTGTGAGGGTGGCATAAACCGATGCTACAAAATAGCACTATGTATTCACCGCATTATATCAGAGCCACCGTTTATGCCACCCGCACCCTGTGCGGGTTCCAATATATTTTCCATTGCTGAG
>JAZSEM010000050.1:0-14008 GCA_045531695.1 Akkermansia sp.
TCTGGGTGGACTACAACCTGATGTCCTCCATCCCCGGTCTGCACGTGCTTGGTGAGGCTAACTTCTCCGACCACGGTGCTAACCGCCTGGGTGCATCTGCGCTCATGCAGGGGCTGTCTGATGGTTACTTCGTGATTCCCGCCACTCTGCCGACCTATCTCACCACTCAGAAGCCCGGCAGCGTCACGACGGCTGCTCCGGAGTTCATCGAGGCCGAGGAGGCTGTGAAGGCTCGCATTCAGAAGATGATGGACGTGAAGGGCACCAAGACCCCCGACGAAATCCACCGTGAGCTGGGTAAGCTTGTCTGGGAGGACGTAGGTATGGGCCGCACCAAGGAGAGCCTGATGGACGCTATCGAGAAGATTCCCGCCATTCGCGACGAGTTCTGGAACAACGTGAAGGTTGTGGGTAGCACTGAGGGTATGAACCAGGAGCTCGAGAAGGCCTGGCGCGTAGCCGCTTTCCTCGACTTCGCAGAGGTGCTCTGCTACGACGCCCTCAATCGCGAGGAGTCCTGCGGCGCTCACTTCCGTTTGGAGCACCAGCTGGCTGACGGCGAAGCCAAGCGCGACGACGCCAACTTTGCCTACGTGGCCTGCTGGGAGTACAAGGGTACGGGCGAACTGCCGGTTCTCCACAAGGAGCCGCTTACCTTCGACACCGTGCACCTGGCTATCCGTTCCTACAAGTAAAGCACACTTAGTTCAACCTTCTGAATCTTATACACAATTATGGCTAATCTCAATCTTACGCTCAAAGTCTGGCGCCAGGAGAATGCTCAGGCTCAGGGCCGTATCGAAACCTACAAGGCCAAGAACATCCCGGATGAGGCTTCCTTCCTCGAGATGCTCGACATCGTGAACGAGGAGCTCGTACACGAGGGCAAGGAGCCCATCCACTTCGACCACGACTGCCGCGAGGGTATTTGCGGTATGTGCTCGCTCACCATCAACGGCGTACCCCACGGCGGCAAGAAGGTAACCACCTGCCAGCTGCACATGCGCCAGTTCAAGGATGGCGACACCATCTGGATTGAGCCCTTCCGCGCTGCTGCTTTCCCGCTGCTGCGTGACCTCGTGGTAGACCGTACCGCTCTGGACAAGATTATCGCTGCCGGCGGTTTTGTGGACGTGCGCACCGGCGCCGCCCCCAACGCCAACAACATGCCCGTGCGCAAGAAGACGGCCGACGCCGCTTTCGACGCCGCAGCATGCATCGGCTGTGGTGCCTGCGTGGCCAGCTGCAAGAACAGCGCCGCCATGCTCTTCACCTCCGCCAAGGCTGCTCACCTTAATCTGCTGCCCCAGGGCCAGCCCGAGAAGAACAAGCGCGTGCTTGCCATGGTTCGCCAGATGGACGCTCTTGGCTTCGGTAACTGCACCAACCTCTACGAGTGCGAGGCCGCATGTCCCAAGGGTATCACCGTAGACAACATTGCCAAGCTCAATCGCGACTACATGATTGCCTGTGCCTCCGAGGCCGTGGGCGTGTTTGCCTGATAAGTTCACATCGATACCATTCATCAACCGCCGGAGCCGGGAAACTTCCCCTCCGGCGGTTTTTGCTTGTCTTGTCGCTCAGAAACTGCTACAATCCTGCCCGTGATATGATGAAGTTCTATATAGTTACACCTGCTTACAATGCGTTGAAATGGTTACCTGGATGCGTGCGGTCTGTTGCAGACCAGGTATGCGATGGGGTTGAGGTGCATCATTATATCCAGGATGGTGCGTCTACCGATGGTACCGTAGAGTGGTTAGAGGAATGGCAGCGTGCGACAGAAGGTCGACAAGGGTACAAATTAACCTACGATAGTGCCCCTGACTCAGGTCTCTATGATGCTATCAATGTAGCATGGAAGAAATTGCCCTCAGATGCGGCTGTAACAGCTCATATCAATGCCGATGAGCAATATCTTCCAAACGTGTTTGCTGCGATTGCTCGCGAGATGCAGAAAGCTCCTGAGGCTGATTTGTTGTTAACAGCCCATGTGGTAGTAGATAAGGATTTGCGCTATATCTGCCATCGCCGACCGACATTCCCCAATAGAGTGGTGAGCAGGGGGCTCACCCAGATTATTACCAATACGTGTTTTTACAAGGCTTCCTCTTTTAGAGCTCGCAACATATATTTCGATACTTCTTATCGCTCGCTTGGAGATTTGATATTCTTCCGCGATACGTTGTCGTCGATGCCTCGCCCCCGCATATTACGCCTTCCTGATTTATTCGGCAGCGTATTTGTTGTAACTGGAGGCAATGTCTCATGGACTGCCATCTCTGATGTAGAAAGAAAGCGTATTCGCTCTGCACTACCCTTATGGCAGAGAAAGTCTATTCACCTTATGGGTAAGTCCTATGCTCTCATGGGAGTTATTATAGACTTCTTTAAGCGTGCTCCGAAGGAATACTCTATTTATATCGCTGATTCTGAGCAGCGAAATACAGCCATCATAAAGCACCCGACGCATAGGTGGAAGATGCACTGAGGTAGGGAATATACTTGTTTTTTTATTGTAAATTGTTTACGATGAACATGCGAGCCTTGTTGTATAATAATAAAATTGTGTTTGATTTTGTGCTTGTTGTTAGGCAATACTTATGTTGTCTATACAGGTTGTTGGTAAAACGTGAATATATGCGGTTATTCTCTTGTTCGCTGAATCCTTTTTGTCGCTTGTCAATAATTCGTCAAAATAAGAAGGATTTAGAATGTTTGTTTCCACATGATTTGGTTTTGATCGCTATATGTAAAAACGAGGCTGAATATCTTCCTGAGTGGATAGAGTATCATGTGAATTTAGGTTTTTCAAAAATAATAATATATGATAATGAGAGTAATGATAATACAGTAGAAGTTTTGAAGAAATATATTGAGGACGGCCTTGTAGATTATATATGGTATCCAGGGAAGAGAATGCAAGTGCGAGCTTACTCAGATGCCATTAATCGAGTAAAACAGATAGCTCGTTATGTGGCTTTTATGGACATAGACGAGTTCCTTTGTGTGAATGACGAATCCAAAACGGTTAAGGAAGTTATAGATGAATTCTTTAGGGGAAATTTGCAAGCTGGTGGGATTGCTATTGGCTGGTGGATGTTTGGTTCAAATTATCATAAAGTTAAGCCGGAAGGTTTAGTGATTGAAAATTATCTTCGACGTGCCGATAAGAGTTTTATGCTGAATGTGAAGACGATTGGTAATCCTCGATTGATGGTGGATTGTTATTCTCCTCATTATCCTGTTTATTTATATTTGGCGTGTAACGCGAATGAAAAAGGTAAAAAAGTAAGAGGGCCTTTTGATTATGAAAAAAGTACAGATATAATACATATTAATCATTATTTTACAAAGTCTGAAGCTGAATGTATGCAGAAAATTGCAAAGGGTATTGCCACAAAAGGAAGAGCTAGGACAAAGGAAATATTTTATCAGAGAGATAAAAATGATGTGTACGATGATTCTATGTTGCGTTACGTCTCAATCCTGAAAGATGCTATTTTGGCAAGAACGCGTAATGACCGAGCATAATTGTTTTGTTATATCAGAGCTTAATAGTGTACAATGGGTCTAGAAAATATATCGCCTCGTGAATCTATAGGAATTGTGTCACCTCGTTGTATTGGCATCGATGCAGCCAAGGGCTTTGGTATTATTCTTGTATTATTGGCTCATTCTGAGTTTTGGAATTTTTGTAGAACAAATTCAACTGTTCTATTTGTGCCGCAAGCTGAGGCTCTTGTGAAATTGGCAACGGCCTCGTATATGCCACTCTTTTATGTGTTGTCTGGATATACTTTCAAAGATACCCCGCCCTGTGTACTACAAGCGCGTTTCAGGCGTATCATTGTTCCATATTTTTTCTGGGGACTGATAGCTCTAGGAATAACGAGTGTTCTAATTTGGATGAATGAACATAGCTTTTTGGGTTGTTTGAAGCATGCTTTTGGCCTACTGTATTCGAGGTTTTCCTTGTATCCAATTGATCATTCTGAAAATATACTATTGCTGCCGCGTGGAGCGGCGCCTCTTTGGTTTCTCACAAGCTTGTTCTCTTCCTATGCTTGCTTTATGTTGTTGTTTAAATGCAGGCGCTACCGATATCTGCTTTTTCTTCTTTACCTTGTGGCTCTGGTTCTATTGTCTTTTACGCCTATTCTTTTGCCGTGGAGTTTAGATACGGCTCCAGCAGGTGCCATTTTTATATATGCGGGTTACAAAATGAAACAGCAGCAATTGCTTTCACTCTCATACAGAACACTACTCCCGATAGTTTTCTCGCTTGTGATTGTGTATGTGTATCTGGTTAGTTTGAATGGTTCAATTAATATGTCTGTCAGAATATATGGCAAATATTCCTATATTTCTCCAATGTTGTTTGTGCTTATTGGTCTTATAGGTAGTTACCTGTGTTGTTGCTTATGCATGGCTCTTGAAAAACTCTGGTTGGTTCAAAAATTGGCTTATATAGGCCGCCTTTCGTTAATTTTACTCTGTTCGCATTCCTTTATTTTTCAGATTAGCTTGGTAACGCCTTCGTTAAGTAATCTTTTTGATTTTAGTAAATATTGTCCATTGTTCGTTGTGCAACTTGCTTTAGCGGTAATTTTTGCTATATCATTTGTAGAAATTAAGAAACGATGGAAAGCGTTAAAATACTGCGGGTGATAATGTCTCGGAATATGTTTTAATTATCTGACGTATATGATTACAGTTTGTCTTACTTCCCAGTTAGGGAATATGATGTTTCAATATGCAGCGGTCAAAACAATCGCAAACAAGAATAATTGTACATTTCGCTATGTTAGGTGTGCTAATACAGGCTACATAAATAGCAGTGACCCTCAGTATGGATGTGAACTAAATACTATTTTTAAATTGCCACCGGAGGAACAACTTTTTGATATCCCCACGGAGATGGATACTTATGTTGAACCTGCTCCTCACATGCGAGATTATTCAGATTATCCGAACGACGTGTGCAAACAAATAACGGATAATACGTTTGTTCGCGGTTTTTTCATTACTCCGGAAATTATCGAGCCGAATATTGAAAATGTTCGAAAATGGTTTACGTTGCCATCATCTGCAATTGAGAAGGCCGTTTCTTTTTTGAAACCGTATAGGCAGCCTGAAAAAAAAGTATGTATTGTTCATTTTCGAGTTGGTTATGATTATTTTATATTAGGATATAAGCTACATAAATCATATTGGCATAGAGCTGCTGCGCTTGTTCAGACGCGCTATCCAAATGTTCAGTTTATTTGTGTATATGATAAATTCACATCTGACGTAAAATCCTTCATGGAGGAATTTCCCAGTGAAAAATACCACGGATCGCTTGTTGATGATTTGGCTATGATAACTCAGGCCGATATCAACATTGTATGTAATAGCTCATTCTCAATCATGGGCGCCCTTCTCAATCCTCGTTCGTGTATGGCGGTGTGCCCTTCCATATATCCGACACCTGCAGGAAATCTTCCTGATAATACGTATGCTAAATCTTGGATTCGAATCCCGCAAACAAAGCGTGACTTGGCCTCTCAAATGACATGGAATATGCGGAAAATTGCCAAAGCACTTCTTCCAATTAAACTCCTTAAGAAATTGCTGAAGAGATGATTATTTTATTAGTGTGTAAAGCGCGAGCCTATCTATCGAAAAAAGTGGTTAATGTTTTTCATTTTTAGATGGAAGATGTCTGGTTGCTTTTAATAGTTGGCTAGAGGTAAGCATGTTAATATCGGATGCGACGATTAAGTCGCTCTAGAATATTCTTGCTTACCTCATACAGTACGTCTTTGATGCTCTGGCAGACATCGATAACGACAGGAACCTTAAATCTTTCTTTATATCGTTGAAGCGTGTTGATTTGCCGCTCAACTTCTTCCAAGGGGAGTTCGTTTTTTCTTGCATGTATTTTTTCTGCCTCACCAAGCAGCACGAATGTGATATCCGGCTCGGGGATGAAAAGCTGGAGAAAACGAATGAGCTTATCGCTGGTATTTAATCGATACCGGCGTTTGTCCATGTAGAAGTCGTAATAGTATCTATCAAAGACCACTAGGTGTCCTTGTGCGGCTTGCCAATACACTTTTAACCAGTAACCGAGAATGTAGTCTACTGTATAAAAGAGCATTTTGAGAAAGGAAATAATTTTCCCGTAAGGGGGCAATAAATGAGGCTGAGTATTAACTATAGGTTCACCGTTTTCATTAGATGTCTTTTCAGGTTTAATGATTCCGGGTCTCCAATGATAATAGTTAAGTGTATTGTTTGAAAAAGTGTTGCCAAGGATTTCTGGAAGGCCATTAATGATTGTGGTTTTCCCACTCCCATCTGTGCCTTGAAAAGCAACTATGAGCCCCTTCCTGTTGAGGGCTTTTGAGAGGAGATAGCTTATATATGTGAAATGTTTACGCTTTGCCTGCCTTTTTACATTCCTCACTATTTCCCTTCGTTTTTGATCGATTATATCCCATTGTTGCTCAATGGTGTAATTGTATATGGATTCTGCAAGCTCTGGAGAAAGAAATTGTTGCATTAACTCACAAACTTTCTCTTTATTGTTTTGAAAAATCTGAAGTATCGAGGGCTTGTATTTATCCTTTATTTTTCCATTGTAGAGAAGTCGCACGAAAAGATTGCACACAGCTTCGGCTTCTGGGGCAATTCTGTGGTAGAGGGAATTGCCCTGTACCTCTTCCAATAGTATGTCATTAGAGAGTAGCTCGTAACCTTTCCATGCGAATGTTGGGAAGATGTCTATATGAACGATGTATATCCGCTGAGTGTCTTTGTCAACGTAATGATAATTATAGCATTTGATGTTGCTTAAATCGCTGGATGAACCAGTCTTCAAATGAAGCTTCCAGCCTAGGCGTTCAGCTTGCTTGTTAAGCAGGGTTTCTGCTTCTTGCATACGAGAGTCTCGTATGCACATGTCGATATCATGAGCATCGCCCTCTGCTACTTCCTGAGCATTGCGCATGATGCCGTAATCAATGCCTCGATCGTTGAGATGGGTGAAGAAGCTTTCAATTAACTCCATATCTGATCGCTTAGAAATCATGATGATGTGCGGGAAAGATTAATAACTGAGTGCTTTTGTAGTGCGAGCAAATTCCTGAAAAATCAGCTCCCGGTTGAGTTCCAAATCCGGTTCTAACTGATGGAGTTGTTGACAGGCAATTTCAAAGGCATCATTGAAACATCGTTTGTGGAGGGCTACCTCTGTCATGATAATGAAGTAGGCGGCATCATACCCCAAAGGTCTCATGCCGCAGTGCTCCCAGTCAAAAACAGTGTAGGATGAGCCTTTTTTTCGGATGTTCCATGGGGCAAAATCACCATGGGAAAAGGTGTAGGGTATGCCATCAATAAGGGTGGGTTCTCCCGCAATTTCCTTCGCGATCTGGTAGATCTTCTTATTCAGAACGGGAGGAATCTTATTTCCTTCAAAAGCATCTGTTATCTGGATGTTGAAAGGTGCGCCTTCGCTTATCAATTCTGAATGACTCAATCGTGGTATGTCGAATGATTCAAAGGTGTGGGGATGCTGCAGAAAACGCATCTCCTTTTCCATTTGCTCTGCCGAACCGCGATTCCCAATCTTGATAAAGAAGCAGGGTTTGCCGATTGTAGAGAAGCATTGGAATATTAGTTTCTGGGCTCTATCATATGTTCCTACAAGAATGTTCCATGAGTAATGTGGCTCTATAACATGTTTGACTGCTGGAGAAAGGAATATTTTGGCGTAGTATCCAAGGCCAGCTATGTGTAAAAAGCGGAGAGGGATGAAGGGAATGCAATGCAGCAGTAAAGCCAATTTTTTATTGTAGGCTGCTGCTGTAGAACGAAGAAATTGAATTCCGGAGTTGAGGGAGATTGCAAACTTTATTCTTTTGCTGTGGCATATGACAAAGTGCGAGGCTTCTTTACTGCGACATCTCCGTATTTGTAGAACGTCATTAATAATGCCAGATCCTGTATTGTTCTGTATCATTAGTATGAATTTATGTGCTGTGATTAATCATGTATTCATTGTAAGAATATCACGCTATTTGTCGATGCTCTTGTGAAGCATTGCACTTGTATCAATAAGTTCTTTATATGTGTTTTCAAACATATTAATCCGACTTTCCCATGTCATGTTCTCCTGTAAGAACTTGACGCGTTTATCGTGCCAGTTGCTTTCTGGTTCAGGAGAGTTAATCTGCTGTTGCAATGCATCAGCTAGCGCTTTTTCCATTTTTTTGCGTGACGATTGTATCGGGACTTTTAATGCCATATCCGGGGTAAGCCACAACTGGCTGGGTATATCGAGGCATGTTATGCGAGTTCCCTGAGCTAGCGCTTCCAATAGTGCCATGGCTCCGCTATCTCGGTAGACCGTGGACAGCATAATAGTAGCGTTGCGCATTAGATTGAGCATTTCTGAGCGTGGTACGGGACTGTGCAAGAGGAGTGCCTCACTAGGTAAACCTATTTTTAGAGCCCTCTTTTGGATGATTGATTTCTCATCTTCTGACAAGCCAACGATGCAAACGGGGATGTGGCAGTCTTGTTTCCATAATTGTTTCAGTGCTCCAAGCATGAGCCATGTACCTTTTTGAGGGCGCGATAACCCTCCATCGAACAATATGTAGGGGCTTTCTTTTGATGGTATGCTTGTTTCAGAGATTTCTGTCTTCTCGATGCATATTGCAGCTGCAATATTTATGTTTGATTTTACTCGAAAAAAGCCTTGTCTGAGACGATTTGCCGTTATCTGATTACTGCAGATGATTTTGATGGGTTGCTTGGCGCGATTAATCCTGCGAATTAATGGAATTGCATCCCAAGGTAAGTAGCGTAGTGCTTCTTTGATTTTGTATGTTATGGGAAGGGAGCCGTAGAATAGCAGGGGCAATGGAACAATTTCAGCTCCACCGATTGGTCCGATGAGTGCAGGGAGGTTTGTGTAAAAAACATCTCGTATGGATCGGTATTGATTGAATGTGATGTGGTGCACGACATCATATTTTTGTTTTTGGAGCTCTTGTTGAATAACAGGACCAATTCTGCGCTGCCAAATTTTGTAGGATCGAGTCCAGCGAGAGTCGGGGTAATCTTGGGTTATGAGCTTTATGTTGAGATTTTCTTTCTCGATGCTCTTCTTATTATCGTTATAAAACTTACTTGTACAAATAACTGTAATCTGGTGCCCGCGCAAAGCAAGTCCCCGAGCGATATTCCAACCTACACCAGGTTCGCTTCCTCTTCCTGCACCGATACAATATGCTATGAGTAATATGTTCACTATTTCAAATTTTCTTTGGTAAAATTATAAAATCTCTGAAGAGCTGCTTCTATAACAGCGTCCATATCGTAGTACTTGAATTCTCCCAATCGACCGCCTATGATGATTTTGCTTTCTGCTTCAGCAAGCTTTCGGTAGAGTCGATATTTTTCATTGTTTAGCTCGTTGTTAATAGGATAATAGGGTTCTTCTCCCATTGTCCATTCATGACTATATTCCTTACTGATGATGGTTTTGGACTGATTTTCGTAGTCAAACCACTTGTGTTCGATAATTCGAGTATAGGGTGTTTCTTTGTCTGTGTAATTGACTACAGCATTCCCTTGATAGTTGTCAGAATCTAGCATTTCCTGTTCAAAGCGGACAGAACGATATTCCAAAGCTCCGTATTGATAATTGAAAAACGCATCTATTGGACCTGTATATACGAGATATTTGGCGAGACGATCCCACAATTCCCTATTTTTTAGATAATCAGCATTTGTAATGATATCTGCTCCTTTCAACATTCTAGAAATCATTTTGGTGTATCCTCCCTTGGGAATTCCTTGATAGCTTGCGTTAAAGTAATTGTTATTAAATGTGTAACGCACAGGGAGCCTCTTGATGATAAATGCGGGTAGGGTTGAACATTCTCGTCCCCACTGCTTTTCAGTATATCCCTTGATGAGTTTTTCGTATATTTCTGTTCCGATGAGGCTAATTGCCTGTTCTTCGAGATTGCGGGCGGTCGTGATGCCTGCTTGTTTGCGCTGTTGTTCGATTATGAGTCTGGCTTCTTCAGGTCGCGTGCATCCCCATAGTTTATTGAAAGTGTACATGTTGAAGGGGAGTGAGAATAATTCCCCTTTGTAGTTGGCAATGGGAGAGTTAATAAAATTATTAAATTGAGCAAATTGGGAGACGAAATCCCAGATTTTCTTATTATTTGTGTGAAAAATGTGAGCTCCGTATTTATGAACATGGATGCCTTCTATATCCTCTGTATATAAGTTACCTCCAATGTGATTTCGCTTATCGATAATAAGTACAGATAATCCTGAATCTAGCGCTTTTCTAGCAAAAGTAGCCCCATACAAACCAGCACCAACTATGATTAAATCGTATGTTTTCATTTGAAAGATGTCAGTTGAGGAATGCGTTGAACATGATTTATAAAACGGAATGAAGTCATATGTGAGGGGAGAAAATTGGTCGCAACAAGCCATGAAGGACAGTTGTCGCAAGCATAGCAGCAGAGAAGAACTTTCAGCCGTTTCGTGTTTGCCTCCCCCATAAACGAGTGCTATTCTATCAGCGCTAAAATTGTATGTCAAGTCCCTATTTGGATGCTTTGGAATCCCGGGGTGCAAAAAAAGCTGTACAGAGTGTGTGGGGCAGTGTATAATACGGTTCCGATGAAGAACTTTTTTAATAAACTTTTTATAGCCGGTGCTGCATTTTTGGGGGCGCTGATGCCCCTGAGTGCTCAGGAGGAAGTCGACGTGGATGAACTTCTGCGTGCCATGCGTGATATGACCGTCAGTCAGGGCAACCGTGATGTGATGGGCTCTATTCGCAAGGGGCGCAATAAGGTGCCCTTCAGCATCAGCGCTCGAGGCGAGACTCTGGTGTTCCAGTACAAGTACAACGAGTCCTGGCAGCGCTTTGACGTGCGCATTAAGGACAAGAATGCCGAACTGGTTCTGGTAAAGAACGGCAAGGCTCAGGTCATGGCTCCGTCTTCCTACTCCCGGACCATTGCCGGTACCGATGTGTGCTACGAGGATCTTTCCCTGCGTTTCCTGTATTGGAAGGGCGGTAAGCTTATTGAGGATAACTCCTCCTCCCGCATTAAGGGGCGTGATTGCTACATCGTGGAGGTCAAGAACCCCACCCCCGGTGCAGGCCAGTTTGCCTGGGTTCGCATGTGGGTTGACAAGGAGAACGGCACCACCTGGCAGATTGATGGCTATGGCGCCGACGGCAAGCTGAAGAAGCGCTTTTCCATTACCTCTGTTCAGCGCCTGTCTGACGGCACCTGGTTCTTTAAGCAGATGAAGCTCGAGGTGCGCAATCCCCAGAACCCGAACCGCACTATAGCGCTCGATTATCTGGAGATGGAAGACCTGCCTGAGCGCAAGAAATAATGTAAAAACGTGTGAGCGGTAATATGAAAAAGCTGTTCCGTGTACTGCTGTTTTTATTGCCGCTGGCTCTGTTTATCCTTGTTATACTCCGGGTGCGTGTATACTTCGACAACGAAGATGCACGCACCGGTATTTTTATCATGCTCGGCGCATTGGTTGTGTTGGCGGTATGGATGGGAGTGATGATTCGGTACTGGCTGCTGCCGGCTTGGGGGCGTTTTGTGGGTGAGCGGGTGTACATGAGCAGCTACTCGCCCGACGATGACCCTCTTGTGGCCATGGCGGAGCGCATACGCCAAGAGCATGCTAGGGAACTGCTCGCGGAGTTCGAGCTGCTGGTGCAGAATGATTCTCGCCGCCCTCGTGCCTGGGCTGAGCTGGCCACCTTGTTGGCAGATGAGTTCAACGACCCTGCCGCTGCTGTCCATGCTCTGCTGAAGGGCGAAAAGGCGGTACCGCGAAAGGAGGATAAAGCTCTTTTCCTCTGTCGGGCGGCTCACATGCGTGAATCCCGCATGCATGACCCTGTAGGTGCGGCTGAACTTTATGCCGAGGCTGCCGAAAAATACCCCAATACCGCCTACGGACGAAAGGCCGGTGCCGTGTCCCGCTAAACGAAAAACTACCAAATTTCTAAGCAGTTAGTCCGCTATGGCCTATTTTAGGCTTGCGACTTCAGGGCAGAGGGGGTATGATAGCCACGGAGATTAACGACCATGACTGAGCAGCAGAACGGACAGCCCGTAGAAGAGTTCACCACCGTGCAGGCATTTTTTGTGCGCAAGCGTAATTGCCTGATGTTGAAGGCCGATTTTTCTCCGCTTTTTGTGGACTATTATCTGCACCTCATGCAGCACAAGCAGCGCAATGCCGAGGCTGAGGATGCTATGTTCAAGCAGCTGCTGGCTTGGTTTACACTTCACCTTGTTTCACGCCCCTGGCAGGAGTACCACGCATGGACTCTGAATATCAAGGACCCCATGCTGGCCAATTATTTTGTGTCGGGCTCATCGCTGACGGAGGATGTGATTGGTCGCGTGTTCACTGAGGGCGTGCGCGAGCCTGAAAAGAACATGCTTTTCGCCCAGAATCTGCGCACCAACAAGGAGCCGCAGACTTCCGTCATCATACTGCCCGGCAATACCGTCGCCGAGTGGGTGGAGGACTTCTACCGCCAGAGCGAGCAGCGCCAGGCTCGCGCCTTTGAGGTGCAGGGGGATACCTACGCTCTCATTACCGCTCAGCCCGGTGCTGACCACGACTGGCTCAGCGAGCTTACCGCCAAAGATGTGGCAAATATCGAGGAGAATGAAGAGCTCAAACTGCTCGAGACCCGCAAGTTTACGTTCCGTTGCGGCTGTACGCTCGACAAGATTCTGCCCACCATTCGCACCATGCAGAAGGACTTTGCCGACCTGCTTTCAGAGCAGGGGTATCTGGAGGCCTCTTGTCCGCGCTGCGGCGCCACTTACCATGTCACGCCCGACATGCTGCAGTAAGAGCAGCGTTACCGCTACCCGGCCATGACTCGCCTGTTCTCTGCACTGTTGCTCTGCCTGTGTGGCCTGCTGTTGAGCAGTTGTGCCACGCCACGCGGTACGGCTGAGGGGCCGGTCGTTCTGGATATCGGGCACTGTGTTGGCAGGGAAGGCGCAAAAGCTCCGCGTGTTGTCAATGGTCAGCGCGTGCGTGAGCTTGATTGGTGGTACCGCTACGTTTACTATACCCGCCGCGTGATTGAGAACGCCGGCTACGAGGTGCGCGTGGTGAACCGCGGCGACAGCCCCGATAGCGAGCCGCTGCGCAGCTGGGCTCGCCGTGCCGGGGTAAACCACCGGGGCGAACCCGATGATGGCCGCCGCCATGCCTCCGATTATTTCCCTGACCGAGTGGCCGCCGGTATGGCCAGCGCCGACTACGCTATCAGTCAACGGGCCTCCTGTGCTGTATTCCTGCACCACAACAGCGACCGTGGCTGGCGGCGCAGGGGTGGCTCCAAATCCATCATTATCTGCAACAAGTACAACGGTGGGCGTCTGGGGGCTGCTCTGGCCGATACCCTGAACCGCGAGGTACTCAACCACGGCATGCCTAACGGTGGTTGCGAGTGTCGTGTGGTTGTGCGCAGTAGAGATGCCGCTCGCTCCGCCGGCTGGATGAATGCCTGCGACGACGCCGGGATTCCTGCTGCAGTGGTCGAGGCTGCCTTCCTGAATAACCGTGGCCATTTGACCTATCTGACCAACGATGCCAACGCCCGCTATTATGCCGAAGCCGTCGGGCGTGGTATCGTGAATTACCTGCGCAGTCACGGCCATGAACCTCGCCACTACCGCGAAGACCCCGATGTGCCCGACAGTGGTTCTTTCGGCTATGCCCCCGAGTCCCGTGGCGTGTATGTCCGCGGGGCTGAGAACTTGTGGGAATGATGATGGCGTGAATGGGAGATAAATTGGAGCTTGTCCCCCTATCCCCAAGGCGTCAGCCTTGGTCTTCACTCTGCGCGCAGCGCATTCTTCACCACCGTGCGCAGCCGGTTCTTCACCGCGGGCTTCAGCCCGCTTTTCACTCG
>JAZSEM010000098.1:0-40948 GCA_045531695.1 Akkermansia sp.
GAACTCACCCTGTGCGTTGAGGGCACCCACGCTCACGCGCACGGCGGTTTCGAGCGTAGCGGTGTTGATGTTCACGCGGTAGGAACCATCGCCCGCAGCGGTGAAGGTGTAGTAGTCCTGAGCATCGCCGTAGCCGACCCAATTGAGCACATTACTACTATATGTGCCGGAACCATCGTGCGCGCTGCTCATACCCAAAGCCTCAGCCTGTTCCGGGGTTGAGCCGTCCGGGCTCATACCACCGGCCTTCAGATAAGTGTAGCTGCCGAGGTAATAACCTGACAGACTGCCCTGATTGTCGGCTATGCGGTAGAGCTTGCTATTAGCATCCACCTCCACATTCAGATAGCGTATCGCGTTCTGCTCATCATCCGAATCCGTCACAAATATCTGCGAGATATGACCATCGGTTCCCTCTCGGAATCCCCAGAGCGTCAGTGAATGACCACCGGCAAAACTGCTACCGCTATAACTGAGATACACGCCCAGTGCCACCATACCACCGGCGTTGTACACACCCTGCCAGGAATCAGCTACCTCAGCAGCCTCCATCTCGCTCATCTGTTCCTGAACAATGTGGTTGGTAATATTGTCACCGGAGTAGTAGGAATCGTACCAGCCACCGTGACCATCTTCCCCCTTGTAGTACAGGTTGTAGTAGTTAGTGTACACAGACGAATAGGATTCATCGGCAAGCCACCAGGTGAAGGCATAATTCTCGGAACCTGATGTATTCTCCCAATTCGAACAGAAGTCAGCATAAATGGCGGTAGCATCCTGCGGCACACCATGCAACACACTACCCGTGGGATACTGCTGCTGCCACCACGCAAGAATATTCGAAGCGGCTGCGGCCCAGCACATATTGCTGTCGTCGCTCCCGGATTTAGCGACATCATAATACCCACCGGTCACATTACCAAGGGCATCGAACATCAGCCCCTGCGCCCATGTAGAGATTTCAGAGGCAGGAGCCCCGGTCGATTCGAAGCCTTCGCCGGTCACCCAGACGGACTTGTTGCCGGCGGCATCCACCGCGCGAAGCTGCCAGTCGTAAGCACCGCCCGGCAGGTTGTAGAGGGTGATGTCTGTTGACTTGCAGCTGATGGTTTGCCAGCTGCCGGTAGCCACGCTCTTGTAACGCAGCTCGTAGGTGGCGGCAGTATCGGCCTCCACCCAGCTCAGCTGAGCCGTACCATTCTGCCCGGCAACCACCTGCAGAGAAAGCGGAGAGAGAGGAGCCACTGTATCCAGCTGCACGAGCGTCGGCTCGCTCCACGGGCCTGTTCCGTCAGCAGTAATGGCTCGCACCCGCAACTCGTAGCGACCATCAACCAGCGGTAACAAGGCGCTGTTGGTGCTAAGCTTCAGCACTTGGCTTACTACGTCACCCTCCGGTTCATAGCTCAGTTCAAAGCGGGCATCCTCCACAGCATCCCAGTCCAGGCGTACCTGCTCTCCATACACCAGAGCCCGTACATTCTCCACGGCATAAAGCGGGTTATCACCGGCCTGTACCGACCCCAGCAGCGTGGAACCATCCGTTCCATACAGCACGCGCACCGTACCATCGCTCTGCCCCAGTACCACATCCAACCTTCCGTCGCCGTTCACATCACCCGCATCCAGGCGCAAACGGCCGGTCTCTGCACTCAGGTCAAGAACCTTATCGGCAGAGAGAATCTTCACCCCGCGGGCAAAGAGCGGATTAGTGGAACTGCCCTCATTGCGATAGAAGAGGATGTTACCATCAGCCGAACCAATGAGCAGGTCTGTAAGCATATCGCCATCCACATCGACCGATACCACGGAAGCTCGGCTGCCCACCGCGATGCGACCGAAGCTGTCGTGCAGGTATTGACCGCCGTCAAACTGCGCAGCTCCACTGTCAGCTGTATCAAGGTAAAGCACAATGCTGCCATCGCCTGTGCCCACCAGCAGGTCGGTTCGGCCATCGCCATTGAAATCAACGAACTCTATCGCTGCGCGGGTTCCTACATCCAGCGTTACATCCTTACCACCCTCACTGCAGGTCAGCAGACCGGCATCCGTCCAGTGGCCCCCCTCACCTGCGGTATATACACGCACCGTGCCATCTGCCAGACCGATAAGCATCTCCGCCACGCCATCCCCTGTGATATCAGTAAGTTGAACAATGGCGCCCTGACATCCCTCGGCATCTACCGTCAGCGGAGCGTCTGCCGCCGTTGTCAGGTAAGTGAACGATGCATATTCCGCCACCTCGGCCGTACCTTCGTTGAGGTAAAGGCGCACCTTGCCCCTGCCGCCGGCAACCTCACCTACCAGCAAGTCCAGCAAGCCATCACCATTGTAATCCACCAGCGTGGGGGCCGCCTGTGCACTGCCCGTCGTCGGCAAGGTCGCGACCGCTGAGAAGGCAGGCGTGGCATCGCCCATGGCTGTACCCTGAGCATCTCTTACAGCATTATCCTGCATGCGAACCGAGAGCAGCTCGCCGCGAGCAATGCCCTCAACACTGCCCATCCACGTGAGCGTGTGCGTGTTCTTATCATAACGGAACGTACCGTCGGCAAGGTTCACAGCGTCGCCGGTCGGCGTCAACAACTGCAGAGCCGATACCCAGTCCGTGCAAGTGGCAGCCTCACTGAATCCAATGCTCAGCGTCAGCTCATTGCCCTCGCGCCCGGCCGACAGGGCCGTCACGCTCAGAGTGCTGCTCTGCGGTGAATAGGTCGACACCGTAGCGGCCTCGGCAGCCACCAATTCCGGCAGGGGCTCGGCATTGCCGACATAATCCACCCCCTGAGCAAAGAAAGCGTAGGAGTGCTCACCTGCAGCCACGGCGTAGAGAGCACCGCTGGCTTCAATCCCCTCCTGCCAGAGCTCCCATTCGCCACCGTCAACGGAAACAAACACGTTGTAGTAATCCACCCCACTACCAACATCTTCGCCACTCCACATTACATGCAGGTAGCGGCTACTGCTGTTTTCTGCCAGAGCTTTCACCTGAGCCACCGGAGCATCGCTGTCGAAGGTGTAGGTAAGAGTCGG
The DNA here is from genome assembly GCA_045531695.1 of Akkermansia sp. Lineage (GTDB taxonomy): Bacteria > Verrucomicrobiota > Verrucomicrobiia > Verrucomicrobiales > Akkermansiaceae > Akkermansia. The sequence continues at coordinate 3,034 of JAZSEM010000098.1, forward strand.
CGTCAGAATCGGGTCGTTGAAGTCGAAGATAATCTCAGCCTGCGATGTTGAAGTCATTCCCGCTTCTGTCGCCACCTTGGGAGTAATATAATAATTTACCCATCCATCGCCCTCCGGCGGGTTGAAATTCGGAGCAAGCAAACCGGCAAACGGATCACTGATCATCCATCCAGTCTCCGGATCAATAGCCGTAAATTGCCACTCTACCTCACCCGTATCTGCATCAAAGAACACATTGACATCTACCCAGACTCCGATTGAGGATGTCCAATCCAGACGAGCCTTATAGCTTGTTTCTTCTCCATCTATGTTGATGGTATTGCCCCCCATCATCATATCACCCAAGCGGAAGGTGCTATAATCATACGCAGTGTCAATCTGATGTTTAATGGTCACCATCGCTGCATGAGCAATGTTCTCACCCGGCATATTTTCGCAGGCAATGCGGAAGTTCATCTCCTGCGGAGCTATCCAATTATCGCTGCCGTAACCGGAAGGGCCATAGAATTCATTCGGATCCACGGAGACTACAGCTGCGCCTTTACCTCCGCATTCCGTGCCGGGAGGAGGATTACTGGGGCAGCCACTTTCGCAGTTTTGGAACGAAATTTCATTCTCCGCCAGTTCTCTCAACCGCTCCCAAAACGATACTGATAATACCGGATTGGCTACAACTTTATCTGACCAAGCTCCCGATACATATATATTCTCTTTGATAAGGCTCTCGTTCCCATACTGGTCGACAGCGAGCAGCTCGACCTGATGTGTACCGCTGGAAACATACCATTTATCGTAGGATGTTCTACTGTCCGTCTCGATCAAGGTCTCACCGTCTAATTTTAGTGTATAAAGGCAACTCTCGTTTGCATTCCAGTTAAAATCGACACCATCAAAAACATAACCTTCATCGATTTGGCAGTTTAAATTGACCTCCGGAGCAGTGCTATCCAGAATGACGTAACCGCTACTAATCATCTGCATATCGCTTATGCGCGTTGAGGCGTAAATCTCATAGCGATGAATTCCGTCTTCTGCAATGTCAACAAACTTGTTACAGTTCATCCCAGAATCTTTACTCATGCCAAGGCAATCGCCTATGAGCACCCGAGGGCCGCCATCTATACTGGCATAATACAGCGTACCAGCCACACCAGTCCAGAAGAATGCGATTCCTTTTCTTCCTGACTTTATACCGTTGTCCCCCAGAGCAACAACTGCGCCGTAGGGAAGCCCTCTACTTTGGAATTCAGGCTGCTGCGGCAGCACCTCTGAATCTGCAGTATTAATTGATATAGCCTGACTAGTCTGGTCCTCAAACACAGCTATAATATCAATCATCTCTATAGGAGCCTGCATCTCTACGGAAAGGCTTGTTCCGTCACATGAAGTGAAGTATTCACCATTGACAAATACCACATATTCCTCAGCTCCCACATCTGCCCACGACAGGTCTGCCTGCATCGTTTCGTTATTCCCCGTTGTATAATCACAGCTGAGAATATGGAAATCCCGAGGGGCTTGGTATGTGGTCTCATCAATTCTGGAAACAACACGACCGTATTCATCTCGAGCTTCAACTCGCCAGCCAAATATGTATGAGGAGGCTGTGTATAAATAGGTACGTTCATTCCCGGTATATACCAGCTCGTCATTGACATACAAGCTGAAGCTGAGAGGGTGACCTGAACTGCAATACCAACCGAACTCAGCAATATATTCATTATCGTTAACCCTGCTCAATCGCGGAGCATACAAGCTCAACTCTGGTAATGAAGTATCAGTATGAACGTGAACAAGTTCAGATGACTCATTGCCATATTGGTCTACAGAGCGCAACTCGATAACATGCTCACCATCAGCAACGGCTTGTCTGAACTCCGTTTCCGTTCCCTCATATTTCTTTACTCCATCTACATACAATTCGTAAGTAGCCGGTCTCTCAGACTCCCAGGCAAACTCCAGCACAGTCTCATTTTCTGATGCAATCGTCTTTGAACGGAGGCCAAACTGCACATACATAGGAGAAGAAACTGTTGAAAAATCACCACAGGAGGAGTTCTGTCCCAAATACTCATGAGTAGACTTCAGCACATATGTATGTTTCCCTGAGGACAAGTCGATAGAACAAGTACCATCATTGCCCCTATATACAACAGAATCATCCACCATCAATTCATATGATACGCCATCAATAGCTTCCCACTTGAATTCGACGCAGGTTTTCCCGGGTTCTTCTGCAGTCGTATACTCTATAGAGCTAAGCTGAACCAAAGGAGCATCACTGTTATAAACTATATCATACTCCTTCACTGCCACATTCTGATTCTCATCACTTGCCGTTATCTGCAACTTATGGGCACCTTGAATTGCCTCTGTTACCCAAGTGTATTCATCAATCTGCAGCAGACTGGTATTACCTAAAAATACGCCAACTTGCGCATCGGCACTAAGCCGCACTCTAAGCAAGGTACTGTCATTCTCGCCAGTCACATAATCCAGCAGTATCTGGTCACATTCAGGAGCGGTAGCATCATATTGGAACTGTCGTGTATCTGACGAAATGGAACAACCCGCAGCATTATAAGAAACAACATAATACTCATGAGCTCCATCATCCAGAATAAGGTTGCATTGTGTAGCCATACCTATGTTAAACTGTTCGCCATCTATAACGACGATCGTTTCGTTGGCATGAGCTACATCCAGATTCAGAGTGAACCGGATTTTACCTTCCCGGTGTTTGGTAATTTCAAGATCTTTTATCTGCAACTCAGGTAAAGCGGCCTTACTGTCGTATGAATCAATATACGCTACAGCGTCTTCTGTATTCAACGCGTTATTAAAAATCCAACCAGTAGCATCGGACTGAAAAACAAATGACGTAGGATATGGAATTCCCCCATCATTCTCAATCTGATCAAACGAGGTATATACACCACTATTGAGAAGGCCCGTCTCCCTGACAACTAACTCATGACGGCTTGAATACAAAAGAGTTAAATCTCGCCATGAGTCACCTTCCAATGTCGAAGAATAGACACACCAAACTCCATTGCAAACAGAGCTCCACACGACTACCATCTTATCCTCGGCATAATGTGCCGAAACGGATCTGACATCGGCCACCGGATTCCACGCAACTCCATTGTAATCATAGCTCCGGAGCAGTAACTCATCAAACTCCTGAACCTTGCCATCTACAGTTAACCGAATAGCGTCCATGGTATTCAGTCCCTCGGTAGCCGAACCGCTGCCGCATGCAACGATGTAGAGATTCCCGGATAAATCGGAAACTGTACATATATCAGATAAGCTGATATCGGAGCCAAACGCCGTCTCCGAATCGAATATGCGCACATCATCCCCGTGTTGTAATTTGGTTTCCGTATCAATATAACGCACAAATATTTCTCCCGAAGAATTCACATATGTATATGCATCTATAAAGCGGTCTCTGCGAGCATAGGCTGTATCAATGGCATCTTCAATAGTTACCTGCCCTATACTACACCCCTCTGACAACAACGTCTTCTTCTCTACGTCTTCAGCAGGTTCAAACCTAACAGTAAATTCCGTAGAAGCTTTATAATCCCAGTTCTCATTTATCAGTCCAGCCGTACCGAATAAACTACCTTCAGAATGGAACATTCCGGCGTTAAGCTCAAATTTGATACCCAGCCCCAAATGAGCATTGAGAAACCTCACACTACCAGATTCCAGATTGATTGAAACACCAATGGATCCGGAAACACTGAATTCTAAACTAGCATATGTTGAACGAAATTGGGGCGATTCAAATTTAATCCCCCCCTCAACATCCAAATTACCAGTCAACTCATGGCCGTCAAGTGCTAACGAAACCGTAAATTCAAGAGGTGCCGACACAAGTGTTTCACCATATATCGACCGAACCTTATTAATAAATGCATTTAGCGTTTTTCGCGCTGGGGTCAAACCCAAGGCGTCCAGAATGAATAGAGCCCCCATATCATGGGTCAACTTAGCAGTAAAAGAACAGTTTTTATATTCTATTGGACCAGTTTGAATGGTCTGATCCGTGCAATTGGCCCACGCATCGACCTCGAACTCGCCTTCAATGCCTCCTATTATTTCCCAACCACCGGCTAACTTTTCTTTAACCTTGTACCTTTTGCCATTTTTCTCTTCTTTTTCATAGCCAAACGAGCCATTTATTGTCCCGCTGGCACTAGCCTTCAACTTATCGTCAGAAACAACAGGGTCCTCCAGTTTCTCCTCATAAGACAGCACGACATTGATAAAGGGTATCGTAAGTTTTGCATTCAATGTGCCCGTTGCCCCGGTCTGGGTAATGTTAGTATCTGTCTGATTTATTGCGAGAATTGACCATGACTCTACATCCTCAAAAACTTCTGAATAAGCAAACGATTTACCACTATTTCCGGATGAAACTGTAATGATACGTTCTCCTTCCGTATAGAGATCCACTAATTTGCTTGCTGCTATTTTCTCTGTATTAGAACAGATCACGCTCTTTCCATCTGTCTTTACCAAACAGAAATTCAGCTGGAGTTCATCGTTTATCTCTTCACACCACGATAAGACATACGCATCATGTTTCTCCGACCAGAACAGTCCCATATTTACCATTTCATTACCTATTGCAACCCAAACCTCATGATAGTTGCCATTCGAAGAGAAAACAAAATACAAGGAGCCATCTTGAATCATGGTTTTTGCGAGTTCACCCTTGTAATTCTCCACCACAAGAACTCCAGAAGAAGTCCTCTGGACTCTACCATCAGACTCTGCAATCAGATTCAATTCTACATCAGCATCCTCAACAACACACGCATAAGAATGCGTCAGTTCCTCATCAACAATGAGCTTTTGATTTGTCCTGATCTCATAGCTCAAACCTTTCTTCACATATTGAATGTCAAACCTCCCGTATTCATCTGTCAAAGCAGACTTTACCAGCACCCCATCCAGATAAAGTTCAACACCAACACCTACACTAAAATTGCCATTGACATCCCTTATAATACCACTAATAGAACAGCTTGGCACATAATCCGGTTTCTGCCTCATCACCACGTACACGACATCTGACAGATTATCTGGAACTTCCGATGTTTCAGCAATGCTGATTTCCTGCATTTCTACGATAAAACGGTACACATCTGCCATGGTTTCGCCTATGCGAGGCTGCATATTATTCCACCAAGTTTCCCATTCTTCATCAGTTACCGCTATTGGTCGCATAGCAGATGCAAGCATTGCCCATTCCTGCTCTGTTACATGAGATGCATCGGTCGGCATGATAACACGAGCGGGAGTATAACCTTCGCCGGTAGAAGTCTTTCTTAAAAAGTAGCGACGACTGTCGGATTCTCCGGCCGATAACGAGTCCGTATTGCCATCACTGCCCCGCATGAAGTACACAAGCGCAGAGCGATGTACTTTATACGCCTCATCTCTTCCATAATACATATGAAAATCATCCCCATAGGTATTGAATACCATCACAATAGGCACGTCCAGATTATAGCCCACGTTATTACTAACTGTCACCGAACTCTGATAAACAGAGCCAACGCGGAATAAGCAACGCTCGACGTCTACGGATAAGGCTTCAGAAATAGCCTTAACCGATATCTTTTCTCCCAAATAAGCCTGCATACCGCCCTCATGTTCTACCACCAGCGAATATTGCCTGCCAAGCTCAGCCCCCTCAGGAACAGCAAAAATCGCCTCAGCCAAGCAGGAATCGGCAACCTCCACCCGGGTGGCTTCCAATATGGCACCATTTTCATCAGTCAACCACACCCTCATTCCTTCAGAGAACTCAGCTCCGGTCAAAATAAGCGAGCAATCACACCCCGGCACTATATAGTTCAAAGAACTCCCCACAACGGTGAATTCCATCGTGTTAATTGAGGTCTTAATTTCGCCTTTCTTCTTGGGGGAAAGCCCTATATAGTAGGTTTTTCCCGCTTCCACGGCAAAATATGCACGCGAGGCATCATTTCCTCTGAATACCGAAGCTATTGTATTCGCTGCCGTCGGTCGAGTCTCACTCACAAAAATACCGGTATTTATACCTTCCACAGCAAAACAGACAGAGGCATCCTCGATGGCTGTATATGCCACATAAAGTATTTCATTCGCCGAGCTGATTTCATGCGTAGCACTTCCCTGTTCCTGTTTATCGATAGAAAGAGAGATACTTGTTCCGGTAGCAGAAATGTTATTATTTTCATTTTCCTCACTCACACGGGAAGACATATCGGTTTTGACAAAGATATAGTACTCCCCGGGTTCCAGAGAATCCAGCAACGCCCGGGCAGAAGCAGAGTAATATTCTCCGGCGGCAATATTCTGATCCCGATGCACCACAGAGGCAAAGAACACGGCCTGACTTTCATCCCAGGTTTCACTCTTACAAAGATATATGTTATCCGTCCAGGTTCCCCTTACCTCACCATCTCCATTATTCTGAACCGTATACGAAATCGTCGTATAACGTCCCAGGCGGTCATCTGTATATTCCACCAAACCGGGGACTTCCAAATCGGGTGAGGAAACATACACTTCATTCACATAATCGGCAGTCATGGAGCGGCCATCTGTTGTCTGCACATCAGAATCCACCACAATACGGTAGGTTCCCTGCTCCGTCACCTCATCAAAATAGGCGCGGAAGAACACATTGCCCTGAATGCCCGATTGCAGAATCCGATTAATATTCACCTCCTCACCTGTCTCCGTATAAATATGGACATCATCCTTTGTCACAGTGGCTGCATCCATATCCTGGTCAAAGAAGATATCCACGTAACGGAAATGATCAGTCACTGTGCTACTCGTACGGAAGAAAATCACTTTCGGAGCCTCCAATACCACGCTCATAAAGTTCACTTTGCGCTGCCCTTGCGGCTCCGAGAAAGCATTGCCGAATATATCTCTCAATTCAGTCCCAACCTGAACCGAGTATGCACCCAAAGGCAGAGATTCCAATAACAGCCGCACCTCGTTACCCTCTACTTCAAAACCCGCCAGCGACAGAGTATTGCCCAGTGCGTCCACCACTCGAATTGTTTCCCCACTCACCGTATCAACATCCACCATCGCATTGAAACGCAGTACCAATGAATCAGTATCACAGGAAATACGGTGAGCTCCCGGCATCGAGGAGTCAAACGTGAACACTTGAGCATTCGGTTCCGAAAGAACCGAGGTTATGAGAACCCGGGCTTCATCATAGCCCTGAATCTTGCTGACAATAGTTTCCCAATCTGTAGTTCCCCAATAGTTGCCGGAAAGGTCGATTATTTCGTCCTCAGAAATATTTTGCAGTACTATTGTCGTTGCTGAAAAATCATTTCCCCGAATAACGGCATGACATCCGCCGTTAAATGTCAGGCTACCAATACCCGAAGAATTGATAATGGTAGTATTTGAACCACTGTTGAGCACAACATTCACTGAATCTCCGCGACAGTTGCTCATGTTCAACGTCCCGCTATTAGAGATGTCGTTCTTCGCTTCCACTCCGGTCAGCTCGACAGAGGCACTATCGTAAATACCAAGTTCATACGCGGTATCAATTTCGCCACCCGTCATCTTGAGGGTGCTGCTATTGTACATTCTGAATACGCGACTCCGTATATTGGCATTGGTGAGCTCAAGTTGTCCACCTCGCAATTCCACTGTTCCGCTGCCTATTATGGCATCTGCCACGGTTTGGTTATTAACCGTCATGTTCCCATAGATGGACATATTCAATCCATTCGTATCGATACAGGCTCCGTCTTCCACTACAACATGACTGCCGGCAGCTATCAATGTACCATTCACTACGACTTTATACCCGCCTGACAGGCAATCCGGCAGTGCGCGTAATGTACAATCACCCAGAGAAAGCAAGCCCACATAAGCTCCCTCGGCGGTCGCGTTGCTCATCAGGTCGGCCATATCGGCGGTATCCCCCGTGAAATTACCTGTCAGACATATGGGCTCCGGCGCTGTCAGCGTTACCCCGCCGGCACCCACTGTTACTGCTGTTGGCGAGGCTACATATATCGCCGGACAGGTTACGCCATCCAGTATCGCAGTACCGCCACACATTATGAAATCCTTCACGGTCACATCCGTCAGCTCGACAGAGGAATTATCGTAGATACCAAGTACATACGCGGTATCAATTTCGCCACCCGTCATCTTGAGGGTGCTGCTATCGTACATTACGAAAACGCGGCTCCGTATATTTGCGTTAGTGAGTTGTAACAGCCCGTCATACAAATACAGATTACCGCTGCCTGTTATGGCATCTGCCACGGTTTGGTTATTAACCGTCATGGTGCCATAGATGTATGTATAGAAGCCATTTGTATCGATACATGCGCCGTCTTCCAGTACAGCATGACTGCCGGTCTCTATCAAAGTAGTATTTTGCTTTACAACCTTATACCCGCCCGGCAGACATTCCGGCAGCGCGCGCAATGTGCAATTGCCCAGTGTATTCACTCCCACATAGGCGCCCTCGGCCGTGGCATTGCTCAGTAATGCTGCCATGTCGGCAGTATCACCCGTAAAGCTCTTTGCCAGACGGACAGCCTCCTGCTCCGTCAGCGTTACCCCGCCGGCACCCACTGTTACTGCTGTTGGCGAGGCTACATATATCGTCGGACAAGTTACGCCATCCAGTATCGCAGTACCGTAACACTCTATGACATCCTTCACGGTCACATCCGTCAGCTCAACTGATGCACTATCGTAGATACCGAGTTCATACGCGGTATCAATTTCGCCACCCGTCATCTTGAGGGTGCTGCTATTGTACATTCTGAATACGCGGCTCCGTATATTTGCGTTGGTGAGATGTAACTCACCACCTCGCAGCTCCAGATTTCCGCTACCCGTTATAGCATCGGCCACGCTTTGGTTATTAACCGTCATGTTGCCATAGATGGCTGTACTGTATCCATTTGTATCGATACATGCGCCGCCTTCCAATACAGCATGACTGCCGGCAGCTATTAATGTACCATTCTTCTTTACGAGCTTATACCCGCCTGTCAGGCAATCCGGCAGCGCGCGTAATGTACAATTGCCAAGAGATTCCAATCCTACATAGGCGCCCTCGGACGTGGCATTGCTCAGTAATGCTGCCATGTCGGCGGTATCACCCGTAAAGTTCTTTGCCAGACGGACCGCCTCCTGCTCCGTCAGCGTTACTCCTCCGTCACCCACTGTTACAGCAGTTGACGAGGCTACAATTATGGTTGAACTGGTTACGCCATCCAGTATCGCAGTACCGTCACACTCTATGACATCCTTCACGGTCACATTGGTCAGCTCAACTGATGCACTATCGTAAATACCGAGTTCATACGCGGTATCAATTTCGCCACCCGTCATCTTAAGGGTGCTGCTATTGTACATTCTGAATACGCGGCTCCGTATATTTGCGTTGGTGAGATGTAACTCACCTCCTCGCAGCTCCAGATCTCCGCTACCCGTTATAGCATCGGCCACGCTTTGGTTATTAACCGTTAACTTACCATAGATAAGCGCGTCGTTTCCATTCGTATCGATACATACACCTTCATCCAGTACAGCTTGACTATCTGCCGGTATCAATGGGACATTAAGCTTGGTGACGAGCTTATACCCTCCCGATAGGCAATCCGGCAGTGCGCGTAATGTGCAATTGCCCAGTGTATTCACTCCCACATAGGCCCCCTCGGCCGTGGCGGTCATACCGCTGTAATCAGCCGTACCACTCCAGGAATTCAGCCTTATGGCCTCCTGCGCTGTCAGGGTCACATTTTCTCCCACGACAGAACCGGCTGATTGGAGAATCAGTTGAGGCAAAGTAATATTATTGAGAACCAATGCGGCTGATGTAGAAATTGAGCTGCCGGATATCTGAACACCTGCGGCATTCACTGTGCAGGCGGCGGAAAAAGTAGGCAAGGATGAGCTGAGGGAAAGAGCGCCACCGGCCAACGAGGGGTCGAACACAATTACTACATCTTCCGTTCCTGTATAAGCATTGGCATCGGCAATTGCCTGACGGAGTGAGCCGGTGCCGGAGTCATCGAGGTTCGTGACAGTGAGGGTGTGCATAGCGAGAGAAAATGGTTAGGTAAAATAATGGAGAGAGACAGCAGAAATCAACTTCCTACAGTATATACTAATCAGCACGATTTGTACAGCAGATAACGCCCAAACAGACACATTTGGTGGGAAAAATCGATATAACGACAATCCAGCTGAAAATCGAGAAAGATCAGCCCCAATTATTGTTCTTCTTTAGCCCGGCCGAAGAGCAGCAGGCAAAGCCCAATGAGGGTAACCAGTCCGCCCACGGCCAGCATGCCATAGCTGCGCACATGTTCCCACAATTGCTCGCCGGCGGCTGCTGTCTGCTCAGTGGCGGTAGTGGCCGTCAAGCGATTCTCGGCACCGGGATTCACATCAGGCGTTGAGGTTGGTGCGGGCTCAACAGCAGGCTGTTCTTCGGTCGTCAGTTCCGGTGAAGAAGGCGACTTGGTGGAGGGGGGGAGCTCATGGCGCCCTGCCCGTGCGGCAGATGCCGCAAGAAGCCCCTTCAGACGGACGGGGTTGGCAGCGTCCTCTCCCAGCAAACAGCCGGCCTCGGCAAACAGAGCCGGGGCTTTCCGTCTGTCACGAGGCGGCACCCCGAAGCGAGCTGACAGTACGGAATTTCGCTCACGACCGGCAGAGGACTCCACGTCGTAACTCACGATTTCCATATCAGGGAAATCAGCTTTCATTTCATCCAATCTACGCTGCACCTGCTCACATACATCGCAACCATCCTTATGGAAAAACTCCACCCTTACCGGACCAATGGCAGCGACCGGAGCGGGCTCCTCAGCATCTTCCTCATCTGCCCCATCGTCATCGACCACCGGCAACTCGGGAACCGGCGGAGCGGTTGGCGCGACCTCGACCGTGGAAGCCGGATAATCGAACTCGTGAGGCTGTACATCCACAGCCGCAGAAGACGAAGAGGAAGAGCGCTTGGGGAATATATCTTTCACCTCATCGATAACTGACCACGGATAACTATCGGAGGCGTGAGCGAGCTCAGTCAGAAGTTTTTCAATGCCGGGGCGCAGTTTTTTGGGAGAACCTTTCAGCTTAAAGTATTCCCTGGTACCGGAACGGTAGTCGCTCCATCGAGACCAGACAGCTGTTACCGTCCGCTCCAGAACAAACGCATCATCCCGTTTCATGCGTTTCTGTTCCGGGGTAAGATTTTGATCAAGCTCTGCTTCAGGCGCAAAAATCGTCGGCATCAGTTTAAACAGCTCGCGCAAGCGAGTTCTGTTGCAGTCACCCGTGCGATACAAAACAGAGCAACATGCTGTTATCGCCACATAGGGGTCTGGGTCATGCTGTAAGGACTGAACCAGGCGAATAAGCGACACCGGACAGGAGGATCGCTCAGCCTCACGACTTTGCCAATAACGCTCATTGGTAGACGCAAAAGGTGGCAGTTCACCCTCGCGAGGCAGGAAAATATACCAGTACTCAATGGACAGCAAACAACCGGCTACCGAACGGCGAACCGCGGCATGTGGGCTGTTATGGTATTTCTTGGCCCACGCCTCTACGGCAGAGGCCGAGCGGGGAATGTCACGCAGGCACTCCAGCGCCTCGCGCTGCGGTTCGGGTAATGCAGCAATGATATCCGCCACTATCTCCGGGGCTATTTGCGGAGCCTTGCTCAGTATAGCATAGACAGTCAGCGCCGCATTGTAATCCTTTTGTTGCTGTGCCAGCTCGAGAGAAAAATTTGTAGCCCCCCCTTCAGGCGGAGAGGAAATATCCTCATCGAGGTAATCCAAATCTTCCGACAAGAGCTCCATTCTCTGTTCCGCAGTCAAATCAAGCGCCAGCAGATAGCGCCCCAATTCCGGGTTACGGGCATCCCCTCGTCCTCTCGCCGCGCTACTCAGTTCGTCGAAAGCCGAAAAATCTTCGTGACGGATTAACTGAGATGCAAACTCCGGCCTGAGTTTCAGAATAAGAGTGGGCGTAGCGGTCAGTATATCACTGAGCAGCTCCGGGGGCAATTGTTCCAGTCGCGCCGAATCCAGAAGCGGTGCAGCCATAACCGGGCGCAGGCTAATGAAAGCAGCATAGATGGTTTGCTGCAGCTCCAAGCTCCTGACCGTGGGTGACTCCACCTCACGTCGCAGCCACTCCACCAGAGCGACATCGCTCACACGCTGCCTGTCTCGGTCCGTGATGCGAAAAGCAAGCAATTTAAGTGGCTCCACTTTCTCCTCCTCCGGCACGGCGGCATCCTGCAACCAGTCCACGAAAGCATCCGCCCATTCCTGACGACAGCAGAACAGATTACGCCCCCAGGCGCCCATCACTCGCCTGCGCACACGGGGATCGGGATTGGACAACAGGGAGTCCAGCACCTGAATCACAGCAGATACACCATGTTCATCCCGATTGAAAACGGTATCGTACTCATCATCGTAGTGCACCAGCTTATCCACATCCGCAGGCTCGAAACGGCTCACTAAATCAAGCAGCCCCGGACTGAGCTCAGATTTTTCCTCGCAGAGCAAATAGACAAAGAAAGGAGCGGCAGAGGGGCTAACGATGGCAAATTGCTCCAGTTCGTCAATAAATTGCCCCGCCAGATTGCGCGTGTAGAGCACCTCCATAGCCAGCATGCGCACCGTCTCATCCTCATCTTTCAAGGAGGCAAGAATTGCATTCTGCAAAGATTCGCTGCGAATGGAGGGAATGAATGCGGCCTTCGACTTCAGAGCCCTGAGCATGGCTGCTCGCACGCGCCAGTTGGGGGATTTCAGCAGCCCCAGACAGACAGGCTCCGGCATGGCCTCCCCGGCGTCGGCCTGCCCGGGACCGGGCCCGGACTTAATTACCGAGTCCAGCAGCTCCTCAGAGTCCTCGTCCTCGCTATCCTCCGCTTCCATGTCAGCCAAGGCCTCGAGCGCAGCAACCGACACATCCTCATCCTCCTGTGCGGCGCAGTGATTCAGAAAACTTATAATCTGAGGCAAGGGTTTCGAATCCGGCGCTCGTCGGGCTGCAATCTGCAGGATATTGCGGTCCTGCTCAGCCATGAGTCGAGGCATCATGATTTTGTATGCCTGAGCGCCACCGGTCTGCAGCAGCACATCAATCGCCACCTCGCGCACCAGACTATCCGTCGAATCGACAAAGCCCATCAGCACCGGAAGAGCAGCCTTCCCCGCCTTACGCAAGCTCTCCAGTCCGTCAAGGATATCATTGCGCGCATGTGAAGCCAGCAAGGGAGCCACCTGCCCGACTTCTGCAGGAATGGCATCTTGCAACTGCAGGCGGTAGAGCGAACAGCGCAGGTTGTCACGCTCACGCTCGGTCAGTTGAGCATTTTCCCGGATTTCATGCTGCAGAGCCACAGAGAGAGCGGATTTCCACGGGCCGAAGCGCAGGCAGATTCGGCGCTGCGTATCGGGGTCGGCAGCTCGCAGCAGCACCACGGCATCCGCCAGTTGCGCCGGTTCAGGGGCCTTTGCCACATCACCCACCAACTCCTCTGCGGTGGCCCATTCAGCAAGAGCAGCCTGCACATCAGCAGGAACCTCCGTCGGCTGCAGCCAAGGGTCCAGCCCGAAATCACGCCCGGTCACCAGCTCCAGCAAATCAAGTGCCGCCGAGCGCACTCGCACATCCTCGTGCTTCAGGTAGCCCAGCAATTCCCGACGTTCGCACCCTTCGGGGTTTACATTGTGCGCTGCAATACTGCGCAATACCGCTTCGTTACCCGCAATAACAGGTAAAGCAGCAAGATAGAGCAGGCAAAACGGAAGGGTAGTCGAGCGCATACATCATTGTAAATCAGAGAGGATATTCAATATCTGGCTGACCACCTCCTCCAGCGCCGGACAATTATAATATGACTTATCCTCCAAGCGAGCTGTCACTTCATCCAACCTGTTCAATACGGACTGCACCGCCGGGTCCTGAGCCATCTCTGCCAGAAGCTCCTCGTACTCACCGGCACCGATATCGATGGCCATAGACTCCAGAGATTGAGCCTCTGCCAGTTGCTCCTGCAGACTTTCGGCTACCTCCTCGGGAACAGCTGCGACCAAATCACTAGTCAAGCGTTCTGTAAGTCCTTGTGCAATAGAAAGTTGAGCCATCAGACAGCGCGTAGCTATGTTCTCTTCAGCTCCGCCCTGCACATCCTCTTCAACAATATTCTGCCCCTCTTCATCGGGCGAAACCGAGGCAAACTCGGCAGCAAGCACCACCATGGGGTCATCTGCAATACGGGGAGACACAAGTGCCTGAGCTTGCATTCCATACGAAAAAGCAGCTACAATCGAAATGGCTAACAGGTTCTTGTACATATTTCGCAAATGTTGAATGTTTATCGATAGCTTATCATAATCGGCTCCTTTTTCAAGCCCTAAATCGTAAAAATTATCACGCTGTCACCCCCTGCTCAACCTCAGCAGCTATGAGAGCGCGCAGCGGAGCATGCTCCGGTCGGCGCAGCTCGGGGTCTTGCTCCAGAATAGCAGCGGCATCGCGTGTAGCACGGTGAATCAATCGCATATCGCTGAGCCACTCAGTAAATTGCACAGCCCCCAAGCCGCTCTGGGCAGTACCGAGCACATCCCCGGGGCCACGCAGACGAAAATCCTCCTCAGCAATCTCAAAGCCATTGATGGTACGGCACAGAACATCGAGCTTCTCCCGCCCCGGTTCGCCTGCTTTGGCAGTCGAAAGCAGAATACAGTAACTCTTGTACTGACCGCGGCCAATACGTCCTCGCAACTGGTGGAGCTGGGAAAGGCCGAAGGTGTCGGCATCATTGATAAGCATAATGGTGGCATTCGGCACGTCCACACCGACCTCAACCACCGTGGTGGCCACCAATATATGAGTTTCATTGGCTCGGAAGGCCGCCATGACGGCGTCCTTCTCCTCCGGCGACAAACGACCGTGTAACAGGCCAATCGGTTCCTGCGGGAATATGGAACGCCATTTTTCAAGCTCTGTTGTGGCAGCCGCTTGGGCTCGGGTTTCGCTTTCCTCAATCAAAGGAGCTACGATGTAAATCTGCCGACCTGCCTGCAGTTCCGACTGCATGAAAGCAATGATTCGCTTCATGTGGTTGGGATTCCGCAGTGCGGTGACAATCTCACCGCGATTAGCCGGCAATTCATCGATAACCGATACGTCGAGGTCACCGTAGAGGGTCAGAGTGAGAGTGCGGGGAATGGGGGTTGCCGTCATCACCAGCACATCGGGGCAATCACCGCTGCTCACAAACTGCTCACGCTGAGCCACACCGAACTTGTGCTGTTCATCAATCACGGCCAGCGCCAGATTGCGTGGGCGGTTCTTTTTGTACAGCAGGGCGTGAGTGCCGACCAACAAGCGTGGAGTATCATCAGCCTTCGCCGGGTTATCAGGGACATAGCCCATATCCTCTGCACGGTCAGAGGTACGCAGGGACAGGCGCACATCCATGCCGCTCAACAGGCGGCGAAAATTATTGAAATGCTGCTCCGCCAGAATCTGCGTGGGAGCAATCATGGCAGCCGTACCACCACTCTCCACAGCCAGCAGCATGGCACAAAGAGCGACCAAAGTTTTACCACTGCCCACATCGCCCTGCAACAGACGGTTCATCTGCCGGGTGGATGCCATATCGGCGCGAATTTCCTGCACGCAGCGCATCTGCGCCTTTGTAAGACTGAACGGGAGCGACTCCAGCAGTTCCTGCAGATAGCCATCGGTGGTAACATTCACACGCCCGGAGCGGTCCTGCGCACGTCGTCTACGCCAAGCCACACAGAACTGACGGGCAAAACACTCCGCCAGCGCAAAGCGCAGTCTCGCCTTGCGGTATTGCTCAGGCTCTGCCGGGAAATGCAAATCCTGCAGAGCCTCACGGAAAGGATAAGTCGGCGCAACATCATAGCCCGGTTGAGCGACCTGCTCAGGCAATCGGAGCAACAAATCCCACACCAAACGCCGGAATCGCCGAGCCGCCAACCCCGATATACCACGGTAAATCGGCACAATGCGCCCGGTATGCACGCGCAGCACCTCCGTGCCATCATCCGCAAGAGGTGTTGCAATTCCCCCCATAGCCAGCGTCACCAACCGCTGCCCGGCATCTTCATCTTCCATGACCTCGAAATCGGGATTGGTCATGGTGAGTTTGCCGGCATACTCTTTCACCTTGCCGTAAATTGACAGGTTCATGCCGGTGGCAAGTAATTTGGCAACGTAGGGCATGTTGAACCAGCGCAACAGCAGGCGCGCCCCATTCGGGTCACCCTCTGCCCCCACGCTGACCTCGAAATACCGCTTGTAGGAAAAGCGCCATCCAGCGCTGTACACATGTACCAGCAGACTGGCCGTTTCGCCATTGAGCAGAGCAGCTACCGGCTTCGTATTGCGGCGGTCTTCATAGCGGCGGGGAATCCGCATGAGAACATCCCCGACCGTGAAAAACGAGGCCGCATGCAGAGCCTGCAGCTCGCGAGGGCTGATATCGGGCAGCCCCTCCAGAGCATCTGCGAGAGCAACTTTCACAGGGGCTACAGACAGTTTGCAACTCAGCGATTGGACTGACCGTTGTTAATGCAGCGGAAGTAGTAGTCCACGCGCGACAGGAACCAGCCCCACTTGGGACCGGGGCGCCCGTTCGTCATGAGAGGCATAGGACAATTCTTACCCGTCCAGTGGTGGTGCGGAACCACACGGCGCAAATTGATGTTGTAGCGCTTCATGAGTACAGCCGTCAGTTTGGCGGCTCTGTCCCAGGTACGGAAGTGGTTATGCCCCCTGCTCTCACACTCACACATTTCGATACCGATGGAGTGCCTGTTGCCGGCCTCTGAACCGGCGTGCCAACCGGACTCATTCATAGGCAGGTTCTGCACCACCATGAACTGGTCTACGGTAAAGTGCCAGCTGCGATCTGTAATAGCCCCTTGGCAAAGAGCTCGGGAGTGTTGCATGGCAGTCGAACCGGCAGCATGATTGGCCGTACTGTGAATCGTGATGAACGAAGGACTCATGCGGTGAGAGCCACGGCGCTGGCGTGATCGCCGCGGCATCATACGAATCTTAATGTTGGCCTCTTTGGCCAGGCGGCCGATGGAACGGGGCAGAATCTGTCTACTCTCCGGCCTGAACTTAAAGGCAGGAGGTGTTCTGAGATAGGAGTTCTGACCTTGCTGACAGCCAAGCAGACATGCCAGAACCAAGGTAAAAAGAGCCACCAGTGTACGATACGCCATGACGCTATTCTGCCATGAGAGCGGATATATGGCAAGCCCAATCTTCGCCCGCATAAAAAAACATGACATGAACCTCAGCAAACAAAACACCAATCAAAGCACATCTCTTCCCACTGACAATCAAACATTTTACGAGTATTATTAAGTGCAGACCATTGGATTCCCGCAGAACGCAACGGACACACGGATACCCATTGTTTGAATAGCCTCGCTCAACTCACGCTTCAGAAAAATGCCTTAATTAAGACTTGCTAAATAAATTGTCGTATGATAGCATGCGCGCATGCGCTTTTTTGTCTATATTGCAGCCGTGTGTACAGCCGCTCTAGTAAGCAGTTGCAGCCAGACTTACTCCGGGTATCTGAGCAGCAAAAATTACCGAACTCAGCGCACATACGTACCCGCAGTACATACACAAACCCCACTTCCTACATCCGCGGCAAAGGTTTACGGTAACCGTCGCGAATCCCTCATCCCCCCGCGTCCGCTTGCAACCCCATCCACCCCGGCACCTACCCCCAACTGTGCCGCAGTCTGCGTGATTGACCCACGCACCGGTCATGTACTTTACGGTCACAACGAACACGAGCGCCGTCAGGTTGCCAGTACCCAAAAAATCATCACAGCACTCTGTGCCTGCGACGCCGGCGAGCTCGACCGCAAGATGACCATTACACAGCAGGACAAAACACAAGTTACCCCCATTCGCTCACGCCTGCGCGTAGGAGAAAGTTACACTCGAGGCGCCATCATGCACGCCATGCTAACCGCCAGTTGTAACGACTTAGCTCAGGCTCTGGCCCGCGACAGTGCCGGAAGTGTAGATAAGTTTGTACAACAGATGAATGCCCGTGCCCGCCGCATGCGCATGTACAATTCTCATTTCGTCAATCCCAGCGGACTCCCCGGACCACAATACTCCACAGCGTACGACATGTCGCTGGCGGCATGCTATGCTTACACAAACCCGGTTATCAGGGATTTCATTAACGACCAGCAAGTGGTTCTCACCCGCCCTAACGGACAACAGGTCAACTTCAACAACACCAACAAGCTGCTCCCCAAATATCACTGGGTTCAAGGCATGAAAACAGGTTACACCAATGCCGCAAAACGCTGTCTGATATCCTGCGGTTCCCTCAACGGCAAAGCAGTCATCGTGGTTGTTCTCGGTTGTGAAAAACGCCGCATCTGGGCTGAGAGCGAGAAATACCTGCGCTGGGCCCTTGGCGTATAAGCAAACGGCGCAGTTCCTGTGTATGTCGCGCAAAAACTCATGAATCAGCTTTTTTTGCTTTTCATCGGGTCTCATTGTAAGCTATAATCAACTGTAAGCTGTATGGGCACAACACAGAACAGAAAGCGTAAACGCAGAACAAGGAGACCGGATAGCGGTTCCCTGTGGGGCTTTCTGTTTCATAAGGAAACCCCACCCAATGATATAACGCGAGGGACGCTGTATTCCGGTCCCGGCGAGGATGAAGATGCACCGGCTCAACAGCCGGGGTTACTGTCGGAACTCTGGGAGCGTTTTAACCTGTGGTCAACAGTGGCGGGCATACTGTTTCTATCGTTCATAGCCATTATGCTTTATGGAGTTGTACGCATGTGGCACCCCCAGTCCCTCGATGATATTGCCGGCTATAATGATAAGATAGCCGCTAAAGATCTGAGCGTACTCATTAAAAATGCGAACGGGGCTGTCGTTAGTTTTACCGAGGGAGATTTGAACCGTTACCTGAGGGATACTTGTCGCATGCAGCAAACGGGTATTTTCTCCATCTTCGCCAATGCTCAGGGAATTGCCGTACGAATCCATAACGGATACGCCGAGTTTATAGTAGATCGTCTTGTCGGCGTTAATATGCACCAGACTACGGCAGTCAACATGACATTTCACCGCCATATCGAGCACGGGCGTCCCGTTATTGGCATCGAGTTCCGCGGGGGAGAACCGCTTATGGGTAATATGCCTCGCGGAGGTCATATCGGCACGGTCGGCATACCACAGAAACACATTCAGGTCATGCAACCCGCACTTAAAACACTACTTACCTGTTATCCCGAAATTGTGAAAGTAGTCGAAGAGTTCGGGTACTGTCCCATATTTGAAAAAGAATCCCCTTCCAGTGAAGGGCGCATCACCCTTATTCCATACACACCTACTACATCAGATTAACCATGAAAACACACAAACGCCTCCTCACCCTCGTGCTGCTGAGCAGCTGCATGCTGAGTTCCTGTATCTGGCAACCGTTCCTGCAGACTTTCACTCGTGACGATTTCCCGGGAACCCGCCCGCCCATGGTCATTGAAGATGCCAATGGCAAACCGGCCAAACAAAACTGGCTGAAAGCAGAGGAACACATGTTACCGCTTTCCACCAGCAAACTCGGTCAGATTGAGTATGCTGAGGACGGCATTCCCTTTGGCCTTACCTCAGAGTTCAGCAATATCGTCATCTCCCCGTATGCGCCCCATTACCAACTCGATTACACCGGTGTAAAAGTAGGCACCAAGGTATGGGATCCCTATACACGTAAGCCTTTCTACATCAAGAGAGCATACACCTTCAACTAATCCCTCACCATGAACGAGGAAGATAACACCCCAAAGGTTACGCTGGCACAGCAAATAGGCGCAATGGGGTATCGCCTCATGAATGCCGTTCTACGCCTGACAGACATTCGTTTGGTGGCGCTGTTCGGACGTTGCCTAGGCTATCTCGTGTGGATGGCATCGAAGTCACGCAGACGCATCGTTGCTCGCAATATGCGTATTGTTGTTGACCCCAAACTGCGACCGGATAAACTTTCATCCATGGTTCGCCGCAATATCGTGCGCACTGTAATGAATCTGGCTTGTTCGCTCAAGACCGGCATCATGACGGATAAAGAAACAGCGCGCTCGATTCAGGTTGTCGGCAGAGATGAGTTCGAACATGCCGGCATTGAAGGCAGAACTGCCATTTGCGCTGTTCCGCATGCCGGCAACTGGGAAATCTTGGCTCGCACACGCCCTCTCTTCCCTAAGGTAGAGCACTACGGCTGCATGTACCGCCGCCTGAGCAACCCGCTGCTCGAAAAAATCGTATACAACACCCGCACAATGTTCGGGTGCGAAATGTTCAGCAAGGAAGATGGTCTTCGTGCCGTCTTCAAGCTGGCTCGTTCCGGAGGTCTTCTGGGTGTACTGAGCGACCAGTTCACACAGGAAGGGCTCTTCATGCCTTATTTCGGCAAGGTAACCGGTGTCACTCCGCTGCCGGCTCTTATTCATAAGCGCTGCAAGGGCAAAGGACAGCTCTTCTCGGTATTCACCCGCAATGTCGCTCTCGGCAAGTGGGAGGCTATCATGAATCGCACTATCGACCTTCCCGAAGACTGCACTGAGGTAGATGAAATCACCATGCAGGTCAATCTGGCCATTGAGAAATGCCAGAAGGAAAACATACTCGATGGTTTCTGGATGCACCACCGCTGGAAATGCACCAATGTGTTTGCGCCTGAGAACGTTTTCAGCAACGAGCTGATAAAGAAATACGGTACACTTCCGTTCCGCATGCTCGTGTGCATGCCGGAGCGATTTGAGGAAGCAGCACTACTGTTGCCGATACTGCGCATTCTGAAGCGCAGCCGTATAGACACCCAGATTGGCGTCATCTGCCCCGAGGAACAGAAAGCCTATTGGCAACAATTCAGTGAACAGGTTTCGTACGTTGTTACAACGGATAATAAGCAGGCTGTACTTTCTGCTCAGTTGAATGCCGATGAAATATACAAAGACGGTCCCTTTGACATTCTCTTCATGTTCAATGAGGATAAGAAAGTCTTGCGCGAGCTGAACTCCATCCTGCCGGTGCATGTTGCCGGTTTTGCAAATAATCCGCTTACTCGCAAGATTCGCTTTAATTCCAAATATCCGGTTGCCAGCAGCACTCCCAGAAGCAGAGCAGAGGATTACTTGGCAAGCGTTGAGCGCTGGCACAAATTGAAACGCCTTCCGGAAGACTTTGCACCCCTGTCCGGGACGGAGGCAGCCGGTACATTCATCGCGCCCTTCTCCACACTGGGTTCCGCAGACAGCTGGGCACAGCAGAATTGGGTAGAGCTTGTAGCCAAGCTGGGCAAAGTAACCCTGCTGGCTCTGCCTGCAGATAAAGAAAAGGCTGAACAAATGGCTACCGAGCTCAAGTGCAACTGCTGCATTTGCAAGCCCGAGGAAATCGCCGCTAAGCTGGGGGCAAACAGCACCCTCTATGCCGTGGATGGCCTGCTGCCCACGCTGGCAGCCCAGACCGGCTGTAAGTGCACCGTGCTGATGGCCAGTCGCCACGCCGAGCGTTATCCGCTCAATATCGGTGATGGTCACCGTTACCTGAGCAATCATACCCCCTGCCATCCCTGCCACAGCACAAGCTGCGACCAACAGACGCCATGCACAGCCGGTGTAACGGTGGATGACATGCTGGGCTGATTTTCATTCTCACACAAAAGAACAGCCGCACTTCTCACTGGGAAGTGCGGCTGTTCTTTTGTGTGAAGTAAATCAATATCAGCTCAGGCCCTCAAGCACGGACTTGAGAATGCTCAAGCCCTCGGCCAGTACGGACTCAGGCACGTTGAGCGCCGGAATTAAGCGGAGCGTGTCGGGGCCGGCGGGACATGCCAACAGACCGGCCTTCAGGCAGAGCGAGTTCACATAACCGGCAGGCGTATTGCCCTCGGGTACCGTGAAGGAGCCCTTCTTCAGCCCTACACCACGCAGCAGACCGTAACCACGCACGGTCTCCACACAGGGCAGCCCCCAGCCCTCAACGGTAGCTTTAATCTGCTCACCGAGGGTCCCGGCGCGTTCAGCAAGGTTCTGATTGACAATCTCGGTCACTACTGCCAGAGAAGTAGCGCAGGCAATGGGCGTACCGCCGAATGTCGAGCCGTGTGACCCGGGCCCCATGATAGAGGACAGCTCTGTGCCCTGCTCATCCATAGCACGGTTGCTTACCCAGAAACAGCCCATGGGGAACCCGCCGCCAATTCCCTTGGCGCAGGATACAAGGTCAGGCTGCACATCGGGACAAACAGCCTGCCAGCCCATGGGCGCGCCACAACGGCCAAAACCGCACTGCACCTCATCGAACATCAGCAGCAGGTCATGCTCCTTGCAGAGAGCGGCTGCTCCACGCATAAACTCAGCCGTGGCTGGGTTCACACCACCCTCACCCTGAATGGCCTCGAACATGATACCGCAGGTCTCCTTGTCAATTGCGGCCTTCAGTCCATCCAAATCATTGAAATCCACATACTTGAACCCGATTAACAGCGGGTCGAACTCCACCTGAATCTTCGCCTGACCGGTGGCAGCCATGGAACCGAGCGTACGGCCGTGGAAACTCTTGTTGAAGGTAATCACCTCATAGCGGGGAGAACCGTCTGCTGCCGGTCGACGGTGCCCGAAACGACGAGCTACCTTTATGATACCGTCATTGCCCTCGGCACCGCTGTTACAGAAGAAAATGCGACCGGGTATACCAATCATCTTTTCAACGATAAGCTTGGCAAGTTCCTCCTGCTGAGGAATATTATACAGATTGGAGCAGTGCATGAGCTTACCGGCCTGCTCACAGAGAGCCTTCACCACTGCGGGGTGACAATGCCCCAGACTGCAGGTGGCGATACCGGCGCAAAAGTCAACGTATCGTCGCCCTTCCGTGTCAAACAGGTAAGAGCCCTCACCCCTGGCCACCGTTATGGGGGCGCGTCCGTATGTCGGAAGTACGTGTTCTTGTATCATAGCGGCTTCAACTCTACCCCCCATCGCTCGCTTTGTCAATAGTAAAGCTTGCGGGAAAGCGCAAAATCTGATAGAATAGTGCGCATGGAGATTACGCTCAACGCACCGCTGGACATGCACCTGCACTTACGGGATGGTGATATGATGAAACTCGTTGCCCCGCTCTCAGCCGATTTTGCGGGAGCAGTCATCATGCCGAACCTCGTCCCCCCCGTCACCGACCCGGGCGCTATGCTGGCCTACAGTGAGCGCATTGCCCAAGCCATGGGGAATGAGCCGTTCTCGCGCTACATGACCCTTTTCTTCACGGCTCAGAATGAGCAACAGCTCACTCTCGCCAAAAATACTCCCGGCTTTTTCGGCTACAAGCTCTACCCCGCCGGCATTACCACCAACAGCGAGGGCGGTGTGGCCAATCTGGCAGATGCCGACAGCACCCTCTGCATGATGCAGGAAATGGGTATTCCCCTGCTCGTGCATGGCGAGAGTCACGGTTTTGTTATGGATAGAGAGGCCGAGTTCCTGAGCGTTTACCGCAATCTGGCCACGCGCTACCCCCGACTGCGCATTTGCATGGAGCACATCACCACGGCGGCAGCCCTGCAGTTGCTCGATGAGTTCGAGAACCTCTGCGCCACGGTCACCCTGCAGCACCTCATTATTACCTTGGATGACGTAGCCGGTGGCGCCCTGCAGCCCCACCTCTTCTGCAAACCCATTGCCAAGCGCCCCGGTGACAGGGATGCCCTGTTGCAGGCAGCCCTCAACGCACACCCCCGCCTGATGTTCGGCAGCGACTCTGCCCCGCACCCACGATGTCGCAAGGAATCCTGCGGCTGCGCAGCCGGTGTATTCACCGCTCCGCTTGCCCTGCCGCGTCTGGCTGAACTCTTCGCCTCGCACGGTTGCCTCGGCAATCTGCAGGCCTTTGTCAGCGACAACGCCTGCCGTATTTACGGCCTGCAGCCTGTACAAAAGACCGTCACCCTGCACGATACCCCCATGCAGGTACCCGCCAGCTACCGCAGCTTCGGTCAGCAGGTGGTACCCATGTACGCAGGTGAACAGCTGAGCTGGAGCGTGAAGCACTGACCATGCAGCAGGCCCCCATACCCTCAGCCGACGACCTGCGAGCCCTGCTGGCAGATATAGCCGCCATGCACATGCCCTACGGCATGTACGGGCCGGGCAATTACCCGCCCGATGGCTGCCCGCTCATGGATTTACCGAGCGAGTACCTCGACTGGTTCTGGCAACGCGGCTGGCCCAAGGGTAAGCTCGGACGGCTGATGGAACAGACTTTCCTTATCAAGAACAGCGGGCTCGACTCCCTTTTTGAGCCCTTCCGCAAGGCGGCCGGCGGTCGCCGCAAATTCCCACGCAGAAAATGAATAAGTTCAAATCCATATTCCTGGCAGCACGCCCCAAAACCCTGCCCGCCGGCATTGTTGCCGTCTGGGCCGGCTGTATGATTGTCCACAAGTTCCAACAGAGTGGCGCCTTCCCGGGCGTGGAGCTGGACTGGCAACTGGCTATCTTTACTGTATTGAGCGCCATGTGCATACAGATTGCCTGCAACTTCTTCAACGACTCGCTCGATGCCGATAAGCAGGCCGACACTGAGCGCCGACAGGGTCCCCGACGCATTACAGCCAGTGGCGACATGAGCTCTCGTGCCGTCAAGCTCTGGGGCTGCGCCTTTCTGGCCACCGCAGCAGCTTTTGCGCTCCCCCTCATTGCTGCTCAAGGCTGGCCCATTCTGGCTATCGGCATACCGAGCATGCTCTGCGCCTATTGCTACACCGGTGGCCCCTACCCACTGGCATATAAAGGGCTGGGCGAGCTCTTCGTACTGCTATTCTTCGGGCTTGTAGCGGTATGCGGTACCGTCTTTGTACAGATTGGCTGGCAGCAAGCCTATCTGCCCATCTATGCCGGTGCCTTTATTCTGGGTATCCAGTGCGGTCTACTTTCCTGTCTGCTTATCGAGGTCAACAACATTCGTGACCGCAAGGAGGACGCCACCACCGGC
The DNA here is from genome assembly GCA_045531695.1 of Akkermansia sp. Taxonomy (GTDB): domain Bacteria; phylum Verrucomicrobiota; class Verrucomicrobiia; order Verrucomicrobiales; family Akkermansiaceae; genus Akkermansia. The sequence continues at coordinate 28,174 of JAZSEM010000098.1, forward strand.
AAACGCACTCTGGCCGTACGACTGGGCGATAAGCGCGCACGAGGTCTGGCCATGGCATTTCTTGTGGCCCCCTATGCCACGCTCAAACAGACGGCATTTTTCCTTCCCGATGTAGGTTGGAACCTCTGTTGGCTGGCGGCCATCATTACCGGTGGTGTCATCATGCTCAAACTCACGCGCACCCCTGCCAATAAGAAGATGAATGTCCTGCTGGGGCTCTCCTCACTGCACCTTATCCTTTTCCTGCTTGCCCTCACGCTGGGAAACAGCTGATAAATTACGACCTTTCCAATAAAAAAGGGTGGAGCCTTGGCCCCACCCTGAATATTTTTTATGCTATTCTCGCATCAGAACTTACCGCCGATGCCCATGCGAACACCGTAACCGGCCTGAGCAGAGGCCTCGAAACCGGGGATAATCTTAGGCTCGCTGAAGTTGCCGCTGTAGTGCACGGCACCGTAGACATACATGCAGGGAGTGATATTGTAGCGCAGACCGGCTTCAATACCATAGGCAAAGCCCCACCCCTCGAAATCCTCGGTAAATACCTCATTGGGACCCCAATTTACAGACCAGTCGTATGTTGAATAGGCAAGGCCGATTTCACCACCGGCATACCAGCTGAGCTTATCAGTAATGGGAGCAGAGTAACGCAGACCGGCAGTGATGGTCCAATTCTCCACCTCAAACTCCTCGGTAGGATTCACATAATCATCCGAACCGGTAGCCCAGCCCACACGAACAGTGGCTGCCCAATTGGGAGTGAGATCATACACACCGGTCACATCAACGCCCCAAGTATTGATACCATCATAACCAGGCACAATGTCATTGAGAGCTGCTGTGTACACAGCGCCAACTTCCACGCCGAATGCACTGCAGGTGGGTGCAGGAGCAGCAACGGGGGCATCAACTACAGTGACGGGTGCGGACTTCTCATCACCGGCCATGGCGGGCAGTGCGAGTGCGAGAGCAAGAATGATAGACTTTTTCATAATTACGTAATTGGTTGTTTCTGTAACCATGCTTACTCTACCATATTTTATAAAAAACTCAATAAAAAAATTAAAATACACGTTTTTGATGAAGTAAAAAAACAACACATTCCAAACTCTGGTCAACATACATCAGTGGCGTTGCTTCATTCCTCTGCGGAATAATAATGGTTGGGAATCTCAAACAACTCAACTTTTCAAATGCAAATCAACAAAAACGACATACGCAGAACGCATTTACCCCACCAAATAGGCGGGGTAAATGTAGCTTAGCGTTCATAACGGCGATAGCTGCTGCTACTGCCGGAAGAGGAGTAATCTGAATAACTGCGGTATCTGCTCGGTCGATAATCTTCATATTCATATTCCGGCTCATCCGGCACGTTGCTACTACGACCCGTCAGTTCTGAAATATCGTCAGCTATTTCATTGATTTTCTCGTTAACCCGGTCAATGGTGCGCTCTTGCTGTTCAATTTTGATATTCAGAGAAGAAATAGCCTGGTCGATACCGGAATAGCGATTGTTACCACGGGGAAGTTGGTGAGAAACTCGGATATTCTTCTTGTCGAAGGGGGCCATGTACCAATGGCGACATGCTCCGGTTACCCCCTGAGAGTTGCAATGAGAGAGACCACAACTGCGGCAGGTCTCGTGCAGCATGATTTTATGCTTGAAGAGCGCTATATTCTTGTAGCAATTACTCTTGCGCTTGTACATGCTTTTTATGCCTCGCTGTAGGGAACGGAGTTTCTTCTTATCGGAGTCAGACAACTCTTTAAGTTCTTCGGTATTTTCATCCTCTCCCGCAACTTCCCCAACTTCATCAACTTCATCAACTTCATCATAGGACGCGCTTTCAGAGGTAATTTCTTGCTCGTCATCATCTTCTTCGGTAAGAGAGCCTTCCTTTTCGTCGGAATTACCGGAAAAATAATTAAGGACGCTGCCAAGAGCTGTTTTGGTAGTCGTCTTCTTAGCAGGAGTCTGAGCGGGTGTAGCTGTAGACGAGGGTGTAGCTGTAGACGTGGGTGTAGCTGTGGGTACGGGTGTAGCTGTAGGTGCGGGCACAGGTGTAGGTGCAGGCGTTGGTACTGCGGGCGAAGTGTTTTCGGCTGCAGTTTTTGACTCCGACGGCAGAGAGGTAGCCTCGACTTTCTCAACTATGGTTTCTTCGGCCAACTCGGATTTCGCTTCGCCGGAACCGGAATCTCTGAATATGAAATAAGCAGCAATAAGAAGCCCCAGTATGATAACCTGATAAATGAGAAATTGTGACAAAGGCAACGAGCGTCGGAGTCCATTTTTTTGTTCAGAAGCGTCCTGCGACGCGAACGGCGCTGTCGGTTTAGCCTTGATGCGGCGAGACGCTGTTACAGGCGCAGTCTGAGTTTTCGAGATAGGTTTGGAAGCGGAGGGAAGGCTAACATCGGACGACTGTTCGTTCAGCATTGCTATGAGTTCGTCTACAGTGGGCAACTGAGATTCTGCCTCCGATTGCGAGGAGGGAGTGTCCTGTTCACCTTGGCTTACCTGCATGGGAAAATGCTTAAAGAGAGGTTCCCAGCCCGGTAAGCCTTCGGTCCAAACCGTTGTACCTTCCTCATATTTGCCGGCATCAACCCGGGAACGGAGAGCCTCGGCTCCGTATGGGCCTTCTTGCTGACCATTAGGCTTTGTAATAAAATATTCTTTCATTTTTGAGAGACTTGTAAAAAGCTTTTTCTTGCACAGCGCACCCGTTTTATATGCATGGGCGACAGTCATTAAAAGATATCTATAACAGATATTCGTTGCTACCTTAGATTACTGTTTTTCACGTTAATTGTCAATCCCATTTTTGGACAATTATGAAGTATTGAGGTGGTCGTGTTCCGGCAGTCTTTTTCAGTTCAATACCATCCGCTAACAAAGTGATAGCGGAGCTGAATCCGCAACATTGTTAACGCTCCAAGCACATGTCGATCGATACCTTAGAACGACTGAGTAAATAAAAAAACACCTGCTCCCCATACAAAAAGGAGCAGATGTTTTTTTGTTGTATAGAAATTTACCCTAGCTTACTCGGAAAGAGGAAGAACGACATCCTCTGCAGCCTCGGGTTTAGGCATATCTACAGCCTCGGCCGGAGTGGGGACAGCAGGAATATCGAAGGTCACGTCCTCAGGATTCAGGGAGAGTGTTTCCTTTTCCGGCTCCGCAGCCGGTGCGGGCTCGGCTACAGGCTGTGCATCGAGAGCCGGTGTGGGAAGCTCGGGAGTATCCGGCTGAGCAGGTGCACTGTCAGGAGCGGGAGCGGTGGGCTGAAGGACAGCGCTGAGGTGAGCTGCAGTCTTGCTCAGACCGAACTGCAGGGCAATATCAAGAGCATTGCGACCTTCCTTATCCTTAGCCAGAACGGTAGAGGTAGCCACAGGCTTACCCTCCTTGGCGGCCTTGGCCTCCAGCTCAGCAATAGTCTTCAGCTGACCGAGCACAAAGTAGTGAATAGCGGCATCGTACTCCTGCGTATTTTCAGCCTGAGCAGCACCCAGTACCGTCTGCAGCAGCACGGTCAGACCGCTTTCCTTGTCTACCTCGAGGATGGCAGCACCCATACGCTCAGCACGGGCCTCACCGCTCATGCGGGCCATATCGTCCGTCAACTCAGCCAGAGAACGAGCTGCGGGCGGGGTGGTCAGCAGAGCCTGAGTAGCCTTGTATGCCTTCTCACGCTCAGGAGAGAAAATGAGACTGAAAATGAAAGTGTCGCGCTTATTGTAAGCACCTTCACCATTGTTTACCATCTCAAGAGCCGTCTTACCCTCAGCATTCTTCAAACCGGCGTCAGCACCAAGGGTCAGCAGCATTTTCACCACCTCGTTGTTACCACGCAGGGCGGCGAGCATGAGCGGGGTGTAGCCGTTGCCCTCCTGAGCATTAATATCAAGCCCGGCCTCGGCCAGCAGCAGCGTGCAGTAGGGCATGCCACTCCAGGCAGCCCAGTGCAAGGCGGTAAAGCCATCCTTATCCTTAGCCTGCACATCAATGCCGGGCCGGGTAAGGAGATTCTGCACATAGTACAGGCGGGCGAGGTCGCGGTCAAGCGCATCCTCGGGATTATTGTAGTTGGCGTACACTGCCCACATGAGGGGGGTACGCCCGGTGGCGTCCTTCGTATTCACGAACTGAGCGTCATCTGCCATACCGGCAGTAAGCTCACGCAGGTAAACGTTGTCGATTTCCTCACCGCTCTTCTTGTCGGTAGACAGAGCTCCCTTACGAATGAGGGACACGAGGGAGTCTGTCTTGCTGGTCTGCTCAAAGGGCTTCATGGCCAGATTGCACAGGAAACCCAGCGTACCCATGACAAGCAGGAGCTTGAGCATATCCTCAATAATACCGCCCCAGGAGGTACCGGTGAACGGTACACCGGGGAACTCGGGGTTCTCGCCGTAGTCATTCGTACCGGCCTGTGAGGGCAGCAGGAAGAATACAAGCAGGGCCACGTGCAGCACACCGCCGAAACCACAAACCAGAATCAGCGAGGCTGTAGCAACCCACTCAGGAGCAGATACCCCAATCATGGCGGGGTAACCAATGAACGCGGCTGAGATAATTTCCACAAGAACGAGCATCCAGAAGAAGAAGCGGCTCACGCCGGCATCGTGCAGACGGCGCACGACGTGCCACTGTATGCAGATGAAGTACACTGCCATGGCCAGCAGACAGCCACTTGTAGCCAAAGCACCAATCTGTCGCAGTTCGACTGCGGCAAATGAGGTAATCACAGCTGCAATCAGCAGCCCCAGCAGCAACAGGTACGGCAGGAATACCGGCCAGAACTGAGCGCGAGTCTCACGCCCGGCGTTGATTTTGTTATCAGACATGGTATATGAGATTTTCTATGGGTTAGGCGTTCTGGGTGGCAGGTTCTTCTTTCTCGGCAGCGACCTCGGCCTCATCGTCCTTCTCGGCGGCGTCTTCCTCGGGGTGATCAGACACGAAGCTGTCCTTGGTCAGGATGATAGCCACGGGAGAAATCACAGCCATAATGAGGTAGAGGGTCCACATCAGCTCCGGGGAATGCCAGAAGTCAATGTGACCGGAATCCATCTTGGCGGCAATACCATCGTAGCAGAAGTACGATACGAGCAAACCGCCCACCACGCCGTTGATAGGCTTGGCAATGAACATGGGCAGCGCCGACAGCGACATGTAGGAAGCCACCTTGTCCTTGGGAGCTACGCGAGCCACGTATTCCGAGAAACGGGGGCTGAACAGCAGCTCACCGGCAGCAAAGATGATAATCTGAGCAGCCACGGCAAAGAAGTAGGCCTGACCGATTGTCTCGATACCGGGAATGATGAAGTACCACTCCGGCGGGATAGCCAGCAGCACCATGGAAGCTGCGGAAATAGACATACCGGAAATCATGAGCTTAACCGTGGAGAAACGGTTAAGAATGGGGATAATCATGATAAGACCGGTGATAATGATGAAGGGGTTGAAGGAGTTGATGATACCCAAATCGAAGTCATCGCCGATGGTACGGGTATAGTACTGCGGCATAACCAGGAACTGCAGGGTGAACACCAGTCGCACACCCAGAGTGAGAATCAGGAACACAATCAGCTTCTGGAAAGCACGCTCGCGGGCAACCTCGCCGATGAGCTGCAGCGGGCGGCGCTGGGCGGCCTCCTTCTTGGCAATGCGCTCCTCGGGAACCGCGTAGTGGTTCTCATCGATGAAGCGGGTGAAGATGAAGGCAATCACGTTGCAGGCCGTACCGAAGTTGATAACCCAGAACAGACCATTCACACCGTCACAGGCATTGCGAATGGGATCCACCACAGCAAAACCGGCCAGCAGCGCACCGATATTCATGAACAGGTAGTAGAAGTTGAAACCTGTCGGGCGGGCACGCAGCGTGGTGAAGCGGCGGATGGAGGTGGAAATACAGGGGCTCATGAACGCCGTACCGAATGACAGTATACCGATACCGGCAATCACAAAGTAACGGGAGGCGTCCTGACTCATCTCCAGCACCTGAGTACCGAAGTCAGAGCCGAGAGCCATGATAAGTCGACCGCCAATCAGCAGAGAAAAGCCGATGAGGTAGGTGCGCTTCAGGCCGATGATGTCGCAAATCGTGCCCACTGCAAACACGAACAGGGACAGGAACAGGGTGTACATACCCACCCAGAAGGGGGCGTCCGCATCGCGGAAACCGCAGTAATCCTTCAGGAATAGGGTGAACACGATGATAAGTGAGAAATACGACAGACCATCAAAGAATTGAATGAAGTTGGTCAGCCAGAAGTCCTTGCCGCACTCGCGCAGCACTTTGAACTCTGAGAAGTATTTCACAATCGGGTTGGCTTTGCTTGCCAGCTGGTTGCTTTCTTCGCTCATTGTTTTGGTGTTGTGGGGTGTGTTTTCTTTACTGCAGCACAGCGCCACGACTGGCATTGGTAGCCAGCTTGCGGTAGCGCTTGAGCCACTTTCCGGAAATCTCCTGCATGGTGGGCTTCCACTCGGCACGGCGGGCGGCAATCTCTTCCTCACTCAGCTCAGCGGTGAGAGTACGGTTGGGAATGTCGATGGAAATGATGTCGCCATCTTTCAGCAGGCCTATGAGACCACCCTCGGCGGCCTCGGGCGATACGTGGCCGATGCAGGCGCCGTGCGTAGCACCGGAGAATCGGCCGTCAGTGATGAGAGCCACGCAGTTGCCCAGCCCCTTACCCATGATGTAGCTGGTGGGGGCAAGCATTTCCTGCATACCGGGGCCGCCCTTGGGGCCTTCATTGCGAATAACGACAACATCGCCGGGCTTCACCTTGTCGGCCAGAATTCCGGCACAGGCAGCCTCCTGGCTCTCGAAAATCACGGCAGGCCCGCGGTGTACCATCATCTCGGGCAGCACACCGGCCTTCTTCACGATACCACCCTGCTCTGCCAGATTACCGAAGAGCACAGCCAGACCGCCGTCCTTCGAGTAGGCGTTCTCGACAGTGCGGATAACCACGGGGTCCTGAGTGGAGAGCCCCGCCATCTGCTCGCCAAGGGTCTTACCGCTCACGGTGGGCACATCAGTCTTCAGAGCACCGGGAATCTTGTTAATTTCGGCCAGCACGGTCATGATACCGCCGGCGCGGAGCACATCGTGCATGTGGAAACGGCTGCTGGGTGCCACTTTGCAGATATTCGGGGTACGGCGGGAAATCTCGTCGATACGGCGCAGATCGTAGTCCAGACCTGCCTCGGCAGCAAAGGCAAGGGTATGCAGCACGGTATTGGAGGAGCCGCCCATGGCCATATCACAGGTGAAGGCGTTGTCGATAGCAGCCTCGGTAATAAGGTCACGGGGCAGCGGGCCGCCCTGCAAAGCCATCTCAACCGCGCGGCGTGCGGCGGCACGCCACATTTCCTTGCGCTCTTCCGAGAGTGCCAGTAGGGTACCGTTACCGGGCAGAGCCAGACCGAGCACCTCGCACAGGCAGTTCATGGAGTTAGCGGTGAACATGCCGGAGCAGGAACCGGCACCGGGACAGGCATTGCACTCAATGTGGTGCAGCTCGTCCTCGGTAATCTTGCCGGCATTGCAGGCGGCCACGGCCTCGAACACGCTGTTGAGGTCCAAATCCTCACCATTGCGGCCCTTGCCCACGGCCATGGGGCCACCGGAACAGAAAATGGTGGGTATATTGCAGCGCAGAGCACCCATCACCATGCCGGGCACAATCTTGTCGCAGTTGGGAATGCAGATGCAGGCATCGAACGCATGAGCGCTCAGCATGGTCTCCACACTGTCGGCAATCAGCTCGCGGCTGGCCAGAGAAAACTTCATACCGTGGTGAGCCATGGCAATACCATCGCACACACCAATCAGGTTAAACTCAATAGGGGTACCGCCGGCCTTACGCACTTCGGCCTTAATCAGCTCAGCCACCTTGTTCAGGTGCACGTGCCCGGGAATCACTTCGTTGAACGAGTTGCAGATAGCGATGAAGGGCTTTCTGATGTCTTCATCAGTCATACCTGTGGCGCGCATCAGACTGCGATGCGGCGCACGCTCAATGCCGGCTTTTGTACGGTCAGATAACATAGCGCGCGGATTGTACCACATTTTCACCCGCAATTCCAGCACAAAATTTTTCACAGGCCCTGTTATTACCTTTTCAAGTTGACATGAACCCGCACATCTGCTAGCATACGAACGATATGAAAATTCTGAACTTTTTCCTTGCAGTGCTGACCTGCGCCGCAGTAACATCGGCTCAGGAGCCGGTAGCAGCCGCAGCACCCGCTCCCGCCACCCCCATGGCAAAAGCTATCGAGAGCACCAACTTTATCGCAGGCAAAAAGCCCGACACCGGTGCCAAGTACTACATGTTCCTGGCCTCTGCCAGCTGGTGCGGCCCCTGCCGTATGGTCACCCCCCGACTGGTGAAAGAATACCCGAACATGATGGCAAACAAGGACGTGGAGGTTATCCTGCTTTCCTGCGACAGCACTCCGGAAAAGGCAATTGAGTACCTTGCTCACTACAATGCCCCCTTCGCTGCGGTCATGTATGACTCGCCCGAGGCTAAGGCCCTGCCCGGCTGCCCTCAGGATATTCACGGGATTCCCCATATCGTAGTGGTAGACGCCAACGGAAAAATGCTCTACCGCGGTCATGGTCTGCGCTTTGCTGACTGGAAATATGAAATGGAACGCGCAAAGAAATAAGCGCCATGCAGGAAACCATCATCGATATCCGTAATCGCCGCAGCTGCCGTAAGTACAAGACAGAGCAAATCAGCGACGAACAGCTCAACACCGTACTCGAGGCCGCCACCTGGACCCCGACCGGCAAGGGTATGCAGACCCCGCAGCTCGTCGTTGTGCAGGATGCCGCTACGCTGAAGCAGCTCTCCATCCTCAACGGCTCTTTCATGGGCTGGGGGCCGGACAAAGACCCCATGTACGGGGCCCCGACCGCCGTGCTGGTATTCACCGATACCACCGTCCCCACCGGGCGCGATGACTCCGCCCTCATGATGGGCACCCTCATGCTCGCCGCCCACGCTGTTGGTCTGGGCTCCTGCTGGATTAACCGTGGCAAGCAGATGTTCGACACAGAGGAAGGCCGCGAACTCATGAAGAAATGGGGCGTGGCCGACAAGTACGAGGGTCTGGCCATCTGCATTCTCGGCTACCCCGAGGAGGGTGGCATTCACGAGCCCAAACCCCGCCGCGAGGACTACATCATCCGCGCCTGAATATAATCTTCACCGCATTTTTTTCCATCATGAGAAAGTTGATGTCCTTAATCGCACTGCTGGCGGGATTACAAGTTACTCCTATTTGTCAGGGCAATGAACTCGTTAACAGCAGTCTTAAGGACATCTCAGCTATCTCCGGTGTCGATGCCTGGGAGCAGAATCAATGGCAGATGTGCCTGCAAGCATTCGCCTATGATTCACCGAGTGAATTAGTGCCCTTTCTTCGCCCTGTAAAAGAATTATACCAAGAAGAAAGCAAAGCTTTCTTTGCTGCAACCCCAAAGTACAGAGACTCTCAATCCGGTGTCATTGCAGCAACGGAAAACACGTTCCGTCTGCTCAATCATTACTATTACCTTCAGCTCGAGTTCGGGCGGTTCTGTCTGGGGGTAACGGCAGACACATCGGTGGACCAATGGCCCCGGGCACTCATTGATTATGAGGAACAGATACGCAGCAATATCACCAATTTTGCCCTTTGTATTCTCAGGGAGTGTTTATGGTGCAGCGCCTGCCCACAGGCCGATTACGGACAAAAGGAAGTAGCGCCCCATAAGCTCAATGCCCTTATACAGAATAATCCCCGAGGCCCTCATTTCGAGGAGTCTGTTATCCTGAGCCCCATGTTGATAGAACGCAGCGATGCTGCCTCCTCCTCATTTGATATCAATTCATCTCTGGACTGGGTCGACAGACTGAGAGAAAGCCGACTTTTCGCGGTAGCCCGTACCCTTACCTATCTACATCAATGGAATAATTACAATACCCTGCTCGAAAGAAAATGGGAAAGCTCCACATCGGAAGATGAGACCGCGCTCAGCAATGGAGAACTCTCGGCATCACTTATCGCGCAGCAGTACGCCACATGGGGCATGATTAAATCATACACTTGCCCGAACCTGATTATTCCTGAAGGAATGGAGGATTGCTACAAATTATCTCGTGTCGATACAAATATCTTTTACGAGCAACAGGAGGCTTTCCTCCGACTTATTCTCCCCGAATATGAATTGTACTCAGCCAACAATTCAACAGAAGAAGAGCCGGAAGCTGAATGATAGCACTGGTCACTGAGCCTCTGCTCCGATTTTCTCCCACAAAAACAGGCCCCGAGCTCGGGGCCTTTTGAATTATATCGAAATCAGATTCTTTATCAGAAACTGTAGGTCGCACCCACGTTTGCGCTGTGCGAGGTCTGGTTCTGCATGAGCTCCAGATTGTAGGAGGCATTCAGCGACCAGCTGTCGTTGAGCTGATAGCTGCCGCCCACACTCAGGTTCAGGCCGGCGCGGCCGGGATTGGCGCCGCGGCTGCGGTAGTCACCCACGGTGGCGGTCGGGTTGTGGCGCACCATGTCGCCAATGAAGCTCAGCTCGCCGTAGACGTAGGCCTTGTCAGTGGCCTTGTGAGCAGCGCTCACACCGATTTCACCGCGCAGGTTCTGCAGGGAGCCGGTGCTCATACCGTTGCACTCACCCTTGTCAGTGGCAAGGTACTGCATGCCAACGAAGGCGCTCACGGTGGTGCGGTCGCTGATGGCGAAGAGCTTATCTACGCGAGCATCCAGCTGCAGGGCGTCCTGCGTCCAGTCGCAGGGCATGCCGGCCAGATTGGCATCGCTCTCGGTTCGGGTGTGAGCAGCCATCCAGCTCAGCGTGGTACTGCTGCCGAGGATGTGCTTACCGTAAATAGCCTGATGAGTGGAATCCGCATCAACCGGGAAGGCGGAGAAAGTGCTCACCTTGCCCCAGCTGTTACCGATAGCCAGACCAACGGTGGACTTCTCGCTCAAACGAGCCTCCATACCGAAGGCGGCACCGGTGAGCGTGTAATCAGCCCCGGCATGAGCGCCATCAGAGGAAATGCGGCTGCTGCCACCCATGGTGGAAATCCATGCCGAGCCCTTACCATTGGCAAACTCGGTTGCATGTGTACCGCGAGCAGCGATGGTATCGCCAAAGGCGCGGGAAGCCCCGGCAGTGCCCCAGGTGCTCTGCACCAGCGTGTCGGCCACCTTGCCCAGCAGCGGGTCGACAGTGGCGGGGGCGACCAACACCTGAGCACCGGCGCTTTCAACAAGCTCATCATCCTCACTTGCAGCGACCACGAGCTCGCCGGTACGCACGTACTCAGCATAGGCATTCCACGCGGCGGCATCCGTCACAGTCAGGGTGATAGCCTTGCGTTTCTTATCAAATGCCAGCGTTGCGGCGTCCGTCCCCAGCCCCAGCAGCTCATTGAGGGCGGCATCGGTGATGGAGGCATCAATTGTTTTGAAGGTGAATACCTTGTAAGCCTTGCCTTTTGCCACATCCTTCTCGGTCACATTGAAGCCGAAATTGAGCGTGGTACCGCCCTCCAGCGTCAGGCTGTTGCTCACCTTGATAGTCGAGAGCTTGGCACCGCACAGCGTCAGCGTACCGCTGCCGAGAGTGAGGTCTTTGGCCGAGAGACTGCCATTCAGGTACAGGCTACTACCACCGCCGAAGTTCAGACTACCCTTCACGGCCAGAGACTGAGCTTTATTCTTGGTGCTCGGGTCATAGAAGCTCAGCTCCGAACCGGCGTTGATTGTCAGGTTACCGGCCACGCTCATCTTGCCACCGATATTCACCACAGAGTCGCTGATGAGGTTGTCAGCATACTTATCCTTCAGTGAAATACTCTGAGCCTTGGGAACCGCCGTACCGGTAACGTCTTCCATACCCATGGTGAACGTTGCACCCTGCAAATCCAGTTTGGCTGCCGAAAATGCGCCGTAGACATCAATATCGGCTTCCGAGCCTGCCTTAAAATCCCCCTTCAGACTGACAGCCATAGGCTTAGCATTGGCAACATCCAACTCACCGCCGGTCATGGTCAGAGAATACGCACTCAGCTTACCGGCAGACGTCAGGCTACCGCCGTTCACCTCGATGGCTGATGTCTTGCTGTTCATGCCGAGCCCCTTACTGCTCACAGACAAGTCGCCGTTTATCTTTAAACCACTGGTCGTAATCTTGCCTGTCGTACCCAGTGCCACGTCCCCATCGATTGTCACCATCCCCAGACCGCTGAGGGTACCGTTCACCACGCCACCGGAGATAGTAGCGGATTCCACCACATTCAGCACAGAGCCCTTCATGAGCTCGCCACCGATCTGGGTGTATGTACCGAGGTACTTCTTGCCGCCCTTAACGGTTGCGGCATCGCTCAGCGTGATGTCGTTGGCCACGGCCTTGCTTGCCAAATCGAGCGTACCGCCGGTGACAGTGATTACACCGTTACCGAATGCTGTATCCCCGCCGGCTTTAATAATACCTTCTTTCAAATAAGTGTTACCCTGCCAGTTCGGGTTTCCTGCATTGAGAGTGAGTGTGCCTTTGCCGGTTTTGGTAAGATTTCCTGCGCCTATGATTTCACCGGAATAAGCGTTACTTTTCTTATCAAATTTCGTTTTGAAAGCAACATTTTTATCACAGTCAACGGTGATGCAACCTGGTGAAACCTTGCCGTCAATTGTAACGGTGGCTGCATTTTTAAAGATGGC
>JAZSEM010000009.1:0-34037 GCA_045531695.1 Akkermansia sp.
TTAGTTTTTTCCATTGTAACCATACTGTTCAGAATATTGATTAAGCCTAACTTATTTGTGCCTTTTTGGTTTTAACCACTCATGACCATGCCCACCATCCACAAAATCCTGACCACCACAGCCCTGTGCCTTGCGGCAGGACGAGAATGAGCCTTGGGCTCGTCCTTTAGCTATCGCTTGCAAGTGTCTTTTTATCCCCTTGCAAGCGATGTTTCATTTTAGGTTGCTACTCGCTGAAAAATGCGCCTTAAACATCTGATTCTGTGTAGCTTGCCAGTTCGAAACATCTTTGCTTGTCACAGAGTTGCCATCGCACCAAAATCGCCTAAGCTCACAGAATCAATAGATTGTAGATTCGAGGCTTCTTTAGTGAACCTAACATGAATTCGCGCTTAGAAAAAGGAGCTTAGGCATGCTTAGGCTTTTTGGCCTTTGGGAGCCGTTTTGCGCCCGGCGGGGCGGTGACAGGGCTTGCAAGCGTGCAATGCCTAAGCGGGCGTAGGTGTTGAAAATCAAGGCAAAACAAAAACCGAACCAGATTGTTTTCTGATTCGGTTTCTGGGATTAAGTGGAGCATAGCGGGTTCGAACCGCTGACCTCTTCAATGCCATTGAAGCGCTCTACCAACTGAGCTAATACCCCGCTCTGTGATGAGGTTCCCTAGTGGGAACGGCGGGAGTATACACCTAAAATCGGACTTTGGCAAGCGAAAAGTGTAAAAAAAGTCATTTTTTTGAGAAAATGGAGTAGAAATGTTGTGTTGGCAATTGTTATAATTGCCTTGACGGGGCAATATCGACATGGTACCATGAATACGGAGCCAGCTTGGGAGCGTAAGCTCAGTACCATTACCATGAAATCCCCCTCTACACTCGAGTTCCTGCACAGTTACCTGAACCGTTCTGCGGAAGAATGGGAGCGGTTGCAAGGGATGTCAATACCCGCCGATGTACAGAGTTGGCTGGATGCAACAGCGGAACGGCAGCGGGATTTTGCTGTGGTATGGTCTGATATTCAGCGTACTAACGGCTTTATAAGGAACACCCTCCACTGGGATTCGGGGATGGGGTGGTCGGCGCTCATGGGGGTTATTGTGGCGCTGTGGGATTTCAGTGAAAGCGAGGAACGTGACCCCATATTCCGCACGGGTACCGCCCTGCTCCGCTTGCTGTTAACGGCCGGTGAGAGCCCCGATGCACATGAGCCTGTGGCACTCTATGGCGGCCCGCTTCATTGTGCCTGCTGCTATGGAAATGCAGAAATTGCGGAGCTGCTGTTGCGCTATGGTGCGGATGCCAACAAGCAGGATGCCGACGGCTGGACTCCCCTGCACTGGTCAGTTCGCGGAAACCACGTTGAGTGCGCACGCCTGTTACTGGCAGCCGGGTGCAATCCGCACATTGCCGATGCCGGCGGTATGACAGCAGCAGATTGGGCGCAGGAGTGGCAGGCAAGCGAAATGCAGACTCTGCTGAGCAAGGCCATGCACCATACAGCCAATCTTTAACATCCCTATTCAAAACTACTATGGGCCGGAAGAAAGTTACGCCGAAAAAGCCGCAGACATACATTAAGGAGACGAATGAGGATGGCCGGTACTGCAAGGTCATGCACGGGGTGACTCTGCTGACGGAGGCGGAAAGCGCGCTATACACACCACCGCCTGAGTGCAAAAACTGGCTGGAATACGTACGCCGCATTGTGCGCATGAAACCCTGGATGTGCGGTTGCTGCCTGTGCGAAAATCCCCGAGTGGGAACAAGTGGGCTGGTCGGGGTGCTGGTGCAGGAACACGAACACCTCGATTCGCGCATATTTGCCACTCACCTCTGCCGTGCCTGCTACGACTACTTAAGTACCAACGGCAACTATTACGTTGCCTTCGCCTATCTTGTTCCCATAGGGCTGGAGATTACCTGGAGCCCCAAATCAGGTAGATAACGAGTAGAGCTATTTAGAGAGCAGAATTAGAGCTTATAGAAAAGGACTAATTACGAGTTACAAAGGACTAAGTGAGAAGTCAGGCGGGCGTTCGCCCGCGGGTACGCGTAGCATATCCCCCGTTCACCCCCGCGCTTCAGGCGAGGGCTGCAGCACAAATCCCCCTGCCCTCATGATGAGCGCAGGGGGATTGGTAAGTTGGTTATATCAGGCGGCCTCAGGCATCGATAACCGGCATATCGTCATCGGTATCGTCGCCACCGTGAGCCAGAATGAACTGCAGGTCGTTGAGGTCCAGGCTGGAGGCAAAGCCCTCATCGCCGAGCACGTTGGTAACGAGCTGGTTCTTCTGGTGCTGGAGTACGCGAATCTTCTCTTCCACCGAGTCGCGGGTGAGCAGACGATAGGCGATAACCTTGTTCTTCTGGCCGATTCGGTGAGTACGGTCAATAGCCTGACTTTCCACAGCGGGGTTCCACCAGGGATCGTACAGAATGACGTAGGAGGCAGAGGTAAGGTTAAGACCGGCACCACCGGCTTTCAGCGAAAGCAGGAACACGCTGGGCTCCTTGGTGGTCTGGAACTTCTCGATTTCAGCCTTACGGTCCTTGGTAGCACCGGTCAGGTAATTGAACGGGCGGCTGTCGGCCTCGAGCTTGGCCTTGATGATATCGAGCATCGATACGAACTGCGAGAACACCAGCACCTTGTGACCTTCGTCGCGCAGCTGGTCAAGCAGGTAGAAGAGCGCGTTGAGCTTGGCACTGCTCTCGCCGGCGTACTTCTTGTCCACCAGACCGGGGTGACAGCATATCTGTCGCAGTCGCATGAGCCCCTGCAGAATGGCGAAAGAGTTCTTCTTGACCGACTCGTCGGAATCTACGCCGAGGAGCGCCTTCTGAATGCGGCGCAACTCTGCCTTGTAGAGCTGGCGCTGTATACCCTCCATCTTGGCATAGACTTCCTCCTCGGTACGGGGCGGCAGGTCCTTGGCCACCTGCTGTTTGGTACGGCGCAGCAGGAAGGGCTTAAGTCGGGCAGCCAAGCGGTTCTGGCTCTGGGAGTCCTTGCGCTTGTCGATACGCTTCTTGAAGTAGGCACGGCTACCCAACACGCCGGGCATGGCGAAGGCCATGAGCGACCACATATCCAGCAGGCGGTTCTCAATGGGAGTACCGGAGAGCACCAGTCGGTTGTAAGCGGTAAGCTCGCGGGCAGACTTGGCGGCCTTGGAGTCGGGGTTCTTAATCTGCTGACCTTCGTCGAGAATAACCGTCAACCACTTAATGGAGTTCACCTGCTCGCCGCACACACGCAGCTGGGCATAGTTGATAACCACCATGTCGTAGTTGGCCAGAATGTTCTCCACATCGGCCTGCTCCTTGTTGCGGATAACGAGCACACGCACGCCGGGGGCGAACTTCTCGGTTTCGCTGGCCCACACATCAAGCACGGACTTGGGACACACAATCAGCACGGGAGGAATAACCACCTTCTTGCGACCCTGCTTGTTGCGGCGGGCGTAATCCTCGCGCAGCCAGAGAACGTAGGTAATGGACTGAATGGTTTTACCCAGACCCATATCGTCAGCAAGAATACCACCGAAGCCATTGACTGCCAGATAGGCCAAGAAGTGGAAACCTTCTATCTGGTAAGGTCTCAGTGTAGCCTGCAGCGTGGTGGGCACGTCGGGCTTCACGTCAATCTTAATCTCGGCGGTGCGCTCCTTAATGCGCTGCCATGCCTTGGGATCGAAGACCTCGGCCGCACGCGGGTCGGCCAGCTGCAGGGCGTGCATGCGGTGAGTCTCGCCGGAGAGGTCGAAGGGATCAAGACCGAGCTTGGTAACGGCATCTCGCTGAGCGTCGTCGAGCTTGATTTCCAGTCGCATCCATCGGCCGTCATCCATGCGCACGTAGCCACCGCGGGCAGATACGAGAGCACGAATCTGCTCCTTGGTCAGGGTAACACCCTCCACATCAATCACCACGCGCAGGTCGAACCAGTCAATCTCCTGATTGACCACCTCGAATCGAATGGCAGCAGCCACCGGGTCGGCCAGCAGGGACTTCAGGTTCTCATCCATCTCGACCTTAATGGTCTCGGGAATGCTCTTGGCCCACTCAGCAAACTTCTCGGGGAACTGCTTGGTAATACGGCTCTTGAAGGCAGCCAGAGGGGCGTCGTAGGTGAAGTTCATCTCCTCCAGCAGCCCGGGGATGGGGTACAGGTAATCGCGGATGAAGCGCAGCAGGGTGCGATCCTTCACCGGGGCCTGCTCCACAAGCTCCCAGTCATCCTTGCCCAAGCGCTCCTTACGACGACCGGGGTCGTCCTGAGCATTCACCTCAAGCAGCACGTGCTCCGTATCGGCACTGGTCAGACCACGCACAATCTTCATGCTGAAGGTGGGCTTCATCTCGATGTCCACCACGCGCTCTTCCATACTGGGTGGCAGGGTGGCACCAATCTTGCGCAGGAACTCCACACCATCCAAGCTGTCAATCACAGACTTGGGAATGGAGTAGCGGGGCTCCACTTCGGTGCTCTCCAGCCACTTGGGCGGGCCGGGGAATACAGTTTCGTCTGACTGGTAGAGCTCCACCTGACCGGGCAACTGGCGCACCGAGTGAGTTACGTGCACACCGGCAGCGGTCACCAGCTGCAGGCCATAGCAGTCGGGCACGATGGGGTCATCAATACAAATCCACTTCAGCGGCTCCTTAACAACCTTGAAATAGCACTCGTCGAGGTTGACCAGATAACCCTTGAGAGCCGGCTGGTGGAACAGGCGGTTCATCACGCAGCAGGCGGCCTCCTTATCGAGGTCAAGCACCACCGTCTCCTCACGGTCGGCATAATCGCGCAACACATTGAGCAGGATATCGGTCTGCGGGTCGGTCTTCAGCGCACCGTGCAGGAACTCTGCCAACAGAGCATCCAGCTGACCACGCTCACGAATGGGGGTCCAGTCATCCTTGTCGGTGTAACGGAACTCAAAGCGAGCCTCGTTGATAGTGGAAACCAGGCGCATGTGCATGGGATGGCGCGGCGGCTGCGGCGGGCGCTCATTCACGCTCTGAATACGCTCGTACCATGTGCCGATTTCCTTCTCGCGCTCCCACTCGCTGATTTTACGCTGCACCTTCTCCAGGTCGGTGACAACGTTCATGAAATCGGGGTAGGCAATGCGCTTCTTGGTGAAGGCGTAGGCAATATAGTTCCAGAACTCCAGAATATTGCGCGGGGGCGTGGGCCAGAGGTCGAGAGCCTCGTACCCTGTGATATCCCAACGGGGATTCAGGCGCACCAGGTCGTGGTCATGAATCTCCTGCTCGATAGCAAAGCGACGATAGCGCTTCTCGAGTTTGGTCACAAAGTCTATTTCCTTCTGGTCGAGGTCACGGTCAAGCTTTTCCTCGAGCACATCAGTAAGGGGGATTTCATTGAGCTCATTCGGGCTTTCCGGCATGCTGGTGCCACGGTACATGCGCTCAATCATGGTGGCGATAAGGCATGCCCCGGCTATATCTTCATCCTCGGCCGTAGCGGAGCCGAACCAACGATTGCCCTGCAGGCGCAAACTGGTACGGAAAATGCCATGACGAGTCTCCACCCTTCCCTGAATGAAAAGGTGATTACCGAAAATTTGCGTAACGGCTCCTTCTTTCTGGAGCTTTTCACCTTCGTTACGCACTTCCTCAGAATAGGCATTGAGGAAGTTAAGAGTGGCGCGATCGGGATTAAGAGCTGAACTTAACATGTGACGTGCTTTCTGTCGTTTGACACCTTGGCGTATGGGCACACTTCATGCCGTGTACGCGGAGGATGTCCATGATTAGATATTACCATAACAGTCAGAACATTTCAAGTTCCTAAGGCAATTTTTTTGCTTTTTTTTCATTTTTAAAGGAATAAGAGCTCCTTGACTGCCGTTTTTTTACCTGCGGCAGGCTAAGGTTAAAGCAAGTGAGCGGGTATTATCAATGGCGATTGGGGTGCAAATCGCGGCGCATATCCTCGCGGTCGTCCCTGTTACGCATCGTGTTACGCTTTTCGCGTCGGGATACACGCTCCAAGGTCATCTGTCGCTTGGCGGAGCGGCGCTTCAGCTCCGCAATTTCCGCATCGAGGTTCAGAAAGTGCTCATAACGCTCGGGAGAAAGAGTGCCTGACTCAAGAGCGGCACGAATGGCGCAACCGGCATCCTTGCGGTGAGAGCAGTCAGCAAAACGGCACTCATTGGCAAGAGCACTCAGGTCATCGAACTGAGCACGCAGGGTGGCCGTATCGGTCCACATCTGGATTTCGCGCATACCGGGGTTATCGATAAGCACACCGCCACCGGGCAGCACCACCAGCTCACGTGCCACGGTAGTATGGCGTCCCTTGCCCGTCACGGCATTTACACCGCCGGTTTCGAGCCATTCATCGCCCAGCAGGGAGTTCACGAAGGTACTCTTACCCACACCCGATGAACCCACAACGGTAATGGTAGTACCCTTGGGCACACGGCGCAGGTACTTGGGATACCCCTTCTTCCAGTGCGCCACGATGGGGTAGACCTCCACCCCGAGAGCCGCGACCTCGTTGCAGGCCTGCTGCATCTGCTCTTCGGGTACGATATCGGCCTTGTTGATAAGCACCACCGGCTTAGCCCCGCACTTGCGGATGAGAGTGAGGTAACGCTCGATACGGCGAATATTGTAGTCGCTGTCGGCATCCGTCACCACCACAACCATATCCACGTTAGTACCGATAACCTGCTCCGCGCAGCTTTTACCGGGAGCTTTGCGGGAGAAACGGTTACGACGCGGCAACAGCGCACGGATAACAGGCAAATCCTTCCCCTGCCCGGGGTCAACGGCTACCCAGTCGCCCACCGTGGGCAGGTCAGCATCGCTCACGGCATCATGCCACACCTTGCCACTGAGCACGACCTCATGGTCGCCCTTCCCCTTGGCAATGACAGTAAAGTTGATTTTTGTTTCGCGGATAATACGGGCGGGATACCACTCGGGATGCTCCAGAGCGGCAAAAGCAGCAGCGAGCTCGGCATTCCAACCGAGCATTTCCATGGTAACGGTCATGGCAGTAGGACAGCGTGTTCGATGATATGCATGGCGATGTGCTCCTTGGTATCCTGCTCCAGATACACCTCGCGGTCGGGGTAGACCAACACCACGGCATTCTCCCGGGAATCGAAACCGATACCGGGTTGAGAGACGTCATTGGCGACCACGAAATCACATTGCTTGCGCTCCAGTTTGCCGCGTGCATAATCCACCACATTCTGAGTTTCTGCAGCAAATCCTATCAGCTTACCTTCAAACCCGAAGAGCGTGCGCATGCTCCCCAGAATATCGGGAGTGCGCTCCAGCTCCAGCACCATACGCTCGGAGTTTTTCTTAATCTTCTGCTCCGCACAGGCTACCGGGCGATAATCTGCCACAGCAGCGCAGAGAATTGCCACATCCACCCCCTTCAGCATATCCCCCACGGCATCATACATCTGCTGAGCGCTCTCCACCTGAATAAAGTCAACACCGGCGGGCACATCGAGCGTGGTAGGCCCGGAAATCAGCAGAACCTCATGCCCCTCGTGCCTGGCAGCACCGGCCAGAGCATAGCCCATGCGGCCCGATGAACGGTTAGTCAGGTATCGAACTGGGTCGATGGCCTCGCGCGTAGGCCCGGCGGTGATGAGGAACTTCATGAATGCATTCTACCAGATTTACAGACACATTGCAAGCGCGATATGTTCTTGACATACCGCTACTGAGCCTTTACACTAGGCGCCGCTTCACCATGTTTCTATACGCATCCATACTGGCCACTGTTATAGCAATTTACGTTATCGTAAGGGCTATATTCCCGCTGAAAACACATTGGGGAAACAAACTGGCACTGAGTCTCATTACCGTGACCGCTGCGTACAAGTTTCATCTTTTTTACCTGCTGGAAGGGCGCAATTTCTTCACCCCCAATCTGCCGGCCGAACTGGTATGGAGTGGCTGCTGGCTGTTCTGCGCCGTGTTTGCCTTTGCCCTGCTGCTACTGGCAGCTGACACCCTGCGACTTCCCCTCTACCTGTTGCTACGATATACCGGCCTCAAGCCCCGCAGACGCCGCTGGCGCAGACACAACAACCGCATCAATCTGGTACTTCTCCTCACAGCTCTCGGCGTAACAGCTTGGGGTACATGGTGTGGCATCAAAGCACCGGTGATTCACAGCATCAACCTGTCTGTGGACTGCATGCCCTCAGAGACAGCCCCCATAAGACTGGTCCAGCTCACCGACCTGCATGCCGACAGCACCAAGAACGCAGAGTTTTACCAAGATATCGTACGCCGCACCAATGAGTTGCAGCCCGACGTTGTAGTGATTACCGGCGATTTTGCCGATGGGTCGGTTCGAGATTGCGGTTCAGCACTCACACCGCTGCGCGAGTTGAAGGCCCCCATGGGTGTATACGCCGTTACGGGTAACCATGACTATTTCTGGGGCACTACCGGTTGGTTGGGATACCTGAAAGCCCTGGGAGTGGAGTTCATCGACGGAAAATGCGAAATGTTGAGTGTGGCACTCGAAGGCGGCGTGCGCAAAGAACTCTGCCTGATAGGTCTGCATGATCCCATGGTACGCCGTACCGGCATAAAAGCCCCGACGATTGGAGACCTTGCCGCACCGAGGGGTGAAAACGAGCGCACCTACCCTGTCGTACTACTCTCGCACCAGCCACGCGTGGCAGATACAGCAGCAGGCTACGACATTGATCTGCAGTTAAGTGGCCACACACATGGCGGGCAGTTCCCCGGCCTTCAGCAATTGGTAGCCCGCTTCAACAACGGCTACGCCTGCGGTCTTTACCAAGTGGGCAGAATGCTGCTCTACGTCTCACCCGGTACCAGCCTGTGGACACCCGTTTGCCTGCGATTGGGTGTACCGTCCGAAATCACGGTTATCAACCTGTACCCGGCTGACAAGAAGTAAAACCTCAGCCGCGCAGCACCTGCAGCAATCGAGTCACAGGCAGACCGACAATATTGTCGTAGTCACCCTCAATCTTCTCAATAATAAGCTCGCCGTGTTCCTGAATGGCGTAGGCTCCGGCCTTGTCATAAACATGCACCAGCTGCATGTATCGGCGTATATCAGCCTCGCTCAATGAGCGGAAGGTCACATAGCTGATTTCTGCAAAATCCCGCCGCTCGCCACCGGGCAGAATGACAGCTACAGCCGTACACACACAGTGGGTTCGCCCCTGCAATTGCGTGAGCATGCGCAGAGCTTCCGCCTCATCGGCAGGCTTACCCAGCGGAGTACCGTCAATAAACACCAACGTATCTGCTCCAAGCACGGTGGCCTGCGGATAATCAATCGCCACGGCCTCAGCCTTGGCGGCCGCATTGCGAGCACAGAGAACCTGCGGAGCCAGCGTAGCATCGTGCTCCTCCTCCGTGTCTTTCACCACCACCGTGAAGTCCACCCCCTCGCGACGCAACAATTCACTGCGTCGCGGCGACTGCGAAGCCAATATCAGCATACTCTTACTGCATGGGTGACATATTGTCGAGCACACGGCGACGCACATTGTCCGGCATCTCCTTAATACTCTGAATGGTGGTACCCTTCATACTTTCAGCAAAAGCACGACAGGCCTCACGATCCTCCACAGTCAGGAACTCCAGTCCCACCATAGCGCGACCGACCTGTTCACCCGAGTACCTGTAATTAAAGTAGCAAAGGTTAGCATAGCGCCCCACACCACTCATGAACTCCTGGAAGGCACCGGGGCGCTCCGGGAACTCAATCACGAAGAAAACCGGGTGGCTCAGGTGCACACGGTCGTAGGAAATCATGCGGAAGCGCACATCATCGTCGTTCGTCACATCCTCGGCGGCCAAACCACGCTGAGCCAAGCCCGCTTCAATCTCAGCGAACTGCTCATCCGTGCCCAGTATACCGAACACAGGGTGCTGAATATCGCCATTCAGGCGACCGAACTGCACATCCATCAGCTGCACTCCTTCGGGTATGTGATTGAGGTATTTGAGAATCTGCCCACGCTTAGTCTCCATGGGAATACGCAGATAACGCAGCGTGCGGTTCGTCTCGCTCACGCCACCGCGAGCAGCTACCACGCCCAGCTGGGAGAAATCCATATTACCACCGGAGAGCACCACCAAGCACTTCTCACCGGGCTTAATGTTACCGGCCTCCCAATCCTGCAAGAGAGCAGCCAAGCCCATAGCCCCCGAGGGCTCGGGCACCACGCGCAAACCGTTCCAAAGCGAGCGGATAGCCTGGCAGACTTCATCATTGGTCACAGTCACAAAGCCATCGAGCAGCTCACGGCAAAGCTCAAAGGTATATTCACCGGCTATGCGCACGGCCGTGCCATCGCAGAACACGTCAACGTAAGGCAGAGCCTTTCGCTCGCCACTTTCAACAGCCAACTTCATGCTGGCCTGCTTCACGCCCTCCACGCCAATGCACTTGCAATCAGGCCAGAACTTCTTAAACCAACAGGCACAGCCCGCGGCCAGACCGCCACCGCCAATCTGCAAGTACACGCGGTCAAAGGCACCGTGCCCACTCATCACAACCTCATCGGCCAGAGTGCCCTGCCCACCCATGGTTGCAGGGTCATCGTAGGGGTGCACGAAGGTGAGTCCGTTCGCATCGGCAAACTCATGGGCAGCAGCAGAGGCCGCATCGTAGGAGTCACCAATAAGCACAATCTCCACATTGTCACCGCCATGGCTCTTCACAGCATTCTGCTTAACTATCGGCGTGGAACGTGGCATGAAAATATGAGCTTTGCACCCCAGACGGCGGGCCGCAAGGGCCACCCCCTGCCCGTGGTTACCGGCACTGGCCGCTACTACGCCACCGGCACGCTGCTCGGGAGTGAGCTTGCACATGCAGTTGTAGGCGCCTCGCCATTTATAGGCCTTAATCGGCCCCAAATCTTCGCGTTTGGCATATACCACAGCATCCACCCCGGGCAAATTAAGACGCTGAAGGGGTGTAGGCTCGCCAACAGCATACACGCGCTGGCGGGCCTGCAGGATTTCGTCGAACAAACGATCTTTGAGAGCACTCATAATTTTACGCGGGTATCTTACACCCAAACCCATGACATGGCAAGCGTGTAGTGTGTATGATGGCGCAGAAATCGCCATTCTGACAGGCTAAATACCCCGGCACAACAATTAACTGTGGCTTTCCCTAACGCATGGCAAAAAATAAGCTTGCGCATGCTCTGAAAAAGGCTCATAATAAGGGCATGTTCAAGAACTTGTTAATTGCAGGGCTGGCAGCCATCGTGGTACCGGCATTCGCAGCAGAGTGGATGACTGACATCGAAGCTGCCAAAACCAAAGCAGCAGCCGAGAACAAGGCCGTGCTTGTGGATTTCACCGGTTCTGACTGGTGCGGTTACTGCATTCGCCTGAAGAAGAATGTGTTCGACACTCCTGAATTTGAAACATACGCAGCAGACAAGTTCGTGCTGGTAGAAATCGACGTACCGAACGACGTAAGCCGTGTAGGTGGCGCCGAGAACGCCGCCAAGAACCGCGCTGTGTGCGATAAGTATCAGGTATCCGGTTTCCCGACCATCATGGTTCTGAATGCCGATGGTAAGATACTGGGTGGTTTTGTTGGTGGTCAGCCTGATTTTAAATCTACCACACTTCCGCTCGATGCAGCTCTGGCCAATGGGCGCACGCTTGCCGAAGCTGAAAAGTTGCAGGGCGCAGAAAAAGCCAAGGCTCTGCTGACTGTTTATAACAGCATACCTTCCGCCATGCAGGCTCTGGCAGCTCCCATGATTGACGAGATTTCAGCTCTCGACCCCAACAATGAGACCGGTGCCCAGAATATCCTCAAGGAGACTGCCGTCATGAACGAAACGAAGCAGGCACTGATGGTTTGCAAAACTCCGGACGCCGCCCTTGCCATCGTAAACAATGCCCTGCCCAAAGTTGTCAGCAGAGCAAACAAAGACACACTTCTTCAGGTTAAGTTCGAGATTCTGAGCGCCAAAATCGCTCAGGCCGAGCGTGCAGCCAAGACAGAAGAAGACATCCTTGCCCTCAAGCCCCTGCTGCTTGAACTGGTCAACTGCATGCCTGAGCAGTATCGCGCTGCTACAATGAAGAATATCGAGAACTATCTTGCCAATCCTGCTGCGACGCTCAAAGCCCTGAAGTCCAGAAAGCGCAAGTAACCTCTTGTCTATATGTTCCGCAACCTCATCACCACTCTCTGCCTCGGCGCGTCTTTGCTGAACCTTGCCGCAGCACAGGAAGTCGCTCCGACTCAGGCTGAAGAACAACCGGCTGATGGCTACACCGGTTTCTCCCCGCAGGCCATGCAGGAATGGCAGGCCATAGAGAAAGAGCTACTCATCTACGAGAGCAACCCCGACAAACTGCTGGTTGCTCTCGATGAGTGCATGACCCGCGATTTGCTGGATGAAACACAGCAACTGCTGCGCGCCATCAAAGCGCAGGTTATCAATAAAATGCTCGACGACATCTTCATGACAGCCGAAACAGAGGCTGACATTCAGAAAGCCAAAAAGCTCATTACCCAGCTGGCTGACATGATTCCTAACGAAGAGGAACGCAAGCTGGCAATGGCCGAAGTGGAGCAGCAATTTGCAGACCCGGCCGGTATGCTGCAGCAGATTCTGCAGGCACGCGCCGAGCAACAGGCAGCAGAGGAGTCTACCCAGCAAAGTGTTGAGGAAGTAGAACTGACGGAAAAGGACTACGACCGCATAGCCGCAATCCGCGCAGAAGTTGAAGCCATCAACGGAACTGACAAACAGGTTGAGTACCTCAACAGCCTGTTGAAAAAGGAAAGTGCCGGAGTTTGCAACTGGATTCGTCCGCACATGACCCAGCTGCTGCTCGATGAGCTCAATGGCCTGCAGGCTGCCGGCATCAAAACTGTCGAAGACGTGCTGAAGGTCAAAGCATGCTTTGCAAAAATCATTCACTACTGTTACCCGGAAAAAGAGAAAAAGCCGGCGCTCAAAAAACTGGAGGAAGAGTTTGCCGACCCCGAGGGCGTGCTGCGCATGATTCAGGAACAGGAGCAAATGATGATGGAACCCGAATCCGAAGAAGAAGAGCCGGAGGATGAGGGGGAAAACGAGCCCGTCACCGTTTAATGACATTGAGCGGTCGCTACACTCGCAGTAGCGACCGCTCTTCTTTTTATACCCAACTACACCACACCATGAAAAAGCCCCGACACATTACGCAGCTTTCCTTAGTCTATGGGCTCAGGCCACCCGGACAAAGTCGCAGACGCTATCTCTGATGCCATCCTCGATGTTTGCTTAGCGCAGGCACCAGAAAGCTGAGTTGGCTGCGAGACTCTGGTAAAGGGCAATCAGGCTGTGCTTGCCGGCTATGAACAACTCCGTCGCAGGGTGGTGTAGGCAATCAGCATGGTCACAGCTCCCATAGCGAGAAGGGTGGTGAGCGGTTGAATGATATCCGCGAAATCGTATCCTTTCAGAAAGATACCGCGTGTGATGATAAAGATGTAGTACAGCGGGTTGAGGCGGGTGAGATATTGCAGGATATCGGGCATGTTTTCTACGGGCGCGAGAAAGCCGGACAGCAGCACCGCCGGGAGCATGAAGCAGAACATGCCGATGAAGGCCTGCTGCTGAGTGGAACAGAAGGAGGATATGGAAAATCCGATGCCCGCCAGTGCGAGTGAGTAAATGACCAGAGAGCAGAACAGAGCCGGCACCGAACCCTGCACCGGCAGGCCGTATCCCAGTGTCGCGACGGCGAAGATGACACAACATTGCACCATGAGAATCAGGGTGGCGGGTACCACCTTGCCTGCCAGCATTTCAACCGTTGCCAGCGGGGTTACGCACAATTGCTCGAAAGTGCCGGCCTCGCGTTCCTTGGCCAGAGCCATGCACGATATGTTCATGCTGGTAATCATGCCCAGCATGCCGAAAAGGCAGGTCAGAATAAACCATTTGTAGGAAAGATTAGGGTTGTACAGGTGGCGTACAATGGGGGTAGTCGCGCTTGTTGACGGTCGGTAGAGTTCATTCAGGATGGCGGAAACGTAGCCTACCGCAATCTGGGAGCTGTTGGAGCGCTGCCCGTCGCCGATCACCTGAATCGGGGCTGCGGCGCCGCGGGCGATGTGCCGCGAGAAGGTCGGGGGAATATGGATGCTAACCATGCATAGCTGCTTATCCAGGGCCTGTCTGAGCTGCTCGTCACCATAGAGCATCTGCACCTCTGAGATGTATGGGGCGGCGCTGAGTCGTTGCAGAAATTCGACTGCCTGCGATCCGGAGTCTTCGCAATAGACGGCGACCTTGCAGTTGGTGATGTCCTGTGTAGCTACGAAGGGGAAAATGAGCGTCTGTATGAGGATGGGTACAATTAGAACCGCCACTCCGCGAGCGGAGCTGACCTGTTCCTGCAGTTCCTTAATGATAAGCGCTATGATGCGGTAAATCATGAATCCAGACGTTTGGGGGTGACGGCAAGAACAAGGATGAACCAGAAGGCACCGGACAGGCTCATGAACACAACATTCAACAGCAGAACACCCCCGGCTGAGCCGGAAAGGAAGAGCGGCGTGAGGCTTGTGCACAGATAGCGTGCCGGTATGAAGTAGCTGATGGCTTGCACAAACGAGGGCATGCTACTGAGCTCGAATACGAAGCCCGAGAACAGCATGGAGGGCAGCATGGCCACCATGAGCGATATCAGAGAGGCGCTGTACTGGTTGCGCACCAGGGTGGATACCAGCAGCCCCACGCTCAGCACGCTGAGCAGAAACAAACCCGCTATGCCGAAGATGAGCCAGATCGACCCTCGCATGGGTACTTGCAGTATACAGGTGGCGCACAGTACGCATACCAACATAGTACCCATGCCCAGCAGAAAATAGGGAATGAGCTTGGAGAGCACAAACTGCAGCCGCGATATAGCCCCTGCCAGCAGGGTTTCGATGGTGCCGCGTTCCCATTCCCTCGCTACTACCATGGCGGTGAGAAAGGTGCCCACCATGGCCAGTACCAGGGCAATGGCTCCGGGGACGATGTAATGGCGGCTTTCAGCAGCAGGGTTATACAGGAAGCTGCTCCTGATATCGACCGCTGTCGGTCGGTTTTCCCCGAGTGCCATGGTCACGATACTTTGCAGGTACAGTGCGGTGAATTGTGCGGTGTTGGGTGAGGAGCCATCAGTTGCTATCAGAATTTCTGCTCCCCCTTGTTGTCGAGCCAGTCGGCGCGAGGCATGCACGGGAAAGACAATCACGCCCTGAACCTTGCCCCGGTGCAACATGTCAAAGGCCTGTTGGCGATTGGTTGTAACGCAGGCCGAAATGTGCGGTGAGCCGGTTAACTTTTCTATCACTCGGTGCGCCTGCGGGCTTTCATCCTCACTCACCACGGCAATGGAGGTGACGCTTGAGTCCATATTGATACAGAAACCGAACAGCAGCATCATGAGCACCGGTAGTATAAATGCCAGGATAAAGGAGGAGGCATCCCGCCATAATTGCAGGAACTCTTTGCGCAGCAATATGGTGAGGATTTTCATGAGTGGAGCTGAATGAAGTGTATGAAGGCGTCCTCCATGGTGGGATGAGGCGTGGAATCGGTTGCTGCGGCTTGTTTCAGTTCTTCGGGAGTTCCCTGAGCGATCACCTCGCCCTTGTTCATGATGACCATGCGGTGCAGGTATTGAGCCTCATCCATGAAGTGTGTTGTGACGATAATGGTAATACCCTGAGCGGACCACTCATTGATAAGCTCCCAAAAGTAACGTCTGGCAAAGGGATCCACACCCGATGTCGGTTCGTCGAGAAACAGAAATGACGGGCGGTGCAGAGTGGCGCAGGCCAGGGAAAGCCGCTGTCGGAGTCCCACGGGAAGTCCGCCGGATGGCGCATGCAGATAGGGTGCCAACTCGAATCGCTCAATGGCTTGTGATATTCGTTTGCTCTTGGTGTTGCCCTTCAGTCCGTACACGGCAGCAAAGAAAAACAGATTTTGCCGAACGGTGAGCCTGGCATATAGGGAAAACTTCTGAGCCATGTAGCCGAGCTGCTCTCTGGCTTTGCGGCGCTCTCGCAGCAGGTCAAGCCCCATGAGTTCTGCGCTGCCGCTACTGGCCGGCAGCAGCCCGCATATCATGCGGAAGGCCGTAGTCTTGCCCGCGCCGTTGGCTCCCAGTATGCCGAAGATTTCCCCGCGGCGTACCCTCAGGTTCAGTTTGTTCGTGGCCACAAAATCGCCGAACTTTTTAGTGAGGT
The DNA here is from genome assembly GCA_045531695.1 of Akkermansia sp. Lineage (GTDB taxonomy): Bacteria > Verrucomicrobiota > Verrucomicrobiia > Verrucomicrobiales > Akkermansiaceae > Akkermansia. Next base: position 16,270 of record JAZSEM010000009.1, read on the forward strand.
CGCGGGTAATCAGCACTTCATCGGGGGCTTGAACTATCGGTTGCAGAGCGGCAGAGGTCGTTTCCGTCGATTTGGACGGAGTTGTTCTCATGCCGCCTATCAGGTTGATGAAGGCCTCCTCAAAGTTGGGTTCCACTTGCTCCGCATGGTGTGGTAGCTCAGCCGTGCTTTCATGCCGTTCTTTCAGAAGAACGCGCACTCGGTTGCCCTCCAACATGGCGTCCATTACCGCAGCATTTGCCTTCAGGCTGCGCAGGGTGGGCAGTCGTTTGGTTGTGGGGCTGGGTACGGCAAACACTCTGCCGCGCACCTGCTGCAACAATGCATCGGGTTGGCCGAGGTATAAAACCTGACCTTCGTGGAGAATACAGACACGGTCACAGTATGCGGCCTCGTCCAGATACGCGGTGGCCCATACAATAGTATGCCCGGCGGTGCGGCTCTGCTCGATGAGCGCCCGCAGTTCGCGGCGAGATACGGGGTCTACGCCCACGCCCGGCTCGTCCAGCAGCAGGAGCTCGGCATCCCCCTGCATGGCACAGATGAGCGCGAGCTTTTGTTTCATGCCACCGGAAAGTTGCCCGGCCCGGCGCCGGGTGAAGGGGACCAGGCCTGCCGCCTGCAAGAGCTGTTGCGTCTCCTCCGGCTGTGGAGAAATCCCCCTCAGCCCTGCGGTGAGCTGCATATTTTCGGCCACGGTGAGATCCTCATACAGGCTGAACCTCTGCGACATGTAGCCGACTTTCGGACTGAGTTCCGTGTGTTGCTTCAGCGGGTCTTTACCCAGTATGCTCAGGTAGCCCCCTGTCGGGCGCAGCAGTCCGGCCATGGTGCGCAGCAGAGTGGTTTTGCCCGCGCCATCGGCCCCGATAAGCCCCAGCATTTCGCCGGGGTGAAGTTCCAGTGAAATTCCGCGCAGAGTGTCCCTATCGGCACCTTTGTACCGGTAAAAGAGGGCTTCGAGGCGGGCACTCATGGCTGGAAAATCAGGGGATGATAACGGTGACGGGGGCTCCGGCATTCAGGTGCTCCGCTCCGGGATCCAGAGTGACGAGAATACGATATACCAGAGTTGTTCTGATGTCGGCGGTCTGCACGGTTTTGGGGGTAAACTCCGCTTGCGGTGAGATGTAGGTCACGGTGCCGTGGCATTCAGTCCCGCCGTCTGTCCTCACGTTTACCGACATGCCGAGTTTTACGGCATCCAGATGGATTTCGTCCACATAAGCACGCACCCGAATCGGCGAGCGCAGAGAAATGCTCAGCACGGGAGCCCCGACCTGGAGCATGCTGCCGGGTTCAGCTATACGAGTGGTCACAATGCCGTCTGAGGGAGCCGTGAGCCGGGTGTCTGCCAGATTGAGCTCAGCCTGTTCCTCTCGCACGAGGGCTGCGGCGTGCCGTGCCCTGGCTTCTGCAACGGCAGAGGTTGCAGCCTGTAGTTGAGCCTCTGCGCGTTCTATTTCCTCCTGACGGTAGCCGGCTTTCAGCATGCTCAGGGCTGCACGATGAGCAGCAACGACTTGTGTCTGTGTGTCGAGTGTTTTCTGCGCATCGTCAAACGCCTGCTGAGATACGGCTCGGTTATTCAGTAGGCTCTGTTGGCGTTTGAATTCCTGCTGAGCATTGACTAGTAAGGCCTCCTGCGCGGCGAGTTCCGCTCGCGCTTTCTCTATTTCCTCCGGACGATAACCTGCCCGCAACAGTTGGAGCGAGGCCCGTGCCGCGTTCTCATTGCCTTCTGCTGTGGTGATGGCTTCCTGTGCCACGGCGACATCCCCCCGGGCCTGTCGCAGGGCTATTTCGTAGGGTTGAGGGTCGAGTTGTCCCAGTCTTGTACCGGCTTTGACCATGGCCCCCTCATCGACCTCCAGCGTTTGCAGGCGTCCCGCCACCCGGCCGGAGACATCGACGCTGCGTATATCCACATTGCCGTTCAGGGTCAATCCCTGAGTGTTGCCAGGTGCCTGCCTCAGCCCGAAATAAGCTCCCGCGCCGAGAATAAGTGCTAACACGATGATTCTCAGTAAAGTTTTCATAAGCGGATTCCGTTGATGGCCCATTCCATTCGTTCCAGAGTTGCGACCTCGCCGGCCGAGTGCTTCAATCGCTCCAATAGTTTGATTTCTTGCGGTAACTTGCCGTTCATGGATTGAAAGACGATGATAGGCAGACCTATGGCCCCCATCAGGTAGGATAATAGTGCATCTCCGTCGGCTGCAAGCAGGTAACCATCCTTACTGGCCTGTATAACTGCTCGGCGTATGTGAGCCAGGTGGGTGAGTCGCGTCTCTTGAAACAGCGCGATAACGCTTTTTTCGCCCGCTGCTGCGTCCATATACAGCTGCACCAGTACCGCGGAATTACGGCAGATGAACCCGATGGACGCCCGCAGCTCGGCCTTCAGAACTTCCAAAGAGCTGCCATGAGCAAGACTCTCGCGCTCAACCGATTCCCGCAGCGGCTCATACCATTCGCTCAGGATGATTTCCTTGAACTCCCGCAGCGTGCGGTAATGCGAGGTGAAGGTGCCGGGGCTCACCCCGGCTTCCTCGCATATCGGCCGTATTTTCAGACTGCGTATCCCGCCCCGGCTCAGCCAGGCTTGCCCTATGCGCTTCAGCTTTTCTTTGGCGTCCACTTTCATCATCGTACAGGTGTACGATAATATCGTACTCCTGTACGGCTGCTTTGACAAGTACTTATTTCAAAAAAAGCGAGGGAAGTTGGATGCAAACATACAAAAAGCGGCGGAATTGTGGATTTTGTGGTTGACAGTTCAACATATTACAGGAATCAGGAGGTGCAACAGGCCATGCGCAATGAGGTGAACACATGGACCACCGCGATTGCCACTCCTTACGATTACGAGAAACATCCCCGCAAATTACGTATCGGCTTCTTTCCGGATGATGCATCGACTGCAGGCATAGCGCCCTGCGCTTGGGAATCCTGCCGAGTTTATGTAAAGAGCTCGACAAGCTGTTACAACAGGAGCCCCCGTTACAACATACTCTGAACCACGCCATTTGGATGGCGACCGAGCTGGAACTTAACAACCTGATTTCCTTTCTGACTGAGATGCGGGGTTCAGGGGAAGAAACCATCCCGTCACGTTAGCAAGATAGATTGCACCGTAGTATGCAGAGCATTATAATGCTTGCATGAACCGCAGCCAACGTATTCATTTCATCATCATTTTTCTGCTGGTAAGCTTCAATCTGCGCATGTCATTCTCGGCAGCAGACCCACTGCTGGTATTTCTGATGCAGGATTTGGGGCTGAGCGTGAGCGATAGCGGACTTTTCGGGCTGCTGCCGATTATGGCTCTGGGTGCAGCGGCCCCACTGGGAGCCAGGTTGGTTGCCGTCATACGCCCGCGGCTCCTGATAATCTACGCCCTTCTACTGGCAATCGCCGGTGTGGTGTGGCGGAGTTACGGCGGAGTGGTCGGGCTGTACGGCGGCACCGTTGGTTGCGGTCTGGGCTTGGGTATTACCGGCTCTGTCATTCTGGGGATTGTAAAACAGGAGTTCCCTGCCGATATTCCGCAATTGATGGGAGCCTATACCGCCTGTGTGAGTCTGGGAACAGCAGTGGGCTCCGGAGCGGCCGATCCCATTGCTCTGGCGCTGGGTGGGTGGCAGCCGGGGCTGCTGTTCTGGGGCTTACCCCTTCTCATTGCCACACTGCTGTGGGCTGAGCTCATCTACTTCTCCCCAACGGAACCGAAACAGCAACATACAGTCAAGGCGCCGATTGGCCCCTTGCTGCACCAGCAGAAGGCTTGGTCTGTCAGCCTGTTCTACCTCTTTCGCGTCGCGGGCGCATGGCTGCTGATTGTATGGTTGGCCACTATCATGCGGAGGCGAGGGCTTCCACTGGTCGAAGCCGGGTTGGTACTGGCGCTCTCCACTGCATTTCAGATTCCTGCAGCCCTGCTCAGCAGCCGTATGGCGGAATGGCTGGGAGGGCGCAGCAGGCTCATGACGGCAGCGATACTGACTTCAACAGCAGCCTGCTGGGGGCTGTTACTGGCATCGCTGTCACTCTGGCCCGTCTTCTCGGTATTTCTGGGCGTGGGCTTAGGTTGCATCTTCGCTCTGGGCATGACTCTCATCGTTGAGAACGCAGCCGACGAGGCCGCCACAGTCGCCCTCTCAGGCCTGGCACAGGGCATGGGGTTCATCGGCGGCGGCCTGCTGGCCTGGGTTGCAAGCCCCATCATGCAGACAGAACGGCCGGACATCTGGATGGCGACCACTTACACCATTTTCGCCCTTTCCGGCCTATTCTTCGGACTACAATGCAATCGCCCGGGCGTGTGCCGGGTGTAACCTCAAAGCACGTTATTGCTCCACTGGGGTGCCGGCTGCGGGTCAGCCAGACCACAAATACGGTCTATCATACGATCCCAGTATTCCTGTCCCTGCTCAATATCAATCTGAATACGCAGGAAGTAAATCGGCACCTCCATCTCGCCGGGTTTCAGGAATCGCACAGCATCCTTCTCCGTCGTGACAATGAGATCCATGGCGCGGTCAGCACAGCGCTCCACAAAGGTCTCGAGGTCAACCTGGTCAAACCAATAGTGGTCAGGATAACGACGGCGGATTTCCACATGAGCGCCCAAATCCTCCACCAAGCCTTCAAAACTCTCAGGGCGGGCAATACCGCTCATACAGGCCACATACTTATCTTTGAGGAACGACAAAGGTTTACGCTCACCCGTAAAAATGTTCTCCAGATACGAAGGCCCGTGATTCGTCACCACGATATCCGCTGTCTTGTTATACTTGCGAATGGTGGAAATCAGTTCGCCCTGCGGCTTACCACCACTCTTGGTCAGAATGATGTAGCTGGCACGGGCCAGACTGGAGCGGGGCTCACGCATGGTACCGCGGGGCAGCAACGAACCGGTACCGAAGGGAAAACCGCAGTCCACCAGCACAATATCAATCTCGTGCTTCAGTTTGAGGTACTGCATGCCGTCATCCAGAATCAGGGTATTGCGCCCCAACTGTTCTATAGCGAATATGCCGGACTTCACACGGTCCTTGTCCACCAGCACCGCCACGCCATCCAGATTTCGAGCCAGCATGAAGGGTTCATCGCCCGCGTAGAGCGGTCCCAGATAGCGAGTAACACCATCACTGGCAATCTTGGGCAGGTTACGCACGGGCTTTCCCTCGGCATCCTTCCATTCCTGAGGTTCATCGAGCGGTTCACTCTTGTAACCACGCGTCAGAATAGCGCATTTACGGCCACGCTCTGCCAGAGTACGCGAAAGCAGCTCCACCACCGGGGTTTTGCCCGTACCGCCGGCCGTAATATTACCGACACTCACCACAAAGGTGCCCAGATAATGCACCGTCTTCAGTCGGCGACGGAACAGAAAGAGACGAGTCTTAATGAGGATGTAGAAAAAGAAACTCGCAAAGCGCAAGACACACTTCATCAGCCACGCACGAAAACCATGCGCCCGCCCGAACACCACCTCGGTGCCCCACTCAGCAAACTCATCCATGCGTGACTTCATCGCCGTCCATTCTACTCTTCTCAACATCACATGTCAACAGAGAAGATACAGAGATGTTAAATATTTCCGAAAGCCATCGCGACAAAGCTCAAAAAAGTTCATACTTCGGCAACTTTAGGCTTGAAATAATTCAGGCAAAAGCGTAAAAATAATAGCGATGAGCCACGACTCCGATAACAGAAATTCCCGCAATACCGTACCCGGTGTATTCAACTGGGGATTGGTACGCAAAGCCCTGCGAGCCGCAGAGGAAGGCGTATATTGCTGGAATATCGAGAATGGCGAAATCTACTACACCGAGCAATGTCTGCGCATGATGGGTATCCCCTTCCGTGAACAGGCTCCCAATATTTTCTTAACCCCTGAGCACACCATTCATGAGGAGGACCGGCACTACTTCATGAATGCCGTTCAGCGCTACTTGGATCGGCCTACCTCGGCACCGCTGAGAATTGAAATCCGCCTACTCCATCAGCGCACCAGAGGTTGGAAATGGGTTCGAGTGAACGGCCTGCTGGAGCGAGGCCGTGATAAGAAGCCCAAGCAACTCGTCGGTGTATGGGTCGATATCACCCGCCGAAAGATGGCCGATATGCATGCCATGGAGGACAGGGATTTGTTCCGCAATCTCATTAACCACCTGCCCGACAACATTTACTACAAGAACCGCGAGTCCCGATTCGTGATGGCCAACGAAGCCACCGCTAAGAAAATGGGAGTCCGTACCCCCTCTGACCTCATCGGCTGTAAAGACACGCATTTCTTCTCGGACGACACGACGGAGGTTGCCCGTCAGGAAGAGCTGGAAATCATGCGCACGGGCCAACCCATCACCAACCGCATTCATAAAGAAAGCTGGAAAGGTGGCCACAGTTCATGGTGCCGCCTGTCCAAGTTCCCCTGGTATGCTGCAGATGGCACTGTGAAAGGTATCGTAGGCATATCCTCCGATGTAACGGAACTGATAGAAACCCAAAGGCGCTACAAGCGCATGGCCGAGCAGCTCAATCAACGCAATCAGGCGCTCGAAAAGGAAATCAGCCTGGCACGTCAGATTCAGTTTGCCCTACAATCTCAGCGTATAGCCCCCCGCGAATGGAAAGACGAGGAGACGGGGGTTAAACGCACCGCCCTGTTCCACCACATCTACAGCCCCTGCGCCGGAGTGGCCGGCGACTGCTTTGAAGTATTCCCCGTGGGAGATACCGGTGTGGGCATGCTGATATGTGACGTCATGGGCCACGGCGTGCAGGCGGCACTGATAGCCTCCATGCTGCGTGGTCTGCTGGAGCAGTTTGTGAGTCTGGCAAACACGCCGGGGCTGTTCCTTTCCAACCTCAATCGCCAGCTTTCGGGTATTTTTGAACGTGCGAACCTCACCATGTTCACCACGGCCTGTTATGTATACTTTGACCTACAGGCCAAACGACTTACCATCACCACCGCCGGCCACCCGGCACCGATTATTCTGGGAGCTGATGGCAAAGCATTCCAGCCACTCATGCGCCGCTCCCCTGCTCTGGGACTGATGGATAGAGCAGCCTTCCGCGAGAGCGAACACACCATGGAACCGGGCATGAAACTCATGCTCTTCACAGACGGACTGCCCGAGGCTCGCAACTGCGAGGGCGATGAGTTCGGCACGGCAAGAATTATGGAGTACCTGCAGCAGAGTGCCCCGCAAAACATCAAGGAAATGCTCGATTTCTCGCTGGCCGGCATGCACAGCTTTACCTGCTCGCCGGAACAAGACGACGACATCTGCCTGCTGGGCGTTGAATTTACCGAGGAAACATGCTGAAAAAACAGAGGAATCTGTCAAACTCTGCTAAAAGATAGCTTTTTCAGCCCCGAACTGCAAAAAAAGATTGCAATCCGACGGTTTTAGCGGTAGTCTAGAGACAGTTAATGATTTTTTACTGATATCAATCTATATGGAAGACAGCACACAGGGGGGCAACACGCCCTTTGACCTTTCCGAGCTGACCGGTTTCCAGTTTGGTCCTGCATGGGCTAAGCCGGGTGCCGATACTGCACCGTCCCTGCCGAAGATGCAAACAAGCGAGCGCCCCGAGCGTCGCAATGCGCCCCGTCGGCCCAGTTCTGAACGCCGTGATGCACGTCCCCACAGGGACGATGCTGCACGCGATAACCGAGGCCCCCGCAAGGGTGCACCGCGCCCCGGCAGAGATCGCCGCAACGGTCGCGATGAAGCACCCCGTCGCGAACTGCCGCAGCCGGCAGACGGTTTCCGCGTAGAACTGCGCCCCACCAACTCCATCCTTGAGATTTTCAGTAAAGAAATCGCTAAGCAGAAGCGAGCTCTGCCGCTGCTTGACCTCTCCCGTGTCGTCATGGCCGGCAAAGATCGCTACGATCTCGTGTTCATGAAACTCGAGAACGGCCCCATGCTGATTCACTCGACTCGTGGCGACGGCGCCTGCTGGCTGACGGAAGCTGAAGCCGTGAGCTATATGTGGTCCGCCCCCTGGTTCTCTGAACTTTACACCGCTGAAGAGGTCGAGACCGAGGCTCCTAAGGGTACATTCACTGCCATTGCTACCTGCCAATTGGGTGGCGAAGCCATCGGCCCGGTGAACTGGCATGGCTATCAGGCTGCCCTCATGAACGTCTATCGTTCCAAGTACTCCAACATGGCGCTGGATGCCTTCAAGAACCGAATCACCCTCAACAAGGATGAAGAGGCCGTGCAGGCTTGGCTTGCTGCCGCCAGCAAGAAGACTGTCTGGAAACCCACTCGCGAAGGTGCCGGCGATGAAGTGCTGGAAGATGCCAAGGCTGTAGAGGCTGATTTCATGGCCAATTATTATGGCAAGGTATACGAAACTGTAGACAAGGTATTCGTGAACGGTTCCACCCCCCGAAAGATACTCTCCCCCGGTCTGGCAGCTCATCTGGCTATCCTTGCCGACAAGACCCGCCGTTCCCCGCAGATGCTTATCCCGAATCTCTGTCATGGTCTGGCTCGTCACCACATGCCGATTTACAAGTGGCAGGGTAATCACTTCACCGGCCCGAGCCGTGTGCGTTCAATCCCGGCAGATACAGTACTTGCAGACCGTATGATGGCAATCGTAAACTGGAGTAAAGAGCACTCCGGCGAGAAAGTTGAGGCCATGTTTGCTGAGCTGTCCGGCGTACCGGCAGGTACCGATGACGATACCCGTAAGGTGGCATCCGAAGCCTATGCCCCGTATGCAGCCGACATGATTTGGCTGCTTGAGCAGGGTTTCGTGGTAGTGACCAGCGACAACTCCATCTGGTATCCCAAGGGAGAAGCAGCCCCGGCTCCGACCAAAACGGAGCAGCCGCGTCGCCGTCATCGCAAGTAAACAGTGTTTACATTCTCTATGCAAAAGAGCCGCTGAATGCGGCTCTTTTTTTGCTTACGTAAAAAGTTGACTGAAAAACTCAGGTCATGAGCGCCTGATTTTCAACAGAGCTCGGGGGCCATATCCCCTGCTCGGACATAAAGAGCTCCCAAGCAAGCAGAATTTGCTCAAAAGCCGTAGGATTCACCGCAAAATGCGTGAGGGTATGGTCAGCACCGGGACTGAGAACAATCTCGGCTTCATTACCGAGCGAACGCCATTCCTCACAGAACCACTCGCGCATGGCATAATCCTGCAAAGGGTCTGCCATACCATGTGCGCAAAACAGGGGTGGCAGGTATCGCCGCAGCAACGCACAGGGATTGATACTGTCGGGGTCGCTAACCTCAGTCTTAATATTGAGCATGCGGGCTTCAGGAGAATGAACATCGACCAACCCTCTGAAAATAGCAACACAGGCAGGTTGTAGAGGCAACTCATCCTTACTGCCGATTTTCCACCAACGTCTGGTCTGCAACATAGGCTGCATTGCTGCGTTGAGCGCCATCAGGGCCCCGGCGTCGGAGCCGGCCAGAGTGATAGCATGTTGATCGATTCCCAATCCGGCGGCATTGTGGTAAATCCACTGCCAGGCATCCAGTCCATCCTGAATGATTTCAGCCACAGTTACATCAAAATTGGCACGGGTTCGGTACTCCGGCAGTAGGCACACGATGCCACGCTCAGACAGATGCACCGCCCACGAAACAAACTCTTCATTGAAATCAAGCGTCCACATGCCGCCATGAAAAAACATAACAGCAGGCATGAATGCCATCTCGGTATGCCCGGGGGGGGCAAACAAATAGACCTTGAGTTCGTGCCCGTCAGAAAAGCGTTTCCAAACAAACGACGGAGCATCCTCCAGCATGCGGCGGCTGGCAGAAACGGCCATTGAATCTTCGCTTTCTGAAAAAGACGTCATAACGTGACTCTAGTATGCAATTTTCTTGCCAAAAAAGCAAGCATGTTGTATAGTGGTAGCAGTTATGAGAGCAATTTTTTCATCAATTATTGCCGCAGGTTGCATGCTGGCAGTAACTGCAGAGGCCGCAACCCCTGCAGCCATTGAGGCTGAAATCAAACGCCGAGTCGCGCAGACCCAGGCAAAGAAGGCGCCGGAGGTTTCTGCAACACGCTTTATCGTCCCCGATCAGGAAAAAGCCCGTACAACGGCCGAAACGGTATACAACACATGGCGTTTGAGCATTATTCGTGGCAGTGAGCAGGCTTGGCGTTCCACCACCTCAAACTCTCGCCAGATGAAAATCCGCAATCTCATCGTCTCCCAGCGTGGTTCTTTCCCCCGCGATTTCTTCCGCGTCACGCAAGAGGCTCCCAAGCTCGAGAACTTTGCTTACGTCGGTACCCTGCAGGGCTGCAACGGCTACACCATGGCCTGCACCTACATCGGCAACGTGCAGCTGGGCGATGGTAAGGCCGCGGAGAATGCCTACGTGCTCGAGTTCGTATTTGAAGGCGGTCGTTGGAAACTCGACCAGACCCGTATGTTCAATCTCAGCCAGTTGCCGGATGTCCGCAAACGCCTGCGCAACAGGGACCTCGCCCTGCTGCAGGAGCAGGACGGATTCCAGCCCTACGACCGAATTCCCACCACTCCCCCGGCCTGTAATTCACCGGTTCTTATCGGCAAGGTATTCGTGGACTGCCCCGGGCGTAACATTGAAATGACCATCAATGGTATTTCGCTCCATGAGTTTGATGATGAACGCCGCGCAGATGTCATTTCCGGCGGTCTCAAGCGTGGTGTCAATACCATTACGTATAAGATTACGGATCGTCAGGGACTTGAGCGCCCCTCCATGGCCATCGGTATTTTCGTGGCTCCCGAGACCCCGGGCAACACACCCATCTGCGTCTTTGACCACATCCTCGACGCTTCGGATAAAGCGGAAGGCGGCACGTTTGCATTCACAATCAAAAATGAGCACATTGCTTCCATGAACCCGAAGTTCAAAGGTATCAAGCCGGAACCGCATCACGCCGTTCCACTCAAAGCGAAGAAGTAAACCATTGCTCCCACTTTTTTCCGCCCGTCGATATTTCCTATCGACGGGCTTTTTTTATTCCTTTTTTCCAAATTTGCGATTTTGTTGTCATTTTTTAACTTTTTTTCTTGACTGATTTTGTTTTATGTGATAACTATTTATTAGTTTTTAACCTTTATTCTATTTAACACCATGAACAAGAAAATCATTATCTCGCTTATCGGAGCCTTGAGCGTACTTGCTTTGAGCGCATGCCACCATCACCACCATGTACGTCACGGCGGACCGCACATGTACCACAGCGCCCCCTCCCATCATGGCGGCTGGTACCACTCACCCGGTCATCACCATCGACACCACTAACAAAAAAAATCCCCCGCAGGTTCAATACCGAGCGGGGGATTTTTTGATAAACTCAGATGGCGATATCAGTTACGCTTAAAAATGATAAAGAGGATGCAGGCAATAGCCAGAGCGTAGTTATAGAAAAGGAAGGGTATGATATCAAGCGTAGCGATACCGGCAAGAGATGCCCCCATGAGCAGCTGAGCACCATAGGGCAAAATCCCCTGCACAATACAGGACGTTGTGTCGAGCAGACTGGCAGCTCTGGGCGCAGTAATATGGAAACGCTCAGCCACACAACGCGCGATATCACCCACGGCCACAATGGCCACAGTATTATTTGCAGTGCAAAGGTTAGCGAAAGCCACAAGCAAGCTGATAGTAAACTCGGCCGCACGAACGGAAGATATTCTGGCTGTCAGGTGAGATATAATATACTGCAAACCGCCGTTGTAGCGAATGAGTTCCAGCAAACCGCCTGCCATCAGCGTCACGATAATGAGTTCCCCCATATCGGTCATGCCCTTACCCATGGCTGCGGCCCAATCAATCAGCTGCAGGTCAGGAGCGCACATGACGGAAACCGCTGTAGCTAACAAGCCGACAACCAATACCAGCATGACATTCAGTCCGCAGATAGCAGTAATCAGCACAATGAGATAAGGTATAACCTTACTGAACTCATAAGCCCCGGCTTGCACCACACCATCGTATTGCAAGCCTAAAACAACGTATATCACCAACACGAGCAAGGCCGCCGGTAATACCAGACGGAAGTTTGCGCGGAACTTGTCCTTCATCAAACAGCCCTGAGTACGGGTTGCCGCAATGGTTGTGTCGGAAATAAATGAAAGGTTATCACCGAAAAAGGCTCCACCTATTACCACACCGGCCACCATTGGCAAGGGAAGCCCTGCACTCACAGCCAGAGCCGAAGCTACCGGCATGAGTGCCACAATCGTACCGACGGAGGTACCGATGGCAAGCGAAATCAGGCACGATGCCAGGAACAGGCCAGCCGGCAGCATATTAGCAGGCAGGATAGAAAGGGTCATATTCACAGTAGCCGCCACCGAACCTATGAACTTTGCAGACCCTGTAAATGCACCGGCGAGGATGAAAATCCACACCATCATCAGGATGTTGGCATTTCCGGCGCCGGCAGAAAAACGGTCAACCAATCGATTCAGTGGCTTGGGCTTACTCACAACAAAAGCCCAGACACAAGCAGCGAGGAATGCCACAGTGACCGGCATTTTATAAAAATCGCCCGCAAGCAGAGAAGCTACGACATATACGAGGAAAAATACGAGCAGCGGACTGAGAATCCACAACCCACGACGGTGGCTATTGACAGGTAATTCCATATTGAGTAAAAATTATTTCGTTTCGGTTACGCCTATGCGGTCCAAGGCATCGAGCTGTTCCAGCAGCTCAGCGGGTTCAATTTTACCACGCATGAGGGCGCGATAAGCCGTAATAAGAGAGGTTGTCTGTTCAGGGCTTTCCTCGAGTAGCTCCAGACGAAAACGCGTGAGCCCCATGCGCCGCATACCCGCAACGTAACGGGCAGCAGATTGAGCCTGACCATTGTAGAGTGTATTGCGACAGCCCTCATCGCTGCGCAGATAATGCATAGCGTATGTTCGATCCATCACCCGCACACGGTGGTGCTCACAGGGGCGACCGCAATCCATGAAGTTACGCCCCTGCGACAGGAAGGTGCAGAACACGCAGTGCTCTGTGTGGAACATGGGGATATGCTGGTGCAGCGTCAGCTCCAATTCGGGACCGCACCCACTGCGCAGCAGGTCAGCCAACTGGTGAGCATTCAAATCGTATGAAACGGTGACAGAGCGCATGCCATATCCTCTCAACACCTTCACACTTTCCGGGTTAGCGGCATTGAGCGAGAAATCGGCAACCATCGGCAGTCCCTTTTCGCGGAAATAGCGTGCAGCCCCATGATTGCGCACCAGTACACCATCGGGGCGAGCCTCCATAATAAACTTAAAGTAGCCGGCCTCCTTCGGTTTCATGATACGCAGAGTAGCCACCCAGACCGCAGTTCCCGGGTACTGCGCACGAATCTGCTCCGCGACGGGCGCCAGCTGACGTAAATCGGTGAAATCCAAATACACGCGCTTCACCCCGGCAGCGGCAGCGGCCAAAGCCTGCTCAGGCTCACGACAAAGAACGGATAGTCTGTATTTGTCGGTTGCCTTAAGCGGTGCAAAATCACCTTTCCACCCCGGCCAGTCCAAAGCTGCGCGCTCCGGTTTCTTCTCAGCAACAGGGAGTTGCTCCACGAGCTCACGGCGCATACGATTGAGCACACTCAGCGGCATCATCAAGCAGTCCTCCAACTCATACGTACATGCACCCAAAGTATAACCGGTACCACCCAAACGATTGAATTGACCTTCTATTACAGCCGGTGTAAGCGGGCGTTTTTCAGCAGGCTCCAGCGGTTGCCCACTCCCGACAGTCACACCGCGACAAGTCGCAGTAAGTTCAGCCCCCATGCGACCGCTGAAATGAATCCGCAGCTCCTGAGAGGGAGCCTCGACCTTACGGGCGAAATTGCACCAAGTCCCATGCAGGAACTTATCAAGTGCCGGGTCTGCAGTCTTCCACAACAGATTACCGGGGCGCACATAACGCCAGTCGATATGGCTGCCCTTACCATGGAAGAACAGGCGAGCCCCCTGCACTTTCCATATTCGACCGCCCTGCTCATCGTTGCGATCCTGCCCGGCATCTATCACAAAACCGTCCCCCGGAGCCACGGGAATAGCCGGCACCCCGGCCAGCTCCACCCAGCCCTCGCCCACGCGCACAATACGACCGGCCAGAGCACCACGTTTCTTGCCGAAACGACCATGGGTCAGCAGCGGGTGATTGGTTCCATCGAGCCAGCCAAAGGAAAAACCGCGAGAGAACGCCATCTGCATGGCATAAAGGTCGGCAGAAAGTTTCTGCGGCGGCACCGGCTTGTTATTCAGGGCGGCATCGAGCGCACGCCGATAGGCACGGGTCGTAGCGGCCACGTACTCCGGGCTCTTCAGGCGGCCCTCAATCTTAAAGCTGCGCACCCCGGCAGCCAGCAACTCAGACACACGATCCAGAGCACAGAGATCCTGCGGTGAAAAGATATAACGGCGTTCCCCCAAATCACGCAGGCGCCCATCGACCTCGAGCTTATAGGGCATACGGCAAGCCTGAGCACATTCACCGCGGTTAGCGCTGCGCTGCCCCAGGCTCTCACTTGTCAGACACTGACCGGAGTATGCCACGCAGAGAGCCCCGTGGCAGAATACCTCTATCGGCTTGGTCGTAGCCTTGGCACAGGCGGCGATTTCCTTCAGCGAAAGTTCGCGTGACAGCACAATCTGCTGAGGGTCAAACATTTCATCCACCCAAGCCACAGCTTCAGGGCTACTCACGGTCATCTGGGTAGAGATATGGAGTTCAACCTTCCAGCGCCCCTCACGGCGATAACGGCTGATGAGTGCCGCCAGCCCCAAATCCTGCACAATCACGCCATCCACTCCCGCAGCATCCAGACAATCCACATATTCCAGAGCCTCAGCCATCTCTGCCGGGAATATGAGGACATTCATCGTCACATAGGCACGCACGCCACGCTCATGCAGAAATGGCACCAGGGCCGCCAAATCATCCCGGGTAAAATTGTCGGCACGCATGCGGGCATTGAAACGGTCCAAACCGAAATACACGGCATTCGCACCGTTGGCTACAGCGGCGCGCACGCAATCCCAATTCCCCGCAGGGGCCAATATCTCAGGGGCAAGCTCTGACATGTCACCGCCTATTGTCTGACAGATTGTCGCATTTTGCAAGCCTAATCTTATAGATTGCTCAAAGTATGTCCAGCAGCAGGCTGACGCAGCGAGAACTTGCAGACTCTCACAGTATGCGCTAATATACGCACATGAAATCCCTGCTCCATTTCGTTCTGCTGACGCTGCTGACATGTTTGGGAGTTTCGCATGCCTCTGTTCCTCGCAATTGCAGCCAGGCCATCATCGGCATAACAGACGGCTGGAACAGTTCTCACGTCACCCTCTCGCTCGTGGAGAAAAATGCCCATGGTCAGTGGGTACGCGTACTCGGACCGTGGAAGGGGCGCCTTGGTGGCAAAGGTCTTGTATGGGGGCTGGGCCTGCACAGTAACCCTTGGTTGGCAACCGTTAAGCGCGAGGGTGACTTTCGCTCCCCCGCCGGCATATTCAGTCTGGGTGGCCTGTGGGTCACCAACAAAAAGCCCGTGCAACACGATGCCCGCATACCCTACGTGCAGGTAGGACCGGCAGATTTGTGGGTAAGCGACCCGGCCTATCCCCACCTGTACAATCGCCACGTGCGACTGGACCACCCTGCCCGTACAGCGTGGGAAAAGAAGGAGCAAATGCGCCAGAACGACTATGCCCACAGCATCAAGCTGCTAATCGGGCACAACACGGAATCCCCTGAGGTCGGAGCCGGGTCCTCCATTTTCTTTCATATATGGCGCAGAGATGGGGCCTCCTCCACCGCCGGTTGCACTGCCATGGATGAGCAACACCTCAGAACCATCATTGCCCGACTGAACCCGAGCCGCCATCCGGTCTATATCCTTCTGCCGAAAGAAGAATATGCCTCCCGCCGCCGCAGTTGGAGACTGCCGTAAAACTTTCGGCTTGACAATGAACGAACACAAGCGTAGATAAAAAGAACAATGAACAGATTTTTCACTATCATCACCGTTGTGAGCGCACTTCTGCTCAGTGCGACTCAGGGCTCCGCTGAGGATATTTCAGAAATCAGCAAAGAAAACCAGAACCTGAAATCAGATCGCTTCTGGATTTGCTCCATCGGCGATAGTAAAGCCGCCATGACAGCTGTCCGGCTCGAGTCTATCACCTCGGTCTCCAAGCACACCTACAATGTTTCGGGGCAAGTTATCAGAGAGGTAACCATCGACACAACCGGCAACAACAGCGTGCGCATTTACTGTATGAACGCCAACCAGCAACTCAATCGCTATGCCGAGCGTGCCAAGAACGCCCGACAGATGCTGGACAGCAAGACAGGCGCTGCCGCCAATTACCCCTCGAAAAAGTTCCCCGAGGGCACGTACAGCCACAATGTCGAATTTCAGGTTGACTCTGTAGACGATTTGGAAAAAGTCTACAATTCTGTCATGAAGGCAGTTATTTCGAACAAAGGCTGCAACTTCAAACTCAAATAAAATTGAGAATGCATTTTCTTATCATGAAACACACAACACGCACAATACTGAGCCTGGGCATGGTAGCCCTGGCACCGCTTACGTTCGCCCAGGATGCTCCCGCACCGGCTCCCGCTCCCACAGCAGCTCCTGCTGCTGCCCCTTCCGCCGACGAGGTTAAGCAGGTGTTCTCTTACCTGCTCGGTCAGCAGTTCGGTTCCCAGATGGCAATGGATGTCAACACACTTCGTGCTGATGACTTCGATCAGGCTACTTTCTTCAAGGGTGTGGCCGATGGTCTGGCCAACCAGGTTGACCCGGAAATGCGCCAGAAGGACGTCGCCGCCTGCATGCAGATTTTCATGCTCGAGCTCCAGAAGCGTGCTGCCGACGCCGCTGCTGCCAATAAGGCTGCCGGCAAGGCTTACATGGAGGAGAATGCCAAGAAGGACGGCGTAGTTACCACCAAGAGCGGCCTGCAGTACAAGGTGATTAACGCCGGTAAAGGCCGCACCTACGATGCCAAGAAGGACGGCTCTGCCGCCATCGCTTCCATCACCTACGAAGGTCGACTGGTTGACGGCACCGTATTTGACTCCAGCGCCACTCCCGTTGACATGCCCGTTAACGGCGTGATTCCCGGCTTTGCCGAAGCCATCAAACTCATGCCCATCGGTTCTGAGTGGGAGGTTACCATTCCCTCCGAACTGGGCTACGGCGAACAGGGGCCCGGCATTATCGGCAACAATGCCACCCTCATCTTCAAGCTCAAGCTTGTTGACATCAAGCCAGGTCGCGGTACTCAGGGTAACCCCATCGAGCTGACGCCCGAGATGCTTCAGCAGCTTCAGGAGAGCGGCATGCAGCCCCTCAACTGATAGAGCAACGTACCTCTACTTTTCAAAAAGCCCCGCCCTGCGCGGGGCTTTTTTTGTCCACAAATAAAAAAATCGCACTAATTTACAAAAAAAGTCTTGCCATTACGATGGAGATGTGTATAATAGCCCCGCTCCTACGCCACACGGCGGACAGAGCAAGCAGTAAGACACGCGGATGTAGCTCAGTGGTAGAGCGCAACCTTGCCAAGGTTGATGTCGTGGGTTCGAATCCCATCATCCGCTCTCACTTACATGCGGGCGTAGCTCAGTGGTAGAGCGCAACCTTGCCAAGGTTGATGTCGTGGGTTCGAATCCCATCGCCCGCTCTAAAGCCCCTCGCCAGAGGGGCTTTACTGTTCAAGGGGGTTCGAA